>NZ_JBLZPT010000007.1:0-232460 GCF_049199985.1 Pseudomonas kitaguniensis
CGTATATCGCGTTCTTGGGAATGGATTTGAGGGTGTCTGAATCAGGGCAAATGAGCGGACGCCGCTCACTGAGTAAGCAAGGAGACTCTGAGATACGACGGTTGCTGCATAACGCGGCGTCAGCAGGTATCAAATCAAAAGCCTGGAAATACCTGTATGAAGGCTACTTGGCCAGAGGCCTGAAAACGACTCAGGCCCTGGTTATCATCGCCCGCAAGCTGGCTCGCATCGCGTTTTCTCTTATGAAAAACTTGAGTGAATACCAGTCAAAAGCGGTTTTGGAGGCTTCCCCAAAACCATAGAATCTCCCACACGCCTTTTCAGCCTGGACTTTACGGCGCCTCGTCTTTGATTTCCTGGTAGCGCTTCTCCAACTCTTGGCGAATCTGCCGACGCTGCTGGGCTTGCACGAACCGGCGCTTGTCTTCGCTGTTGTGGGGCTGCAGCGGCGGTACGGCGGCGGGTTTGCGCTGATCGTCTACGGCCACCATGGTGAAAAAGCAGCTGTTGGTGTGGCGAACCGAGCGCTCGCGGATGTTTTCGGTCACCACCTTGATGCCCACTTCCATCGAGGTGTTGCCGGTGTAGTTGACCGAGGCGAGGAAGGTCACCAACTCACCGACATGGATCGGCTCGCGAAAAATCACCTGGTCTACCGACAATGTGACTACATAACGACCGGCATAACGGCTTGCGCAGGCGTAGGCGACTTCGTCGAGGTATTTGAGCAAGGTGCCGCCGTGAACATTGCCTGAGAAGTTGGCCATGTCAGGGGTCATCAATACCGTCATCGACAGCTGGGCGTTTCCGGGTTCCATAGCACACTCACGGGTTGTAGGCATCGTTTGGGGAGGGCACCTCTGCGGGTGCTGGAATCTTTACAGCGCTATCCCTAACGGGACGCCGGTGGGCGGCTTGCCGTCACGCGTGCACCGATCTGTTTCCATATATTGCACCGGCTTTCTGCCGGAAGTCGCGGTGTTAACCTTCAAAAGCCCAACTCAGGGCGTTTCTTACGATCAAGGCAGACTTTTCCTTCCGCTTCTTGCGCCCTTTCGGCGCTGCGGCGGAAGTGGGAAAAGCGCCGGTACCCTCAAGGAGTCTGTCGCCATGCACGCCATCAGCTTTATCCAGGACTTGGCCGTGATCATGCTGGTGGCAGGGGTTGTCACCATCCTGTTTCACCGCCTCAAACAGCCGGTGGTGCTGGGGTATATCGTCGCCGGGTTCATCATCGGCCCTCACACGCCGCCGTTTGGCCTGATTCACGACGAAGACACGATCAAGACCCTCGCCGAGCTGGGGGTGATCTTCCTGATGTTCTGCCTCGGCCTGGAGTTCAGCCTGCGCAAGCTGTTCAAGGTTGGTGCCACCGCGTTCATCGCGGCGTTCCTGGAAATTATCCTGATGATCTGGATCGGCTACGAAATCGGCCGCTGGTTCGACTGGAACACCATGGACTCGCTGTTCCTCGGCGCGATTTTGGCGATCTCCTCGACCACCATCATCGTAAAAGCGCTGAACGACCTGAAGATGAAAAACCAGCGTTTCGCCCAGTTGATTTTCGGCGTGCTGATTGTTGAAGACATCCTCGGTATCGGCATCATCGCCTTGTTGTCGAGCATTGCGGTCAGCGGTACGGTCAGCTCCGGCGAGGTGTTCTCCACCGTCGGCAAACTTTCACTGTTCATGATCGTCGCGCTGGTCATCGGTATTTTGCTGGTGCCGCGCCTGCTGGCGTACGTGGCCAAGTTCGAAAGCAACGAGATGCTGCTGATCACCGTATTGGGCCTGTGTTTCGGCTTTTGCCTGTTGGTGGTGAAGCTGGAATACAGCATGGTGCTGGGGGCGTTCCTGATCGGCGCGATCATGGCCGAATCTCGCCAGCTGGTGAAGATCGAGCGTCTGATCGAGCCCGTTCGCGACATGTTCAGTGCGATATTTTTTGTCGCTATCGGCCTGATGATAGACCCGCAAATCCTGCTGCAATACGCCTGGCCGATCGCGGTGATCACCGTCGCCGTGGTGCTGGGCAAGATGCTGTCCTGCGGCCTTGGCGCGTTTATCGCCGGCAATGATGGCCGTACCTCGCTGCGTGTGGGCATGGGGCTGTCACAGATTGGCGAGTTTTCCTTCATCATCGCCGCGTTGGGCGTGACCCTGCAGGTGACCAGCGACTTCTTGTACCCGGTGGCAGTGGCGGTCTCGGTGATCACCACATTGCTCACGCCCTACCTGATCCGCGCGGCTGACCCGCTGTCGTTAAAGATTGCGGCAGTGATGCCCAAGCGCATGAGTCGCGTGTTTGGCATGTACGGCGAATGGCTACGCAACATTCAGCCGCAAGGCGAGGGCGTGATGCTGGCGTCGCTGATTCGCAAGATCATCCTGCAAGTCGGGGTAAATCTGGCGTTGGTGGTGGCGATTTTCTTCACCGGCAGCTTTTTCGCGGCGCGCATCGGCGGGTATTTGCAGGGTTGGATCAGTGATCCAAGCTGGCAAAAAGCGTTGATCTGGGGCGCGGCGTTGCTGTTGTCGTTGCCGTTTCTGATTGCGGCGTACCGCAAGCTCAAGGCGCTGTCGATGTTGCTGGCGGAGATGAGCGTGAAGCCGGAGATGGCCGGGCGGCATACCCAGCGGGTGCGACGGGTCATCGCGGAACTGATCCCCATCCTTTCGCTGTTGGTGATTTTCCTGCTATTGGCAGCCTTGTCCGCGAGTATTTTGCCGACCAACAAGTTGCTGGTGCTGATCGCGGTGGTCACGGCGGCGGTGGCGGCTGTGCTCTGGCGGTGGTTCATCCGCGTGCACACGCGGATGCAGGTCGCCTTGCTGGAGACGCTGGATAACCACAAAGACACGCCGGAGCATTAAGGCCGCTGGGCTTGTTGTCAGCACAAGCCCAGTCACCCAAACAGATGTGCCTGGGCTATCAGCTTTCCAGCCAGACGTCCCGCGCCCAGTGCCATACCGATTCCCAGGTTTCTTCGGTGACAAGTTCTTCTTCGCCGGACCACAACACCACAGTGCCGTCCTCCTCGACGCAGTAGTAGTCATCGCCGTCTTGGCAGATCGGGATCATGCTGCGGTCAACACCGGCATCCCAGGCGTTGGCGGCAACGTCCGGCAGGTAGGTGTGGGACTGCGGGTCGGTGACGGTCACCGGCTCCAGGCTGCCGTACACCACGTCGCTGACGGTGAGCAGGAATTCGCGGAAGACAAAGGGGATGTCGATGAACAGTTGTTCTTCGATTTCCACCAGTTGGTCTTCGTCAGGCAGTTCCAGAGGAACCGGGACCGGTTCGTTGGCTTCACGCAATTGTTCGATAATTTCTTCCACGGCCGGGATCCTCTTGCTAAATGGCGCGGTGATAGGGGCGCTTTATACAGTAGCTTGCTATAAGTGCAACCGTGAAATAGAAAACCCCGGGCTATGCCCAGGGTTTTATTAGCAGGTGCTCAAACGCGCAGCTATCAGCCGTTTTGGCGGATACCGGCAACCAGCCACGGCTGGTTGTCGCCTTGGGCGCGTTCCATGTTCCAGCTTTCGCTGAACACTTCGCCCTGGTCGAAGCGCGAAGTCTTCGACACACCGCTGAACGTCAGGGTGGCGATGGTCTTGTCGGCGCGATCGTCCACACCTTCCAACTGCACGCGCAGGTCGTCGATGTAGGTCGACTGGAAACCGTCGCCCAGGTCGGCACGTTCGCGTTTGAGGAACTCCAGCAGTTGTGGGGTCACGAACTCGGAGATCTTGTCCATCTCGTTGGCGTCCCAGTGTTGCTGCAGGGCCTGGAAGTGGCTGCGGGCCGCTTCAATGAAACGCTCTTCGTTGAACCAGGCCGGTGCGTTGATGACCGGGCGCGCGGCAGGTGCTGCCGAACCACCGAAGATCGAACCTGTGGCTGGCTTTTGCTCGAACACTTCACGCTGCATCGGCGCGCCGGCTGGAGCCATGTGCTCCTGCTGCTTGCGTCGACGGGCGGCGATAAAGCGGAAGATCACAAAGCCGATGACGGCCAGAATCAGGATGTCGAAGATCTGCATGCCTTGGAAGCCGCCGCCCATAAACATGGAAGCGAGCAGGCCACCGGCGGCGATACCGGCCAACGGGCCTAACCAGCGTGAAGCACCGCCAGCCTTGGCTGCGGCGCCAGCAGCACCGGCTGCGCCTGCAGTCGCCGCTGCACCGCCCGCGCCACCGGCGGATGGCGCCATTTGGCTGGTCTGATGGGTCGGTGCCGAGCCCATGCTTTTACCGCCGCCGAAGCGTTTGGCGTTGGCGTCGATGCTCATCGTCAGGCCGATGCACAACGCCATGGCGATGCTAAGAAAACGTTTCATAAAGGGAATTCCCATTTGTGGATTGCACGCGCGCCATGTTGCACAGGTGCAGAGACACTGGCTAGCGGCAGAGTGTTTCGGATTTTTGCGTAGGACCTATTCCGAATGATCCGTAGGACTAATTACAGATATTGGCCCGTACTGCTGAAATACAAGGCCGCGGCCGCGGATCATTCCCACGCGCCGCGCAGGAACGATCCGTTGGAAGGGGTCAGACTGCTTCGAGTTTCGCGTAGCCCATCATCAGCCACTTGCTGCCTTCGGCGAAATTCACCTGCACCCGCGCTTGGGCACCGGCGCCTTCGAAGTTGAGGATCACGCCCTCGCCGAAGATCGAATGTTTGACCAGTTGGCCAAGGCTGAACGGTGTTTCCGGAATTTCGGAACCGGCAAACATGCTGCTGGAGTTTTGCTGCTGGCCGCCGCCGAACGGGCGGCTCACGCTATTCGACAGGCGCACTTCCTGAATCAGCCCCTTCGGCACTTCACGTACGAAGCGCGACACCTTGTTGTAGGTCTCAGTGCCGTACAGGCGTCGGGTTTCGGCGTAGGTCATCACCAGGTTCTGCATGGCCCGGGTGATGCCCACGTAGGCCAGGCGACGTTCTTCTTCAAGGCGGCCGGGTTCTTCCAGGCTCATCTTGTGCGGGAACAGGCCTTCTTCCATGCCCACCAGGAACACGTACGGAAACTCCAGGCCCTTGGCACTGTGCAAGGTCATCAGCTGGATGCTGTCTTCATGCTCATCGGCTTGCGTATCACCGGCTTCCAGCGATGCATGGCCAAGGAAGGCGGCGAGCGGGGTCAGCTCTTCATCGTCCTCGGTGTTTTCGAACGCGCGGGCGGCGCTGACCAGTTCCTCAAGGTTTTCTACCCGTGCCTGGCCTTTCTCGCCCTTTTCCGCTTCGTGATAGGCAATCAGCCCCGACTGCTCGATCACGGTTTGGGTCATCAGGTGCAGGGGCATTTCCATGCACTTGGCCGCCAAATTCTCGATCAGCTCGACAAACACACCCAGCGCACCGGCGGCGCGACCGGTCAGGCCTTTATTGGCGATCAGCAAGCGCATCGCTTCCCACATCGACACATCGGCGTGGCGGGCGTGGTCGCGAATAGCCTCAACGGTTTTTTCGCCGATGCCACGCGTCGGTATATTGATCACCCGTTCCAGCGCCGCATCGTTGCCACGGCCTTCCAGCAAGCGCAGGTAAGCCATGGCGTTTTTGATTTCGGCACGCTCGAAGAAGCGCTGGCCGCCATAGATGCGGTACGGGATGCGTTCACGCAGCAAGGCTTCTTCCAGCACCCGCGATTGGGCGTTGGAACGGTACAAAATCGCGATATCGCTACGCGCGAGGCCGGTTTTCAGCGCGCTCTCGATGGTTTCCACCACGTAGCGCGCTTCATCGTGTTCGTTGAAAGCGGCGTACAGGTTGATCGCTTCGCCTTCGCCGCCGTCGGTCCACAGCTCTTTGCCGAGGCGCCCGGTGTTGTTGGCGATCAAGGCGTTGGCGGCCTTGAGGATACCGGCGGTGGAGCGATAGTTTTGCTCCAGGCGGATGGTCACCGCGTCCGGGAAGTCTTCGGAATACTGGTAGATGTTCTCGATTTTTGCGCCACGCCAGCCGTAGATCGACTGGTCGTCATCGCCCACCACCATCAGGCTGTCGCCACCTTTGGCGAGCAAGCGCAGCCATGCGTACTGCACGGCGTTGGTGTCCTGGAACTCGTCCACCAGCACATGCCGGAAGCGCTTTTGGTAATGGGCCAACAAGCCAGGGTTGTCGCGCCACAGGTCGAGGGCGCGCAGCAGCAGCTCGGAGAAGTCGATAACGCCAGCGCGCGCGCAGGCAGCTTCGTACGCTTCATAAATACTGCGCATGGTGGCCAGGAACAAATCGCCGCTGGCCTGAATATGCTGCGGGCGCAGGCCTTCGTCTTTCTGACCGTTGATAAACCACTGCGCCTGGCGGACGGGCCAGCGCTGTTCGTCGAGGCCCAGTTCGCGCATCACGCGCTTGACCAAACGTTGCTGGTCGTCGCTGTCGAGAATCTGGAAGGTCTGGCTCAAGCCCGCTTCCTGCCAATGTGCCCGCAACAGGCGGTGCGCCAGGCCGTGGAAAGTGCCGACCCACATGCCGGCCGGGCTGATGCCCATCAACTGCTCGATGCGGTGGCGCATCTCGGCAGCAGCCTTGTTGGTGAAGGTCACCGACAGGATGGAATGTGGGGACGCGTTTTCGACCTGGATCAACCAGGCGATACGGTGCACCAACACTCGGGTTTTACCGGAGCCAGCACCGGCCAGGACCAACTGACGGCCAACGGGGGCCGCGACGGCCTGGCGTTGGGCATCGTTGAGAGAGTTCAGCAAAAGGGAGAGGTCATCGCGCATCAGCGCATTCTATGGCCCTCGGCGGAGTGGGGCAAATCCCAATGCTGGGTGGTCGATGCAAAACAGCAGCAGCGCACCGGGCCGGTGAAACATTATAGTGCGGGTGATGACCGGTCGGTCATGCCCCGCAGGCCGCGCAGGGGCTTGCTCAAGGCCTCTGGCCCGGAGGTTTGCGGTGGTTTGTCAGGCAGTTTTTATGACGTGGAGCAGTTTGGCCCAAGCGCTTGCTTGTGTATGCTCCGTCGACGTTTCGGGCTCACCATTATAAGAACACTGCCTATGACCCTCAGTCCTGACCTGTTCGGCCCCACGCTGGCACCGGCGCAGGTTATCCGTAAACACTTCGCAACCGAAATGGCGGTCGAACGCACGCGCCTGCTGTATCAGGGTTCATTGCTGCCGACCTTACTAATGTTGGTGAACGGCCTGGTATGCGCCTGGATGCTCTGGAGCCCCCGACAGATCCTGTTGGACAGCATCTGGTTGGTCTGGCTGCTCGCTTTGGTCGCCATGCGCGTGATTCAGGTGGCGGCGTTTGATTCGGCGATGCCCAGCCGACAAGCTCAACCTATCTGGCGGCGGATGTTCATGCTCGGCTCGGCGGTCAGCGGCTTGACCCTGGCCACGGCGGCCATTGCGCTTGTACCGGTGGACAGTTTTACACAACAGGCTTGGGTGTTCGGGCTGATCGGCGCGGCAACGCTCTCGGCCAGCGTGGCCTACGCCGTGAGCCTGCCCGCATTCCTGTCATTTGCCCTGCCGTGCCTGGTGCCGGCCATCGTTTACCTGTTTTGGAATGGCGCCCCGCAGCAGCAAGGCTGGGGCGTGCTCGGCTTGATTTTGCTGGGGTCCCTGAGCTTGGTGGCGTGGCAGGTCAACCGGCTGATCCAGCGCGGCTTGTTGCGACGTTTTCAGAACCAGGCATTGATCGAGCATTTACAGCAGGCGCACCAGCGCAGCGAGCAGTTGAATCAGGAGCTGGTGCGTGAGGTCGAGCAGCGTCGCCAAGTCGAACAGGAACTGCGCGAGGCGCAAATCGGCCTGCAAGACCGCGTGGCGCAACGCAGCCAAGAGCTGAACGCCGCCAGCCTCGCCTTGAGCGAAAGCGAGGCGCGCCTGGCCATGGCCTTGCAGGCCAGCGAGTTGGGGCTGTGGGACTGGAACCTGCAAACCGACGCGGTGCACCACACCCAAATTAAAGAACTGTTCGGCCTGGAACCCGAATACGTCACGGGGATGCTCAGCGACCTTAAGCCGCGCTTGCACCCCGACGACGTGCCGCTGCTCAAGCGCGCGCTGGTGGCGCATTTAAAAGGCCACAGCGAGGACTATCTGGTGGAGTACCGCGTGCGCCACGGCGACGGCCATTGGGTATGGGTCGAAGACCGTGGCCGCGCTGTGGAACGTGAACCCGGCGGCCGCGTGACGCGCATGCTCGGTACGCGCCGTGACATCAGCGCCGGCAAGGCCCTGGAGGAACAGCAGCGCCTGGCCTCGACGGTGTTCGAGGCCGCCAGCGAAGGCATCGTGATTCTCGACCCGAACTACGCGCTGATCGCCGTCAACCAAGCCTTCAGCCGCGTTACCGGTTTTAACATCGACGACATGCTTGGGCGCAATGTCGTGGAATTGCCCAGCAGCCGTGATGCTCGCCGCCATTTCCCGGTGATTCGCCAAGCGTTGCTTAGCCATGGCACCTGGCAGGGCGAGCTGGTAGAAACGCGCAAAAACGGCGAGTTGTACCCGCAATGGCTGCAGCTGAATGTAGTGCGCGATGTGCGCGGAAATGTCAGCCATATCGTGGGCTTCTTCGCCGATCTGTCGGCGCGGCGCGAATCTGAAGAACGCATGCGCTACCTCACCCACTATGACGAACTGACCGGCCTGGCCAACCGCTCGTTGTTTCGCGAACGCCTGCGCGAAGCCCATCAACGCGTGCGCCAGGGCGGGCGCAGCCTGGCGCTGCTGCATATCAACCTCGACCGCTTCAAGCTGCTTAACGACAGCTTGGGCCATGAAGTCGCCGACCAACTGTTGCAGAAAATGGCGCGCCGTTTGATCAACGCCTTGCCCGAGGCCGACACCATTGCGCGGCTGTCCGGCGACGAGTTTGCCGTGCTGTTCGACGCCTACGGCAACTTGTCGAGCCTGGCGCGCGTGGCCACACGGCTGCTGGCCAAGCTGCGGGTGCCGGTGACCGTGGAAGGGCATGAATTAGTGGTCAGCGCCTCCATGGGCGTCAGCCTGTTGCCGGATAACGCGCGGGAAATTTCTGCGCTGGTCAGCCAGTCGAACATGGCCATGCAACACGCCAAGCACCTGGGCGGGAATAACTTCCAGTTCTACACCGACAGCCTGCAAGCCAGCACGCTGGAGCGTTTGCAGCTGGAAAACCACCTGCGCAAGGCCATCGAAGAGCGCCAGCTAACAGTGTTCTACCAGCCGAAACTGTGCCTGGCCACCGGCAAGCTGAACGCCGCCGAGGCATTGGTCCGCTGGGAGCATCCACAGTGGGGCGTGGTGCCACCGGGGGACTTTATCGGCCTGGCCGAAGAAACCGGCCTGATCGTCCCGCTGGGCGAACTTGTGCTGCGCCAGGCCTGCTGGCAGGCGTGCGAGTGGCAGCGCCAGGGGCTGGCGCCGATTCGGGTGTCGGTGAACCTGTCGGTGCATCAGTTGCGCCAGGGCAAGCTGGTCAGCCTGGTGCGCCAAGTGCTCGAAGAAACCGGCCTGGCCCCGCAATACCTGGAGCTTGAGCTGACGGAAAGCCAACTGCTCGACAGCGTTGAGCACATCATCGCGACCTTCCAGCAATTGCGCGATTTGGGCGTGAAACTGGCGATTGACGATTTTGGTACCGGCTATTCGTCGCTCAGCTACCTCAAGCGCATCCCGGTGGACTACGTGAAGATCGACCAGACGTTTATTCGCGGCCTGGGCCAGGGTCGCGAGGACGCGGCCATCACCCGCGCGATCATCGCCATGGCCCATGGGCTGGCGCTCAAAGTGGTGGCTGAGGGCGTGGAAGATCAGCAGCAGTTGGATTTTCTGCGGGGCGAGCACTGCGACGAAGTGCAGGGCTACCTGATCAGTCGGCCGGTGGAGGCCGATGCGCTGGCAGAGTTGTTACGCAAAAATGCAGATTTTCCTTAGATACGCCGGGGCAGCGCAGGTGGCTACAAAGCCTTCGCCCTTTGAATCAGAGGGCAGCAGGGCGATTTAGTGATGCATCGGGCGGGCAAAAGGCTAATTCTTGTAGTATAACTACAAGCTTGCTACATCCCTGGCGCCTGCCAATAACAAGAGTCCTGCCCTTTGAACCTGTTGCAACATATCGCCCAGTCACGCCACCTGTTACGTAAATCGGAACTCAAGGTTGCCGACCACGTGCTGCTTGACCCTGCGGCCGTGATGCACAGTTCCATGGCTGACCTGGCCCACAGCGTGGGCATCAGTGAGCCGACCATCGTGCGCTTCTGCCGCGCCATCGGTTGCTCCGGGTTCCAGGATTTGAAACTCAAGCTGGCGCAAAGCCTGGCCGCGGGGGCGAGCTTCGGGCAGTTTGCGATCCATGAAGACGACTCCGTCGCTGATTACAGCCTGAAAATCTTCGACACCACTTTGCACACCCTCATGGAAGTGCGCGAGAAACTCGACCCGGTCGAGCTGCAAAAGGCCGTGACGGCCATGTCCCAAGCCCAACGCGTCGAGTTTTATGGCTTCGGTGCTTCCGGTGCCGTCGCCGCCGATGCCCAACACAAATTCTTCCGGCTGCTGCTCACGGCAGCGGCCTACAGTGACCCGCACATGCAGGCGATGTCGGCCGTTACCTTGAAGCCGACCGACGTGGCCATCTGTATTTCCCAGTCGGGCCGCTCCAAAGACCTGCTGATCACCGCCAACCTGGTGCGTGAAAGTGGCGCGACGTTGATTACCCTGTGCCCGAGCCAGACGCCGTTGGCGGAATTGTCCACGGTCAACCTGGCGATTGATGTGCACGAAGACACCGAAATCTACACGCCGCTGACCTCACGTATCGCCCATCTGGTGGTGATCGACGTGCTGGCGATGGGCGTGGCGATGGCGCGTGGGCCGAGCCTGGTCAACCACCTCAAGAGTGTGAAACGCAGCTTGCGCAGCCTGCGCTTGTCGCCCAAGTCGGTCAAAGCCCTCGACGACTGATTCAGGATCAATGGTGGGAGGGGGCTTGCTCCCGACAGCAGTGTGCCCGTCACTAAATGATTTGACTGAAGCACCGCCCTCGGGAGCAAGCCGCCTCCCACAGTTGGATTTTCTGCCTATCCAGAAGATTCATCGTCCTGTAACCCGCGCGCCGCCAAACCGTCATCCAGCGCGCCCATTCTGTACTCCCCGTACTCGCATTGGGAGACTCAAAATGGCCCGTCAATACGAAGACAGCAGCACCGTCAAAACCCGTCGTCAGCAGGAAGACCAGCGCCGCATGGCGTTCCGTCGTGCAATCGAAGACCGCTGCGACCAGCGCCAATTGCTCCAGAGCATCACCGACTACCCGGAACTCCACTGGCAGGCACCCGTGGCTGCCCAGCGAAGCGCTCAGCCAGCGCGCTGATCTGCACCCGCTCGCTGCGGATAAAGCCCAGGAAGGCATGGGCCACCGGTGACAGGCGTTTGGCCTTGGCCTGCACCAGGCACCAGCTGCGGTATAGCGGCAGTTCTTCCACCGGCAACTCCTTGAGCCCGCCGGTGGCCAGCTCCAGGTTGACGGCGTGGCGCGTCAGCAAGGCCACGCCCAACCCCGCATTCACACATTCACGCTGTGCCTCGGCCGAGGCCACTTCAACCGTCTGGGTGAAGTGCACGCGTTTCTCCTTGAAGTACTCCTCACAGGCCAGCCGCGTGCCGGACCCCGGTTCGCGTATCAGCAGCGTGTAAGGTTCCAGGTCCTGCAAACGCAGCGGCCCTTGCAGGCTCAGCGGATGGTCGAGTGGCGCCACGGCGACAATCGGGTTGTTAAGAAACGGCAGGAATTCCAGCCCCATGTCCTGAGGCACCATGGACATGATCACCAAGTCATCGCGGTTGTCCGAAAGCCTGCGAATCACTTGCGCGCGATTAACCACCGTGAGGTGCAATTGCACCTCGGGGTGCTGGCGCTTGAACGCGGCGAACAGGTGCGGCACGAAGTACTTGGCGCTGGATTCCACCGCCAGTTTCAACTGGCCCTGCAACGAGCCTTGCATGTCCGACAGCTGCATATCGAGGTTTTCCAGGCGCCCGAAAATATCGCGGCTGGCGCGTTGCAGCGCTTCGGCGGCCTCGGTCATGTAGAGCTTTTTGCCGACGTAATCGAACAGCGGCTGGCCGATCAGCTCTTCCAACTGACGAATTTGTAGGCTAACGGCGGGTTGGGTGAGGGACATTTCCTCGGCTGCGCGGCTGTACGAGCGTAAATCACACACTTCATGGAATATCTGCAATTGACGTAATGTCAGTCGCATCAATGATTTACGCATATTTTTTAGCTCTCGCCCCAGGCTGTCCGGCCAACTATAAGTCTTTACTTATGCATGACCCAATTATTATTGATTTTTGTTAATTCTCAAGTGCGCATAATGTGTGTCTTGCGACTGTCATGAAACATTTGGTCACGCGCCGACCCGGTTGCAACGGGTCGAAGAACGCAGCAATCGGCTCAAGGGAAATTCCAAGTGATAAAAAAGATCCTGATCGCCAACCGGGGTGAAATTGCCGTACGAATCGTGCGTGCCTGCGCCGAGATGGGCATTCGCTCGGTCGCGGTTTACTCGGACGCCGACCGCCACGCGTTGCACGTTAAACGTGCCGATGAAGCCCACAGCATTGGCGCCGAGCCCCTGGCCGGTTACCTGAACCCACGCAAGCTGGTGAACCTGGCGGTAGAGACGGGTTGTGATGCGCTGCACCCGGGCTACGGTTTTCTCTCGGAAAACGCCGAACTGGCGGATATTTGCGCCGAACGCGGGATCAAGTTCATCGGCCCGTCAGCCGAAGTGATTCGCCGCATGGGCGATAAAACCGAAGCGCGCCGCAGCATGATCAAGGCCGGCGTGCCGGTAACGCCGGGCACCGAAGGCAACGTCGCCGACATCGCCGAAGCCCTCACCGAAGGCGAGCGAATTGGTTACCCGGTGATGCTCAAGGCCACTTCCGGTGGTGGCGGCCGCGGTATCCGCCGTTGCAACAGCCGTGAAGAGCTTGAACAAGCCTTCCCGCGGGTTATCTCCGAAGCCACCAAAGCGTTTGGTTCGGCGGAAGTGTTCCTCGAAAAATGCATCGTTAACCCCAAGCACATTGAGGCGCAGATACTCGGTGACAGCTTTGGCAACGTGGTGCACTTGTTCGAGCGCGACTGCTCGATTCAACGGCGTAACCAAAAGCTCATTGAAATCGCCCCCAGCCCGCAGCTGACCCCGGAACAGCGTGCCTATATCGGCGACCTGTCGGTGCGTGCGGCCAAGGCCGTGGGCTACGAGAATGCTGGCACCGTGGAGTTCCTGCTCGCCGAGGGCGAGGTGTACTTCATGGAGATGAACACGCGGGTGCAGGTGGAGCACACCATCACCGAAGAAATCACCGGTATCGATATTGTCCGCGAGCAGATCCGCATCGCCTCGGGCCTGCCGCTGTCGGTGAAACAGGAAGACATCCAGCACCGTGGTTTCGCGTTGCAGTTCCGTATCAACGCGGAAGACCCGAAGAACAACTTCCTGCCGAGCTTCGGCAAAATCACCCGTTACTACGCGCCCGGCGGCCCCGGCGTGCGCACCGACACGGCGATCTACACCGGCTACACCATCCCGCCGTACTACGACTCGATGTGCCTGAAACTGGTGGTGTGGGCGTTGACCTGGGAAGAAGCCATGGACCGTGGCCTGCGTGCCTTGGACGACATGCGTTTGCAAGGCGTGAAGACCACCGCCGCCTATTACCAGGAAATCCTGCGCAACCCGGAATTCCGCAGCGGCCAGTTCAATACCAGCTTTGTGGAAAGCCACCCTGAGCTGACCAACTACTCGATCAAGCGCAAACCCGAAGAGCTGGCCCTGGCCATCGCCGCCGCCATCGCCGCACACGCGGGCATATAAATATGCAGCTGCAAGTTGCAAGCGGCAAGCAACAAGTTAAAGCGGATCAGCTTTTACTTGCAGCTTGTAGCTTGAAACTTGCCGCTATGAGGAGATCCGAATATGACTAAGAAGATCTACGTAACTGACACGATCCTGCGCGACGCTCACCAATCGTTGCTGGCCACGCGCATGCGCACCGACGACATGCTGCCGATCTGCGACAAGCTCGACAAGGTTGGCTACTGGTCGCTGGAAGTCTGGGGCGGCGCGACCTTCGACGCCTGCGTGCGCTTCCTCAAGGAAGACCCGTGGGAGCGTTTGCGCCAACTGCGCGCCGCGCTGCCTAACACGCGCCTGCAAATGCTGCTGCGCGGGCAGAACCTGCTGGGCTACCGCCACTACAGCGACGACGTGGTCAAAGCCTTCGTCGCCAAGGCCGCCGTAAACGGTATCGACGTGTTCCGCATCTTCGATGCGATGAACGATGTGCGTAACCTGCGCGTGGCCATCGAAGCGGTCAAAGCGGCGGGCAAACATGCTCAGGGCACGATCGCTTATACGACCAGCCCGGTGCACACCGTCGAGGCGTTCGTGGCCCAGGCCAAGCAGTTGGAAGCCATGGGTTGCGACTCGGTCGCCATCAAGGACATGGCCGGTCTGTTGACGCCGTACGCGACCGGCGAACTGGTCAAGGCACTCAAGGCCGAGCAGAGCCTGCCGATTTTCATTCATTCGCACGACACCGCCGGCTTGGCTGCGATGTGCCAACTCAAGGCCATCGAAAACGGCGCCGACCACATCGACACGGCCATCTCCAGCTTCGCCTGGGGCACCAGCCACCCTGGCACCGAATCGATGGTTGCGGCGCTCAAAGGCAGCGAGTTCGACACCGGCCTCGACCTGCAACTGTTGCAAGAGATCGGCCTGTACTTCTACGCCGTGCGCAAGAAGTACCACCAGTTTGAAAGCGAATTCACCGCCGTCGACACCCGTGTGCAAGTTAACCAAGTGCCGGGCGGGATGATTTCCAACCTGGCCAACCAGCTTAAAGAGCAGGGCGCACTGAACCGCATGAGCGAAGTGCTGGCGGAAATTCCGCGGGTGCGTGAAGACCTCGGCTTCCCGCCGCTGGTCACGCCGACGTCGCAAATTGTCGGCACTCAGGCGTTTTTCAACGTGCTGGCCGGCGAGCGCTACAAGACCATCACCAACGAAGTGAAGCTTTACCTGCAAGGCGGCTACGGCAAGGCACCGGGCACCGTGAACGAGAAGCTGCGACGCCAGGCCATCGGCAGCGAAGAGGTGATCGACGTACGCCCAGCCGACTTGCTCAAGCCGGAAATGACCAAGCTGCGCGGCGAAATCGGCGCGTTGGCCAAGTCCGAAGAAGACGTGCTGACCTACGCGATGTTCCCGGACATCGGCCGCAAGTTCCTGGAAGAACGCGATGCAGGCACCCTGACGCCTGAAGTGCTGTTGCCGATCCCTGAGGCGGGTGGCGTGGCGAGTGCCGGTGGCGAAGGTGTGCCCACCGAATTCGTCATCGACGTGCACGGTGAAAGCTACCGCGTCGACATCACCGGTGTGGGCGTGAAGGCTGAAGGCAAGCGTCACTTTTACCTGTCCATCGATGGCATGCCGGAAGAAGTGGTGTTCGAACCGCTTAACCAGTTTGTCAGCAGCGGTGGCAGCAAACGCAAGCACGCCACCGAGCCTGGGCATGTCAGCACGGCGATGCCGGGCAATATCGTCGATGTGCTGGTCAAGCCAGGCGACGTGGTCAAGGCCGGCCAGGCGGTGCTGATCACCGAAGCGATGAAGATGGAAACCGAAGTGCAGGCAGCCATTGCCGGCAAGATTGCCGTGGTGCATGTGGCCAAGGGCGATCGGGTGAACCCTGGCGAAATCCTGATTGAAATCGAAGGCTGATTCAGCCTTCGAAACTACCGCTTAATCCTCGGGGGGGCAGGTGCCCCCCTTTTTTTGCCTGCAATTCAGGCGACAGCGGCGGCTTTTACACCTTGGGCAGTGCGAACCTTTCCCTCAGCCGTTCAGTTAAAAGCTCATCCGCCACTGCCCCATCAGGCCCTGGCTTTGGTTCTGGCTGCCGGCTTGTGCACTGTAGGTCAGGCCGACCGTGTGTTGCGCCGACACTGCGAGGTCCAGGCCGGCTTGAACGTCCAGGCTGTTGCGGTCCAGCGAGGTGCCCTGTGTGGTGAAGCCGTCGATGAGGCCCGGCGCATAGCGAAACGATTGACGCACCTGGCTGCCAACTTCGCCGTAAAGGTGTTTCCAGCTCGTGCTCACGTGAGGTGTGAGGCTCATCTGGTCGTCGAACCGATACACCGTGGCCAGCCGCAAGCCAAGGGTGCTGTTCAGGTTTTGTTGGGTTTGTGAGCCGACATTCAGCGCGGCCAGGCCGCCGGTTTCCTTGAAACTGTCGCGGTGATAGCGCTGATAGCCGAGGCCGGCGAAGGGCTCTACGTGCACATCCTCGTTGCCCAGTTGATAGCCCAGTTCAGAAAACAGGGTTTGGCTTTGGGCGGCGTAACTGCTCTTGAGCTGCTGGTTGTGGTCGAGCAGGTTGATGCTGCGTTTGTTCTGCCCGGCATGGCGGCTATAAATCGCGCCCAGGCGCACGGCCAATGGGCCGTCTTGGCGCACGGCATAGCCGCCCAAGTGCCAGCTGTCCAACGCGGCGGCGAAGCGTTGAGCATCCAGCTGGCTGCTGGATTTTGCGCCCATCACGCCCAGACGCCAGTCGTGGTCCAGCGACCAGTCGGCACCCAGCAGCAGGCCTTGGGTGCCATATTTCAGGCCGGTGCTGCCGCGTTGTTTGTCCAGGCTGCCTTTGTTGCCCAGGCCTTGCACCCAGAAGCGGCCAGCGTCGTCGGTGGGCAATGTGCGCAGGGTCGAGAGCAGTTGAGTGCCGAGTTGCTGGGTGGTGGTCTGGGTCACGGCAGCCAGGTTGGCATGTTGGCTGCCAGCTAGTTGTTCGAGGGCGGCGCCGATACCGCCGGGTTGCCCGGCCAGCGTTTCAGCGAATGTCTCCAGGGCTTCCTCTTCTTCCGAATCCAACTCGCCGGACTCAAGCAGGCGAATCACTGCCGGTTCCAGAACCTTGGCGACTTGCAAGCCGTTATGGGTAGTGGCCCGCTGAGTGAGGTAGCCCTCAATACTCGAGGCAGGCTCCGGCGCGGTGTGATTCCAATAGTCGTCGAGCAGGTTCAGTTCAAACTGAAAGGGCGAGCCTCCTTGCGCCTGTGCCAGTTGAACGTTGGCAGCGCCAACGATGAGGGTAATGGTGAGCGCGAGTTTTTTGGCCGTAAAGGGCATGTAATCCCAACCTCTGATAATTGAGGCCGGGAATTTAGCGAAGTGGCGGGGC
The DNA here is from genome assembly GCF_049199985.1 of Pseudomonas kitaguniensis. Classification (NCBI taxonomy): domain Bacteria; kingdom Pseudomonadati; phylum Pseudomonadota; class Gammaproteobacteria; order Pseudomonadales; family Pseudomonadaceae; genus Pseudomonas; species Pseudomonas kitaguniensis. The sequence goes on from NZ_JBLZPT010000007.1 coordinate 17,216, forward strand.
GTTAACTGTCAGGCTAACGACCCCTGATCTGCAGGAGTTGTCTCTAGTGCCGAGCGAATTAAAACTCACCCGCGCCGTTCATAGCCTTTGCCGTAATGGCGCTCCATGCGGGCCTGGATCAGCTCCAGACCCAGCGACATTACCCAGTAAATGATCGCCGCCGTGGTCAGCATCTCGATATAGCGATAGCTCGAACGCCCATACGATTGCGCCAGGAACATCACCTCCCACACGCCCATCACCGAGATCAGCGACGAGTCTTTGAGCATCGAGATGAACTGGTTAGTGGCGGGCGGGATGATGGTGCGCATGGCTTGGGGCAGGGTGACGTGCCAGAAAATCGCGCCGTCGCGCATGCCCAGTGCCAGCGCCGCTTCGCGTTGGCCGTGAGGCACGCCGAGGATGCCGGCGCGGAAGATCTCGCTCAGGTAAGCGCCGTAGTTCAGCGACAGCGCAATGATCCCCGCGACGATGGCGCCCGGTACCAGGCCCAGTTGCGGCAGGCCGAGGTAAATCAGCAGAATCTGGATCAGCAGCGGCGTGCCACGAAAGAATGACGCGTAAAAACTGGCAATGCCAAAGGCCACGGCGCTTTTCGACACGCGCCCCAACGCGGTGATAAACCCGAGTACCGACGACACCACAATCGAGCACAGGCACACAAACACGGTGAGTGCCGCGCCTTGCAAAAAGCCATTGGGCGCCAAGTGCACACCCACAAGGTTGGGTAGCTTGTCGAGGATGATCGAAAACTTCAGGTCAAAGCTCAGGAAGAAGCTGGCGAACAGGCAGAACAACGCGGCCCAGGTGAGATAGAGCCGCGTGCGAAAGCCGAACAGTCGCTTCACACGGGAATCGCTGACGGCAGGCTTTGGAGGAGTTGGGAACGCTGTCATTGGCTGATGTCGGCGCCGATCCATTTTTGCGAGAGCAGGCTTAGGGTGCCGTCCTGTTTGAGCTGGGCAAACACTTCACGCACTTTGGCGTCCCACTGCGGGTCGCCTTTTTCGATCGCCACCGAGTTGGGTTCCGAGTACAGCGGCTCGCCGGCAAGCTTGAAGCGCTGGTCTTGATTCAGGCGCGGTTGCGCGGTCACCAGGTTGGTCAAAATCGCGTCCAGGCGCACGCCGGCGCCGAGCCCGAGGTCCTGGAAGGCGACGTTATCGGTGTCATACGGGGCGATTTGCACGTCGTCGAACGGGTACTCCAGGTGCGTGTCTTCGGCGCCTTCGATCACCAGGTTTTTGTTCAGGTAGCTTTCATAGCTGGACGCACTGGTGAGCCCGACTTTTTTGCCGCTCAGGTCCTTGGCGCTGTGGATGCGGTCATCCTTGGCGTTGACCACGATCACCGCAGGCGAGGCGTAGTACTCCACCGGGAAATCAAACACCTCGGCGCGCGCTTTGCTCGGCGTCATCGAGCAGATGCAAATGTCGTAGCGCCCGCTCCAGCGGCCGGCGGCGATCACGTCCCACGACGGTGTTTCCAGGCGCAGTTTCACCCCCAGTTTTTGTGCGACCGCCTTGGCCACGTCGACGTCAAAGCCGTCGAGCTGGTTCTGCTCGTTAAGGAACGAGAACGGCGGGTAGCTTTCCATCAGCACACCAACCAACTCTTTCTTTTGCTCAACCCGGTCGAGTGTTGCGCCGCCGAAGGCTTGGGTGGAAGCAGCCAGTAACGTCAGGCCCAAGGCCAGCAGCGGTTTAAGTTTCACAGGTGACACCTTTATAAAAAACAGTTGATATGAGCGGAATTGAACGTATTAAATAGTTATAAGAACGACTCTCATAGTGAGTTATTTTCATAAGCTTATGAGTAAACAGCATATGGCCGCAGCAACCACAGTAATTCTCGATGGCGGCATGGGCCGTGAACTGCAACGTCGTGGCGCGCCATTCCGCCAGCCGGATTGGTCAGCATTGGCCTTGAGTGAAGCGCCACAGGCGGTAGAAGCGGTGCACGCGGCGTATATTCAGAGCGGCGCCACGGTGATCACCAGCAACAGCTACGCCGTCGTGCCGTTTCATATTGGCGAAGCGCGGTTTGCTGCCGAGGGCCAGGCGCTGGCCGCACTGGCCGGTGAATTGGCGCGGCGTGCGGTGCAGGCTTCAGGCAAAGCGGTGCGCGTAGCCGGTTCGTTGCCGCCGCTGTTTGGCTCTTACCGGCCCGACTTGTTTGTGGCTGGGCGCGTGACTGAACTGCTGACGCCATTGGTACAAGGCCTGGCCCCGCATGTGGACCTGTGGCTGGCGGAAACGCAGAGTTCAATCGTCGAGGCGCGAGCCATCCATGCGGGCTTGCCACAAGACGGCAAACCGTTCTGGCTGTCATTTACCTTGAAGGATGAAGACACCGACGAGGTGCCGCGCCTGCGCTCCGGCGAGCCGGTGGCTGATGCGGCCGAAGCGGCTGCGCAGATGGGCGTGCAAGTGTTGTTGTTCAACTGCAGCCAACCCGAAGTGATTGGCAGCGCCATTGATGCGGCCCGCCAAACCTTCGAACGCCTGGGCGTTACGATTCACATCGGCGCCTACGCGAATGCGTTCCCGCCGCAACCTGAAGAGGCCACTGCCAACGACGGCCTCGACCCTTTGCGCGACGATCTCGACCCGCCAGGCTACCTGCACTGGGCCGCTGATTGGCAGGCACGCGGTGCCAGCCATCTGGGCGGTTGCTGCGGGATCGGGCCGGAGCACATTGCAGTGCTGGCGCAAAAGCTGGGGGGTTGAGCCAATCCTGAGAGCGCCCGCCATCGTGGTTTGACGGGCGCTTCTCAGATCAAGATCACAAAGATCAAAAAGCAAGTGTTGGATACACAGCAGATTTGCTTTCTGTGGGAGCGGGCTTGCTCGCGATTACGGTGTGTCAGTTGAAGAAACTTATCTGACACACCGCAATCGCGAGCAAGCCCGCCCACCGTTGTTTTTGCCGTGTGGGCGATTCAGCCGCGGCACTCTGCCAGGCTTTTCAATTGCGTCGAACCGCTCAGGTTCGCGGCTGACAGCCATTGCTCAAACCCCGCGCCGACCTTTGGCCACTCTGAATCGATGATCGAATACCAGGCGGTATCGCGGCTCTGGCCCTTTACGACCATGTGCTGGCGGAACACGCCTTCAAAACTGAACCCCAAGCGCTCCGCCGCGTACTTGGAGCGCGCGTTAGCGTTGTTGCACTTCCACTCCAGTCGACGGTAGCCCAGCTCGAAGGCATATTTGGCCAGCAGGTACACTGCCTCGGTGCTTTTCGGCGAGCGCTGCATCGGCGCGCCGAAGGTGACGTGGCCGATTTCGATGCGGCCGTGGGCGGGGACGATGGACATCAGGCTGAGGATGCCTTGTACGTCACCGCTGGCGCGGTCGATAACACTGAAGAAATACGGCTCGTTGTGCTGTGCATGGTTGTTAAGCCATGCATCGAACGCGCTGCGCCCGGCAAATGGGCCATAGGGCAAATAATCCCACAGCTTTGGGTCTGCGCCGGGGCCTTCGAGGGCTTGCCACAGGCCATCGGCGTGGCGCGCCGGGTCAAGTTTTTCGAGGCGGATAAAACGCCCTTCGAGCAGTTCAACGCTGGGCGCCGGAGCGCCTTTCCAGTCGGCGAGAGAGGTGGGCATGCTGTGCTCCTTAAAGACCTTTGCGAAATTGGATAAAGCCGGGACGTTCGGCAATACGCTCGTACAGCTGGATCGCGGTGGCGTTGGTTTCGTGGGTCAACCAGTGGACCTTACAGCACCCATCGGCTTTGGCGGTGGTGTAGACAAACTCGATCAGCTTGCGGCCGACACCGGTACCGCGTTGGGCCGGGTCCACCAGCAGGTCCTGCAAGTAGCAGGAATTCTCGATGCTCCAGTTGGAGCGGTGGTAGATAAAATTGACCATGCCCACCGCCTTGCCGTCTTGCCAGGCCAGCGCCGAATGGGTCGGCTCGTTGGCATCGATCAGGCGTTGCCAGGTGCTTTGGCTGACGGCGTCCGGCAGTTCGGTGTTGTAGAACGTCAAATACGCTTGCCACAACGGCAGCCAGGCGGCGTGGTCGGCGGCAGTCACCTGGCGGATGTCGATCGGGCTCATTTTGAAACGCCTTGAGGCATAACGCGGGCGAGGGTTTGGTCGCGCAGATCAGTGCTTGCGGCCAAGCCTTCACGCACCCCGGCGATGTCGGCCGGGCTGCGGTTCTGGCTGAGTTTGCACTTGCCGATCAAGCGTTCGATGGGCAGTGCGAAGCCGACGATGGCCTTGAGCATGCCGTCAATGTAGTCGGCCGGGGCGTCGCTGACTGTCCACGGCTGTGCGCGGCCGCCTTCGTGGCGGTCGGTGAGAGCGCTGACCACCGCAAGCAGGCGCTCGGCGTCGGTAAACACCTGGGCCTTGCCGTAAACATGCACCGCGATGTAATTCCACGTCGGCACCACTTTGCCGTGCTCGGCCTTGGCCGGGTAGAACGCCGGGCTGATGTAGGCCTCGGCGCCGGCGAAGATCACCAATGCTTCGCGGCCATTTTGCAGGTCGTGCCACTGCGGGTTGGCTTTGGCCATGTGCCCGTACAACGTGCCGTTGGGGCCTTCATCGGGGATGAGCAGCAGCGGCAGGTGGCTGGCTTGCAAGCCGTGCTCACCCACCGTCACGCACTCCGCCAAGCGAGTGTGCTGGATCAGTTGCTGCAGTTCGGGCAAATCGTCCAGGGCAAAGGCGCGGGGTGTGTACATGGAAATTTTCCTTGGCGAATGCGTGCATCCTAGGCAGGCTAATGGTTCGTTGTAAGAGCCATCTATGGCCAATTTTATAGGTCCAATCCTGGAGTTCGCGCCATGTCAGCCGTTGCGCCACCGCTGTCATTCAACCCCGCCGGTATTGAATTGGATCGCCGCCAGGGGCTGACACGCCAGTTGTATCAAGCCCTGCGCCAGCGAGTACTCGATGGGCGTCTGGTCAGCGGTACGCGGTTGCCCGCCAGCCGCGATTTGGCGGCTTCGCTGTCGATCTCGCGCAATAGCGTGGTGCGTGCCTACGATCAGCTGTATGCAGAAGGGTTTATTGAGAGCCGGGTCGGTGATGGCACTTATGTCGCTCAATTACCCACGCCAAAAAAACTATCCACAAAAGTATCCACAGGGTTTTCAACAGGCTTATCCCCAGCCTTATCCACAAATTGGTCGGATTTACCGATAAAACCGAGCGAAAAAGTTATCCACAGCGCCGCGCTGGCGCGGGTCAAAAATAACCACTTATCCCAGCCTCCTGCGGGGCCGCCTCGAGCATTTCGTGTGGGCGTGCCGGCGTTCGATCTGTTCCCGTTTGAGACATGGGCCAAGCTGAACGGGGCGTTCTGGCGTAAGCCGGACCTTGCGCAGTTGTGTTACGGCGACCCGGCAGGCCACGCTCGGCTGCGCGGTTTGATCGCCGCTTATTTGCTCAGCTCGCGGGGCATGCAGTGCACCGCTGAGCAAATAGTGATCACCAGTGGTGCACAGCAAGCGATAAGCCTTTGTGCACAGTTGCTGGTAGAGCCTGGGGACGCGGTGGCGGTGGAGAATCCTGGCTATCGCGCGGCAGGCCATGCGTTCGCCGTGGCGGGTGGGCAATTGCACGGTGTGCCGGTGGACGCCGAAGGCATTGATTGCCAAGTGCTGAACACCCTCGCTGATTGCCGGCTGGCCTATGTCACGCCTTCCCACCAGTACCCGTTGGGTGTGGTGATGAGCCTGGCGCGGCGCCTGGAACTGCTGGCTTGGGCTGCACGTACGGGCGGCTGGATCATCGAGGACGATTACGACGGCGAGTACCGCTACAGCGGCGCGCCCCTGTCGCCGTTGGCGGCGCTCGACCACAGCGGGCGAGTGCTGTACGTCGGCACCTTCGGCAAGGTGGCGTTCCCGGCCTTGCGCCTGGGTTACCTGGTATTGCCACAGGGTTTGGTCGACGCGTTCACCCGGCGCCGCGCCGTCGACATGCGCCATTCCGAAGTCAGTACCCAAGCGGTGATGGCCGAATTTATGGCCGCGGGGCATTTCCAGCGGCATATCCGGCGTATGCGCCGTGCCGCATCAAGCCGGCGCAATGCCTTGCTTGCCGGTTGGCCCGCTGGCCTGCCTGGCGTGGGCGAACTGCCCAGCGTTGCGGCGGGGCTGCACGTGACAGTGCGCGTGAGCAGCCTGGCGCGCGAACAGCAATTGCTGGCGCAGGCCCATGCGGCAGGCGTCGAGGTCAATGGCTTGAGCAGCTACTGGCTGGCGCAGTCCGGCACGCCTGTCGATCAGCGTGCCGGGCTGGTGCTGGGTTTCGCCGCCGTGCCCGAAGCGGACATCGCCCAAGCCCTGGCGCGATTACGCCAGGCATGGGGTTCTGGCCATTCTTGAGCGTGGGTTAATCGGTCTGCGCCCGAAAAAACAATCGCCTGGCCTGCGTCAGATTGATGGTGCTGCGGTAGAACGCGACCCGTTGTTCTGCGTTGAGCCCATGAAGATCATCCGACGCCATGCCACGCGCGTGTTCTTGTGGGGTTTTCAAGCGTGCGGCTAGAAATCTATCGGCCGGTGCGCTTGCGTTTGAGTAATGAAAATGGGCATACCAGAGTGTCGTGCGGGTGGTCTCATCGGTGATGGTGTACTCATCCAGATAATCCTTGGTGGCACCTTTGAGTCGGCGCCGCTTGACGGTTTTTTTGATAGTGATGACGTTGTTGTTCTTCAGCCATTCAACACCCGAAAGGGTGGGCGCCCGTTGCATGATCATCCTCTGCACTTGCTGATTAGCCTGCTGGTAAAGCGCTTGGGCTGCGGTGTCGAGTTGTTTGCGCAGGGTGGCCGCCGATGGCTGGTGGCTTTCGGTAACATTGGCTTGGGTCAGTGCATCTTCGATGGCCTGACCGGCCTTCTCCAGCACTTGGGCATGTTGATGAAACATGTGTTCGATGCCGATGGGTGTGCGCGAGGGTTTGTTTATTTGCTCATCGGCGCGCGCCTGAAACGTAGTGAGTTGGGCCAATAACGCCTGGCCGTTAGCCAGGCTGGTTTCAATCGTGGGCGTGGCCGGTGCAGGTGTGGTGGGCCCCTTAATGTGCTCGACCCAGACACCTGAGGTTTTTTCATGAAAGGTGGCCAGGGTTTTATGGGTCAGCGGTGACTTGATGTCGACAAGATCGGTTTCGAGGCCCGTTGAGGTCAAGCGCGGTTCGCCAATCAACACGCCGTTGAAACGTGTGTGGATAAACTTTTTCACCGCCCTTGGCGGTGTAGGCGGCGGTGTAGGGCGGATGCGCCGGTGCTCTTGCTGAACGTGCAGAGGCGCAAGTTCGGCGATGGCCCGATCAGCGAAGCCGCGCAGCATTTCACGCAGGTTTCCAACCGGCGCGGTCAGGGTTTGTTCGGAATAGTCCTCGGGAAAGTCCTGCAGGCGCTCGTCAATGAATTGAAACTGCTCGACCAGGCTGCTCAACGTTTCAATGCGTTCGTCCAAACGTGCTTCGCTACGCTCTTGCAGGGCGTCACGCAGGGTCTGCACGGCAAGGTCTGCGCCATCGACAATCTCGCTGATCAGGGTCCAGGCCGCAGGTTCAGTGGTGATGGAGTGCGGTTGCAGGCATAGATTTCGCGCCAGCGTCACTTGCAAGGCTCGCAGGTCGTCGCTGGTGTAAGTGGGCAGCCGGCTTTTGCTGCTCTGAATCATGTGCAAGCCTTGACGAGCCAGTGGCCGTAACTCAGTGAAGCGCGATTGCGCGTAATCCAGGCGTTCTATGATGTCGTCACTCATGTCACTGACTAATCGCGCGTCCACCACGCGGCTTGCCTGAGTTGACGCCTCCGGGGTTTCGAGCTGGTCAAGGACCGTATTGAGTTGCGGGGTGAACGTGGTTTGCAGCTCTCTGAGGCCTTCCTCATTGAGCTCCATTTGAGCCTTCACATAACCCAGCGCTTTTTTCTGAAAGTCAGCGACCGGGGTAAAGACATGCAAGGTCATCAGCTGTTGTCGTGCCTTTTCGTAGTCTGAACGTTGGCTGTCGAGTTTACCCAGGTAGGCCTGGCGTTTGGCCTGTGCCGAAGTGCCGGGCGCATCGGTCATGGCGTCGTGGGCTTGTTGCAGTTCGCGTTGTGCAACTGTTTTGGCGTCTTCGAATGCCGCCAATTTTGTACGCAGCTCAATGGATTTGGCTTTTGCCTTCTCCAAGGCGCTTTTCTGTGTGCTTTTGCGGCCGCCACCGCGCAGGCGTAACCGGGTGTCGATGAACCACTCACCCTTCGCGCTGTGAATCAGCGGCGGCCCTCTGCGGTTGGGCTGCTTGGGGTCGACGATGACGAGGGTCTCGTCGCCGTCCAGCGTCACTTCAAACCAGCGTGTGCCCACTGCGGCGTAGTAGTGCTTTTCAAGCAGATAAAGGTGTCGGTACGCACTGCCTTCCACGGTGATGGCTGCAGGCAGCTCAGCGGGTTTGTCGGTGGTAAAACTGTCCAGCAAGGTCGCCAGGCTGCTGGCCGTGCGCGTGATCGCGCCGCTGGTGTTCAGTGCCAGTTCGTGACCGGCAGGCACCTGTTCTGTGGTGCGCGTAGGCAATTGCTCCACGGTAACCGGCTGCTTGGCAGGGAGACGCGGTGTGTGTGGCTCGACCTTGGCAGAGGTCGCGTCTGGGTGCGCGCGGGTCGCGATATGCAAGGTGATGGCCATACCCAGGTTGAGCAATACATCGGTCAGCGCCGACCACTGGGCCTGTTGCTCGTCGTGTTGATGCGCCTCGACCAGTGTTTGCACTTGATCGACGATCTGCCAGATCCACGCACCGGTACCGGCGATACGGCCCATAAAGGGCAAGGCTGAATTGAAGATCAACCAACCGGCCTGCTTGAGCGTTGCCCAGCGGTTTTCGGCATTGGAGACCGATTGGCGGTCCGCCAGCTCGACCAGTGCCTTGGCGTTCGCATCAAACAACGTGCTGAACTGATTGCCGTTGAGGGCTTGTTGGCCAAGGCTCATGGGGCCGGTGAAGGTCCAGAGCTTGTCAGGTTCCACCAGAAGGTCGGCCACGGCCCAAGGTGAGGGCAGGTCGCCAGGAAACACATAGTTGGCATAATCAGGGCGCGCTGAATCCGGCAGCCAGGCGACCACCGAATTGCGTAGATCGCGAGACTGTGCGATGGCGTACAACAGGTTTGCCTGTGAGGGGTATTGAATCAGCGCCGGCTCGAACAGCGGGCGATACAACAGGCAGGGGCCGGCTTCGGCATTTTGCGGGCCGATGACATACATGTTGTTCACCACGTCCTGCTCATTGGTCTTGCGGCGTTTGGGCACGAAGGCCAAATGCCGGATGACAATGGCTTGCCCGTCAACATAACGGTCGCTGCTGTCGGCTTGCATCACGGCTGCCACGTAGCGGTAGCCGCGCTCGTCAATCCCCGCCTCTTGGCGGATTTTGCATTGCAACGCCAGCAGCGGCAGTTGGATGCGCAAGTGTTGGATGTACAAGGTTTTGCGCCGCGCCGACTCGGCAGCGTCGTCTATCAATTTGCTGCGTATCAGCGCGGGGTAGGTGGTGCCGATATCGACTTGGGCAATGAGCTTTTTCACGTAAGCGACGGTCAGCCACGCAGGCAGGGCCTTGCGCACCTGCATTCGCAGGCTTTGGTTGCCGATGGGCAATGCGATCAGGTTTTGCAGCGCCAATTCGGCGAGGCTGAAGGTGCTGGTTTCGACCTGCCCCGGCACCGTGAATATGCCCCACACAACCTGGCTTTCGACCTTGATGGTCAGGGTGTCCAGGCGCAGGTTCGCAGCGACGGGGTGGTCTTTGATGATCTGCGCCTTGAGTGTGTCCTGAGCGTACTGTTGGATAGACGGGATGTCGTCCTGGTAGGTTTTCCCCGTGTTCAGGCTGTTCAGTGCGGCCAGGTCTTTGAGGTGCCGCGAATAAAACGCCCGGTCCGACGTGGACGCCCGGGCGAGCCAGTCCGGTAACGATTGCTGATACCAGGCAAGGTCCGGTCCTTTGGCTGTGACCTGTCCGGGCGTGCCGGCCAATACGCTCAATGGGGCAGTGCTCGGCATCGCCGACGTGCCACCGGAGGTGGTGGTCAGCGCGTCTATTTGCAGCATGACCAGCGAGCAAGCCAAGTGCTCGAAAAAATCCCCGGCGGGCTCGTACAGTTGCCACTGCAGGCGGTCATAGGGTGTTGGCTGGTAAACCAGCGTCGTCAGGTACTCGCCGAGTTGATCCTGCGTGGCGAATTTTTTATACCCGTCGAGTGAGTGGCAAAGGATGACGGTTTTACCCTCGGACTGCCCTATCAGCACGGCGATAAATACCTGTTGGGTGTGGGTGACCTTGGTGCCGCTTACAAGGTCAACGTCGATCAGGCATGCACGAGACCGCAGTGGGTCGTTGGGCTGTCGATTCGCCGGGTCGGGCGAGTGGTACAAGCTGCGCGCCAATGTGCAGTCTTCATCGCTCCACTCATCCACCTGGTGCACATTCCAGGCTTTGCGCAGCGTGTTGGAAAGTTCGTGCCAGCGAGGGCCGCTACCGTTGCTGTTGTTCCAGAAGTCCACCAGTTGTTCCTTGAACGACGGGAACAGGGCTGGCGCCAAAATGTTGATCGTGTCGGCGACTTCAACAATGCGTACCGACACGTTAACCGCAGGCTCGGTCAGCGGGAGTCGGGTCAGAAAGTGTTCGCCCTCAATGCACAGCGTCGGCACTTTCAGCACGGCCTGCCTGGCCAGTAGGGCGCTGAGGGTCTGATAGTACGGGGGGGCAGAGATGATCTTGTCGTCGACTAACTTCCAGACCGGCGTGCCCAACAGTGTGGTATCCGGGTTGATATGCAGGTCTGGATACTGTGCGTCTAACGCTTCGCGCAGCAGTTCGCCGGCTACCTCTGTTATTGAGGGGCCGACACATAGCTGGGTGATCAGCTTCTGCGTGAGATCTTCGGGTTCTGCATCCTGCGCGGTGGTGCTTGGAGTGGTCATGGTGCATCCCTGTCTTGCCGTTTGATGGGAACAACCCGAGGTTAACGCTCGGGGTTTCCATGCTAGAAAGCAGCAAGACGGGGAGGGAGGTACTTATCTAGGGTGCGATTGCGTACCCAGGTCCAGCTCTACCAAGCGGCGGATTTCGTCCGTCGCAAGACCTGCGCCGATCAACGCGTGGAGCTTGCCGAACGCCGCCTCGCGGGTCATGCCGCCACCGGACAACACGCCCACGCCGCGCAAACGGCTGCCGGCTTCGTACACATCCAGTTCCACGCCGCCTTCATGGCATTGAGTGATTGCCACCACCACAATCCCTTTATCCCGAGCGCGCTGCAGGCCGGCGAGAAACTCAGGGTTGTCGCTTGGCCCCGTGCCGCTGCCAAAACATTCGAGGACCAGCGCCTGAATGCCGCTGTCGATCAGCGCATCCAACAGCCCGGCGGCGATGCCAGGCACCAGCGGCAACACGCCGACGTTGGCCAAGGCCTTGGGCTGGCGGTAATCCAGGGCGGCGGGAGGTGAGTCGGCCTTGGCCGCGCCGCTATTGCGCTGCAGCGCCGCGAATGGATGGCGACCAAAGCTGCGGATTTTCGCGCAACGCGTCGGCGCCATCAGCGCGCCGTGGAAGTAAAGTTGCACGCCCGATGGCTGGCCTTCGCCCAATGCTTGCAGCGCGCCGCTGACGTTTTCCCAGGCATCGCTGTCGGGCACGCCGGCGGGCAACATGGAGCCGGTGAACAGCACCGGCGCCGGCAGGCCGAGCAGTTGAAAGCTCATGGCCGCCGCGCTGTAGGCCAGGGTGTCGGTGCCGTGCAGGATCAACACCGCGTCGCACCCCGCGTCCACGGCCTCGATCACGGCAACCCGCAGGCGCTGCCAGTAAGCGGGCGTCATGTTGGCGCTGTCGATCAGTGGCGCCATTTCCCGAAAGCGCCAAGCCGGTACTGGCAGCGTGGCAAGCTGTTCGCGCATGCGCGCTTCGAAACCCGACGCAGGCGCCAGGCCGTTGGCGCTGGCCTGCATGCCGATGGTGCCGCCTGTGTACAGCACCATGACGTTATTAGCTGGTTGCATACAATCTCCTGAACGAAAAACGCCGCCGGGCCCAGAGCATGCCCAAGGCCGGGCGGCGTGTCATCTATCTAGGCTTACTGCGCTCAGCGTTGCGCTGGAGCGACCGATTCAGCCGACGCTTGGGTGCCGGTTTGCGGCTTTGCCGGGTTAGCTGGCCACGCGGTACGGTCCAGGTCCAGGTCTGGGAACTGGCTGGAATCGAACACCGGCGTCTTGATGCCCGCAGCGCGCTGGTTGTCGTAGTCGTCCAGTACGCGCATGGCGATCTTGAACAGGAACGCCAGGGCGAACAGGTTAACGAACGCGAGCAAGGTCATGGTGATGTCGGCGAAGGCAAACACGGTGCCCAGGTTCTCGATCGAACCCCAGAAAATCAATACCAGTACCAGCGCGCGATAGCCCATCAGCACCTTGCGGTTGTTGCCGACCAGAAAGCGCAGGTTGCTCTCGCCGAGGTAGTAGTTGTACATGATCGAGGTAAACACGAACAACGCCAGGGCCACCGAGATGAACATCCGGCCCCAGTCACCTACCACCGCCGCCAGGGAGTTCTGGGTCAGGGCAATGCCGTCGCCTTCAAAGCCCGGGGTATAGAAGCCGGAGAGCAGGATCAGCAACGCAGTGCAGGTGCAGATTACGAAGGTGTCGAGGAACACGCTGAACGCTTGCACCACGCCTTGGGCGATCGGGTGCTCTACCGAAGCCACCGCTGCCACGTTAGGTGCGCTGCCCAAACCGGCTTCGTTGGCGAACACGCCGCGCTTAACGCCCATGATGATGGCGCTGCCCACCAGGCCACCGAAGGCTTGGTCGAGGCCAAAAGCACTCCTGACGATGGTCGCGAGCATGGCCGGTACGTGGTCAAATTGCAGCACGATCACGTACAGGGTCACGGCGATGTAAACCAGGGTCTTGACCGGCACCAGCAAGTCGGCGATCGAGGCAATGCGCTTGATCCCGCCGATGAACACCAGGCCCAGCAACACCGCCAAGGCCAGGCCGGTGTAGGTGGTGTCCAGACCGAAAGCGTTGTTCAGCGAGTGGGTCACGGCGTGGGCTTGCAGGCCGTTGAAGGCAAACCCGAAGGTCACCAGCAACAGGAACGCCATGACCATGCCCAGCCAGCGTTTTTGCAGGCCGTGCTGAATGTAGTAAGCCGGGCCGCCACGGTAGGCGCCGTCTGCGTCGGTACGTTTGTACAGCTGGCCGAGTGAGCATTCGATAAAGCTCGAAGACATGCCCACCAGCGCGGTGACCCACATCCAGAACACGGCGCCGGGGCCACCCAGGGTCACGGCAATGCCGACACCTGCGATATTACCGGCACCTACGCGGCCGGCCAGGCTGAGCATCAGCGCCTGGAACGAGCTGAGTTGACCGGAGCTGCTCTTCAGGCTGTCGCGAAATACCGAGAACATGTGGAAAAAGTGACGCAACTGCACGAAACGCGAACGGATCGTGAAATAACCGCCGAGCCCTACAATGAGCACGATCAGTACTTTCCCTGAGAGGAAGTCGTTGATGACTTCGAGCATGGAGTGTTCCTCGCTGATTTTTCTAATGGCAAACGCAGGACGGTTCAACCCTTCGCATAGCACCAGGCAGTGCGCGACGGTTCGACCCCAATCCTTTTGCGGGTGTTGTTATTCATGCGCTTTCGCGGTTACCCGGGCCTCGTTACCGACGGCCACAGACGCGAAGAGGGTCGGCACTATACCTACGCAAGCGGGATCCGTCTGCACGGGGCGATTAAAGGTTTCAGCCAAGCTATTGGGGGCAAGGAGGGTTTACGCTGCGATATTGGATTTTTTATAGGCTTCATTTCACAACCCTGAGGCAAAAAAAAGGGCCTGAAGAGTGAGCCTTCAGGCCCTCAAAAGGTGAGAGGTGTCTAGTCCCTCAACCTGGTGAGCGGTGCAACAAACGCTTAGGCCTTCAACGGGACCAAGCGTGGCGCAATCATGTTTTCGGGGCGCAGGATGTCATCGAGCATAGCGTCGTCGAGCAAGCCTTCTTCGCGCACCAGTTCCAGCACGCCGCGGCCGCTTTCGAGGGCGATACGCGCAATGCGGGTGGCGTTTTCATAGCCGATGTAGGGGTTCAGTGCGGTCACCAGGCCGATGGAGTGCTCCACCAGTTCACGGCAACGCGCTTCGTTGGCGGTGATGCCGACAATGCAATGCTCGCGCAGCATGTCCATGGCGCGTTGCAGCAGGCGGATCGAGTCGAAGATCTTGTAGGCGATCAGCGGCTCCATCACGTTCAGTTGCAGTTGGCCGCCTTCGGCCGCGATGGTCAGTGCCAAATCGTTACCGATGATCTGGAAAGCCACCTGGTTGACGGCTTCCGGGATAACCGGGTTGACCTTGCCGGGCATGATCGAGCTGCCCGGTTGGCGCGCCGGCAGGTTGATTTCATTGATGCCGGTGCGTGGGCCGCTGGACAGCAGGCGCAGGTCGTTGCAGATTTTCGAGAGTTTTACCGCGGTACGCTTGAGCATGCCGGAGAACAGTACAAAGGCGCCCATGTCAGAGGTCGCTTCGATCAAGTCAGCCGCCGGCACCAGCGGCTGGCCGCTGATCAGGGCCAGGCGCTGTACGGCCAGGGCCTGGTAACGCGGGTCGGCGTTGATGCCTGTACCGATGGCGGTGCCGCCCAGGTTTACTTCGGTGAGCAGCTCTGGCGCGAGGGTTTTCAGGCGAGCCAGGTCTTCACCGAGGGTGGTGGCGAAGGCGCGGAACTCCTGGCCGAGGGTCATCGGCACGGCGTCTTGCAGTTGGGTGCGGCCCATTTTCAGTACGTGGCTGAATTCGACGCCTTTGGCGGCGAATGCCTGGATCAGGCTGTCGAGGCTGGCCAACAGCGCATCATGACCGAGCAGCAGACCCAAACGGATCGCGGTCGGGTAAGCGTCATTGGTCGACTGCGCCATGTTTACGTCGTTATTAGGGTGCAGGTACTGGTATTCGCCCTTGTTGTGGCCCATGGCCTCCAACGCGATGTTGGCGATGACTTCGTTGGCATTCATGTTGGTTGAAGTGCCGGCGCCGCCTTGAATCATGTCCACCACGAACTCTTCGTGGAAATCGCCGCGGATCAGGCGTGCACAGGCTTCGCTGATGGCAGCGTGCTTGGCTTCGCTGAGCTGGCCCAACTCGCGGTTGGCATCAGCGGCCGCTTGCTTGACCATTGCCAGGCCGACCACCAATTTAGGGTAATGCGAAATCGGAACGCCCGAGAGGCGGAAGTTATTCACCGCTCGCAGGGTCTGGATGCCGTAATACGCTTGAGCAGGTACTTCGAGTACGCCAAGCAGGTCTTTTTCTGTGCGGAATGATGCAGCGGAGGACATGACGGAAATCATCTCGATAAGGACCCGGAACTGGCCGGAACGCTGCGAATGCTAGGCTTGTGGGAAGTTTTGGGCCAATGCTGTTCAGCACTGGCCTATGCACAAACGGCATAATGTAGGTGTGACCCGGTTATCATGGCGGGCGTGTGTACCAAATTGGTGCGTGCCCACGGGAGGCAGTAATGAACCTTGAGAGCAAATGGCTGGAAGACTTCAGCGCCCTGGCGGCGACGCGCAGTTTTTCCCAGGCCGCGGAGCGACGCTTTGTCACTCAGCCGGCCTTCAGCCGACGTATCCGCAGCCTTGAAGCCGCGCTGGGCCTGACGCTGGTGAACCGCTCGCGCACACCGGTTGAGCTGACGGCCGCCGGGCAGTTGTTTCTGGTGACCGCGCGAACAGTGGTTGAACAGCTCGGTGAAGTGCTGCGCCATTTGCACCATCTGGAAAGCGGGCAGGGCGAAGTCATGCAAGTGGCGGCCGCGCATTCCCTGGCGTTGGGCTTTTTCCCGCGCTGGATCGCGCAATTGCGCAACGAAGGCTTGAACATCGCCACGCGGCTGGTCGCCACCAACGTCGGCGACGCGGTGCACGCCCTGCGCGAAGGCGGCTGTGACTTGATGCTGGCGTTCTACGACCCGGACGCCGCACTGCAAATGGACCCGGAGATATTCCCGTCACTGCACCTGGGCAATACCGAAATGCTGCCGGTGTGCGCTGCTGATGCCGATGGCAAGCCGTTGTTCGACCTGGAAGGCGAGGGCAGTGTGCCGTTGTTGGCCTACAGCGCCGGCGCGTTCCTCGGGCGGTCGGTGAACTTGCTGCTGCGCCAGCGCGCCCTGCGTTTTACCACGGTGTACGAAACCGCGATGGCCGACAGCCTGAAAAGCATGGCGTTGGAAGGATTGGGCATCGCCTGGGTGCCGCAACTGAGTGTGCGCGCCGAATTGGCACGCGGCGAGTTGGTGGTGTGCGGCGGCCCGCAATGGCATGTGCCACTGGAGATTCGCCTGTACCGCTGTGCGTTGGTGCGCAAGGCAAACGTGCGCTTGTTGTGGCGCAAGCTGGAAGGTGGCGCAGCGCAAAACCCGGTGGCTGAGCGCGGTGGTACCGGGCAGTTATAAAATTGAATAGTTTTCTGATCAATAAACCATCTATAGTCATATTTTGATCATGTTTCTGTCCAAAAAATCTGGCTTTATCGCAATTGGTTTGTCGCCGGATTATTGGCTGGGATACTGATCAATACTGAATGCAAGTTCACCTATCGATCAGGAAGCTGGACAACATGCGAATGACTACGATGAGTGAGCAGGCCATCGCGCAAGCGATTGGCTCGCGCCTTGAAACCTTGAGGGTGAAAAAGAACATCAATCAGGAAACCGTCGCCGAAGAGGCGGGTATTTCCCGCACGACGCTACGTCAACTGATGGCGGGCAAGGGCACCTTGCTTAACCTGATTTCGGTGTTACGCGTGATCGGCGAATTGGACCGGTTGAGCTCTCTTGTCGAGGAGGTACGTTCCAGCCCGATTCAGATGGCGAAAATGGCCGGGAAAAAACGCCAGCGCGCTTACACCACCCGCAAGAATCCATCCGCAGAAGCTTCGGTAACGGGCAAGAAAAAGCTTATCGCTCCCGATGCAATCAAGAAGGACACCGGTTGGTGATAGCACAAATTTACCTATGGGGCCTGTACGTCGGGGCACTCAATTGGGACGAGGCAACGCTGGTTGGCGAGTTCGAATTTTCTCCCGAGTTCGTGGCTACCGGGTTGGAAATCTCGCCCATCCACATGCCTGCCCGTGCCGATTACACCTATGCGTTCTCAAACCTGAATCGGCAAACCTATAACGCACTGCCTGCGATTTTTGCCGACTCACTTCCCGATGACTTTGGTAATGCGCTGATTGACGCCTGGTTAGCCCAGCAAGGTCGCGACAAGCTTGCCTTCACGCCAGTGGATCGGTTGCTGTATCAGGGCAATCGCGGGATGGGCGCGCTGGAGTACCGCCCAGCGATGAAAACAGAGGCCAACGAAGCCGAAAGTATCGAGATCGAGGCGCTGGTTCAGTTGGCCGGTGAGGTCCTTGCGGGGCGCGAGAGTCTGGAGGACCGGCTGACGTCGAATGATCCCACTGTCGACGATGCCGCGTTGCAGCGCTTGATTCAGGTCGGCACCAGCGCAGGCGGTGCGCGGGCGAAGGCAATCATCGCAATCAACGACCAAGGGCACGTCCGGTCAGGGCAAGTGACAGCGCCGCAGGGCTACAGCTACTGGCTGCTCAAATTTGACGTCGCCAAAAACACTGACGTGCTTGCCGACAGCCAAGGCTTTGGCCGGATCGAATATGCCTACCACCTCATGGCCAGGCAAGCCTTGGTGGTAATGACCGAATGCCGCCTGCTTGAAGAGGGTGGGCGCGCCCATTTTATGACCCGGCGATTTGACCGCACCGATGAAGGCGAAAAAATCCATACCGCGACGTTGTGTGCGCTGGATCATGCTGACTATAAAAAACCCGGGGAATACTCATACGCCGAGGCATTGAGCGTGTTCCGGGTGTTGAAGTTGGGGCGCCGAGAGGCAGAGCAGTTTTTTCGGCGGATGGTGTTCAATGTGATTGCTCGAAATCAGGACGATCACACCAAGAACATCAGCTTTTTGCTGGATACCGATGGCACCTGGTACTTGTCGCCTGCCTATGACGTGACATGGTCCTATATGCCTGGAAACTTCTGGGTCGATAGCCATCAGATGAGCATTAACGGCAAGCGCGACAACTTTGTGCTGGATGACCTGCTCAGTGTTGGGCGTCAGATCAAGGGGCTCAAGGCCCGGCAGATCATCCGGGAGGTGCATGAGGCGGTGGCGCAATGGCCTGTCATCGCGGCAGCAGCGGGTGTTTCATCCGCCATGATTGATGCCATTGCCAAGACCCATCGCCTCGACCTCATCGCTGACTTCTGAGTCAATAAAACCGCCACTTTGCGCCGTAAGACAGATGGTCATCCGAGGGGCTGTTTATCTGCTGCATTACGGTATACTGCGCGGCCTTCGGCCGGTCCAACCGGCCTTAATTCGTACAACAAGCCACGCCGGATTTCCCGCGTGGCTTGTTGTTTTTTGACGCGCCTGCGGGCGCCCAGAGAGAAGAGGCACGACGATGAGTGCATTGGTTGGCGTGATCATGGGCTCCAAGTCCGATTGGTCCACCCTTAGCCACACCGCCGATATGCTGGAAAAGCTCGGCATTCCGTATGAAGTGAAAGTGGTCTCTGCCCACCGCACCCCGGATTTGCTGTTCCAGTATGCCGATGAAGCAGAATCGCGTGGCATCGAGGTGATCATCGCCGGTGCTGGCGGTGCAGCGCACTTGCCAGGCATGTGTGCAGCCAAGACTCACTTGCCGGTGCTGGGCGTGCCGGTGCAGTCGTCGATGCTCTCGGGCGTGGATTCGCTGTTGTCCATCGTGCAGATGCCGGCCGGTATTCCGGTGGCCACGCTGGCGATCGGCAAGGCGGGCGCGATCAACGCAGCGCTGCTGTCCGCCAGCATCCTGGGCGCCAAGCACCCGCAGTTTCACGCGGTGCTGAAGAAATTCCGTGCCGAGCAGACAGACAGCGTGCTGGAAAACCCAGACCCACGTATCGCCTGAGGGTGTTGACGATGAAAATCGGTGTAATCGGTGGCGGCCAATTGGGCCGTATGCTGGCCCTGGCGGGTACCCCGCTGGGGATGAACTTCGCGTTCCTGGACCCCGCGCCGGACGCTTGCGCCTCAGCCCTGGGTGAACACTTGCGCGCTGACTACAGCGACCCGGACCACTTGCGCCAATTGGCCGATGAAGTCGACCTGGTGACCTTCGAGTTCGAAAGCGTCCCGGCCGAAACCGTGGCTTTCCTGTCGCAGTTCGTACCGGTGTACCCGAGCGCCGAAGCCTTGCGCATTGCTCGCGACCGTTGGTTCGAGAAAAGCATGTTCAAGGACCTCGGCATTCCGACGCCGGCGTTTGCCGACATTCAGTCCCAGGCAGACCTGGACGCCGCCGTCGCCAGTATCGGCCTGCCCGCCGTGCTGAAAACCCGCACCCTGGGTTACGACGGCAAGGGCCAGAAAGTCCTGCGCACCGCCGCCGATGTGGTCGGCACTTTTGCCGAGCTGGGCAGCGTGGCCTGCTTGCTGGAAGGCTTCGTGCCATTCACCGGTGAAGTCTCGTTGATCGCGGTGCGCGCGCGCGATGGCGAAACCCGCTTCTACCCGTTGGTGCACAACACGCATGACAGCGGCATCCTCAAGCTGTCTGTGGCGAGCACCGACCATCCGTTGCAGGCCTTGGCCGAAGACTACTCCAGCCGTGTGCTCAAGCAGCTGGATTACGTCGGCGTGATGGCGTTCGAGTTCTTTGAAGTCGACGGCGGCCTCAAGGCCAACGAAATCGCCCCGCGTGTGCACAACTCCGGGCACTGGACCACCGAAGGCGCCGAGTGCAGCCAGTTCGAAAACCACCTGCGGGCGGTGGCGGGCTTGCCATTGGGTTCCACGGCCAAGGTCGGCGAGAGCGCCATGCTCAACTTCATCGGGGTTGTGCCGCCGGTGGAAAAAGTCATCGCGATTGATGACTGCCATCTGCATCACTACGGCAAAGCCTTCAAGGCCGGGCGCAAAGTCGGCCACGCCAACCTGCGTTGCAAGGACCGCGCGACCCTTGAGGCGCAGATCCTCAAGGTTGAGGCGCTGATCGCCGAGCAATAACCGGTGCGACGGCGGGAACCATTGGTCACCGTCGTCTCTCTGATTGCAGGATGGTAAAGCCTGACTAGGCTTTGTCATGACTCACATTCAATCAGAGGGAAATGCCATGGGTATCATCGGAACCATCTTTATCGGCTTGATCGTCGGTCTGCTCGCACGTTTCCTCAAGCCTGGCGACGACAGCATGGGCTGGATCATGACCATCCTGCTGGGTATCGCAGGTTCCCTGGTCGCCACCTACGGTGGTCAGGCCCTGGGCATCTACCAGGCAGGCCAAGGCGCAGGCTTTATCGGTGCGCTGATCGGCGCCATCGTGCTGCTGGTGATTTACGGTCTGCTGCGAAAAAAATGATTTAGCGTCGAGCCCTCTGCGCTGCGCAGGCGCAGAGGGTTAGAATGCTCGCCACTTGTAATTGCCGAGCCTCTCCATGCGCCGTCTTCTGCTGACTCTCCTTTTGCTAGGCTCTGGCCTTGCCCACGCTGGCGAATTGCCGGAAACCGACTGGCTCGACCTGATGCCGCTGTCGGATCAGAAAGCCCTTGAAGCAATGCCTGAAATCGACCACAACTCCCCCGAAGCCCAAGGCACGTTCACCGACAAAGGTGGCTTGAAACAGAGCAAGGGTTTGCCGGCGGTGATGTATTCCACCAAAACCGTGGCCGCCATGAACGGCAAGAACATCCGCATCGGCGGCTACCCCGTGCCATTGGAAACCGACGCCAAGGGCCGCAGCACGCTGTTCTTCCTGGTGCCGTACCCTGGCGCTTGCATCCACGTGCCACCACCGCCGCCTAACCAGTTGGTGCTGGTGCGCTACCCAAAGGGGTTGAAGCTGGATGATATTTACACGCCGCTGTGGGTGACTGGCACATTGAAGGTCGAGAAGGTCAACAACGACTTGGCCGATGCGGCGTACGCGCTGGATGCGGGAAAGGTGAGGGCGGTAAAAGAGTCCGACCTCTAAAGCCCAACACCTGCGCCCACATGTTTACAAGGTGAGGCCGCGGATGCTCACACCCAGCGTGTGACTTTCGCCCGGCGCCAGACTCACCACATCGTCCAGCACATTGGCCGTTTCGATGCACAGCATGCCCTGCCAGCCATCATCGGCCATGTCGTCAAACGCTTTGGCGCGTTCAGTCCAGGGGTTCCAGATAACGGTCGACGTCGAGCCCTCGGCCGTCAGCTGGATGCGGCGCTGCCAGTCTTTATCGACAATGCTCAGTTGGGACGGCGTATCAAGATAGATGCGATCGGTCTCGGCGGTGAAATGCAGCAGGCCGGTTTGCGTTTTCTCGGTCCAGCCGTCAGCGGTGTCGATATACGCCAGCCCGTCGAGGCCTTCGACCTGCACGTTACGCACGTCGCTTACGGCGAAGTAGCTGTGCAGCGCCTGGCTGAGGGTCACGGTGTCGGTGCCGCGGTTATGGCTGGTCAGGCGAATGTGCAGCTGATCGTCCAACAGCAGGCTCAGCTTCAGGTCAACCTGATGCGGCCAACCGGGGAAGCCATCCTCGGGCACCGGCAGTAGCAGATCCACCTGAAGCGCGTCGCCAACCGGCGTCACCGTGTCGAGCGTCCAGGTCGCGGTGCGCACAAAACCATGCGCGCCGGCCGGCTCGTCACTCTGGCGCATGGCCTTCACGCTTTGCGGGTTACGGTCAAACACGCCAAACCACGGCCAGCACACCGGCACACCGGTACGAATGCCTTTGCCCTTTTTGAACACGGCCTGTTGGTTAGGCCAAATCAGCGGCTGTTCGCCCTGGCGCTGGTAACTGAAAATGTGTGCGCCCTGTTGGGCCACCATCAGTTCGGCGCCGTTGTGGCGGATGCGCCAGCAGTCCAGTTGGTCGATTTGCACGTTCTCTACGTGGGGCGTAGGCATAACAGGCACTCTTAATGGCAGGCAATGGGGCAATTGACCGTCAAAACCCTGCGAGGTTTAACGCGCGCGCGATGGAACCGAGCGCGTGCGGCCGCTGCCATCGATGGCGACAAACACGAACACCGCCTCGGTAACCTTGCGCCATTCGCTGGACAGCGGGTCGTCGCTCCACACTTCGACCATCATCTGGATCGAGCTGCGGCCGATTTCCAGCGCCTGGGTATAGAAGGACAATTGCGCGCCAACCGCCACCGGCACCAAAAAGGCCATGCGATCAATCGCCACGGTGGCCACGCGGCCGCCCGCGACCTTGCTGGCCATTGCAGTGCCGGCCAAATCCATCTGCGCAACCAACCAGCCGCCGAATATATCGCCGAAGCCATTGGTTTCACGCGGGAGCGCGGTGATTTGCAGGGCGAGATCGCCTTGCGGGATAGGATCTTCTTGTTCGAGTTCGATCATGCCGGGGGTGCCTCTGACCCGTGACGCTTTTTATAGGTGTAGCAAAGTGGATAGCCGACTGGTGGAAAAACGTTTCAGCACCAACATACTCCGTTCGACACGTTTCTCGTAAGGCGTACTAAAGGGAAACTCTGCCAAACCGGCTGGGTGGCGCCCAACGGCGGTTTGGCACAGCAGCCCCTCAAGCCTGCGGCTCTGACGCTGGCAAGGGCCGAGTATATCGACACCCTGACGCCACGACGACCACCCGGCGCTCATTTGGTCGGCAATTAGTGGCTGTATCGGGGCTTTTTACAGCAACTGTGCTTCTGGTGTGCTTTTGCAAGCGATTTGCTATCTTGCCGAACCCCTTCTGGCTCTGCCCAAGCTATGTGCTTGCCGTTCTGACTAATAAGAGAAGCCTTGCCATGTCCTCCGTGCCCGAAAGCAGCGCGCAACCGTCGCGCCCGCTGACCCGCAACGACTACAAAACCCTGTCGCTGTCTGCCTTGGGCGGGGCGCTTGAGTTCTACGATTTCATCATTTTCGTGTTTTTCGCCACCGTGGTCGGAAAACTGTTCTTCCCGCTCGACATGCCGGAGTGGATGCGCCAGATGCAGACCTTCGGCATCTTCGCCGCCGGCTACCTGGCGCGCCCGCTGGGCGGCATCATCATGGCGCACTTCGGCGACCTGCTGGGCCGCAAGAAGATGTTTACGCTGAGCATTTTCATGATGGCCGTGCCGACCCTGATCATGGGCCTGCTGCCGACCTACGCGCAGATCGGCCTGTGGGCGCCGATCCTGTTGCTGCTGATGCGCGTTATTCAGGGCGCGGCAATTGGCGGCGAAGTCCCCGGCGCGTGGGTGTTCGTCTCCGAACACGTACCGTCGCGCCATATCGGCTATGCCTGCGGCACGCTGACCTGCGGCCTCACCGCCGGTATCCTGCTGGGTTCGCTGGTGGCCACTGCCATCAACACTCTTTATAGCCCGGAGCAGGTGTCGGATTTCGCCTGGCGCATCCCGTTCTTGCTCGGCGGTGTGTTTGGCCTGCTGTCGGTGTACCTGCGTCGCTGGTTGCATGAAACACCGATTTTCGCCGAGATGCAGCAACGCAAGACCTTGGCCGCCGAACTGCCACTGGGCACGGTGCTGCGTGACCACCGTGGCGCCATCGTGCTGTCGATGCTGCTGACCTGGTTGCTGTCCGCCGGCATCATCGTGGTCATCTTGATGACCCCGAGCGTGCTGCAAACCGTCTACCACTTCAGCCCGACCGTTTCCCTGCAAGCCAACAGCCTGGCCATCATCACCCTGAGCCTCGGCTGTGTTCTTTCCGGCGCACTGGCCGACCGCTTCGGCGCCGGCCGCGTGCTGGTCGTGGGTTGCCTGCTGTTGCTGAGCAGCTCCTGGACGCTTTATCACAGCCTCGTCGCCTACCCCGAATGGCTGTTCCCGCTGTACGCCTTGACCGGCTTGTGTGTAGGCACCATCGGTGTGGTGCCCTACGTGATGGTCAAAGCCTTCCCGCCGGTGGTGCGTTTCAGCGGCTTGTCGTTCTCCTATAACGTGGCTTATGCGGTATTTGGCGGGCTGACGCCGTTGGCGGTGTCGCTGTTGATGAAAGAGAGCCCGATGGGCCCGGCTTACTACGTTGCGGTCATTTGTGTGATGGGGATGGTGGTGGGCGGGTATCTGTGGGCGCGCGGTCGTTGACCTCTGATGATATTTCACATGCTTTGCGGTAGTGGCCTTTCATCCAATTGTCATATTTCGGACATAGAGTGTTCACACGGCCTCTCGATACTTGGCCCCGTTCCAATTATCCCTATCTGCTAGGAGCAAGGCATGAAACTGAAGCGTTTGATGGCGGCAATGACTTTTGTCGCTGCTAGCGTTGCGACCGCCCACGCGGTGGCCGCTGGTGTTGACCCGGCAATTGCGGCTTACGCCAAGACCACTGGCGTATCGGGCAACTTGTCCAGCGTTGGTTCCGACACTCTGGCTAACCTGATGACCTTGTGGGCTGAGTCCTATAAAAAGGAATACCCGAACGTCAACATCCAGATTCAGGCTGCCGGCTCCGCCACTGCACCACCTGCGCTGACTGAAGGCACCTCTAACCTGGGCCCGATGAGCCGCAAGATGAAGGACACCGAACTGGCTGCCTTCGAGCAGAAGTACGGCTACAAGCCAACCGCTATCCCGGTGGCTGTGGATGCCCTGGCGGTGTTCGTGCACAAAGACAACCCGATCCAGCACCTGACCATGGAACAGGTCGATGCGATCTTCTCCTCGACGCGTCTGTGCGGTGCCAAAGCCGACGTGAAAACCTGGGGCGACCTGGGTGTGACCGGCGACCTGGCCAACAAGCCAGTGCAACTGTTTGGTCGCAACTCGGTATCCGGCACTTACGGCTACTTCAAGGAAGAGGCCCTGTGCAAAGGCGACTACAAGCCTAACGTGAACGAACAACCTGGTTCGGCTTCGGTTGTGCAGTCGATCAGC
Organism: Pseudomonas kitaguniensis; assembly: GCF_049199985.1. Lineage (NCBI taxonomy): Bacteria > Pseudomonadati > Pseudomonadota > Gammaproteobacteria > Pseudomonadales > Pseudomonadaceae > Pseudomonas > Pseudomonas kitaguniensis. The sequence goes on from NZ_JBLZPT010000007.1 coordinate 42,195, forward strand.
TCTTCGCTGAACGGCATCGGTTACTCGGGCATCGGCTACAAGACTGCCAGCGTGAAGACCGTGGCCCTGGCCAAAAAAGGCAGCACTGACTTCATCGAAGACAGCGAAGAAAACGCCCTGAACGGCAAATACCCGCTGTCGCGCTTCCTCTACGTTTACGTCAACAAAGCCCCGAACAAGCCTCTGGCCCCGCTGGAAGCTGAGTTCGTGAAACTGGTTCTGTCCAAACAGGGCCAGGAAGTCGTGGTAAAAGACGGCTACATCCCACTGCCGGCCAAAGTTGTCACCAAGGCCCTGGCTGACCTGGGTTTGAAAGAAGGCAACTAAGCCTGCAATACCTGGTGTAGATGCATGCTTTTGTGTGGGAGCGGGCTTGCCCGCGATGCTGGCGACGCGGTGTAGAGTTGAAACCGCATTGATGCCATGGCGGGCAAGCCCGCTCCCACACTAAACCGTCTACACCCCTAATTCTTTAGTCCGCTGGCAGCCCTGCTACGCGGCGGATTTCTTGCGTCACTGCACTGTCATCTTTCTGTCATACAGGACCGCTAGGGTGTGCGCATGAATGATCTGGCCAATTCCACCATGACGACGATTTCCCCTCCCAAGCGCATTGATTTCAATACGCCTGAGCTGCAACGCAAGCGCCGTATTCGTGCGCTCAAAGATCGCCTGACCCGTTGGTATGTGTTGATTGGCGGCCTCGCCGTCCTCGGTGCGATTACCCTGATTTTCTTCTTCCTTGCCTACGTCGTCGCGCCCTTGTTCCAGGGGGCTTCGCTGACCAAGGAAGACGCGCTGACGCCCGCCTGGATTCAGGACGCCGGCAAGCCGTTGCTGATCTCCCTTGAAGAACAGAACCAGGTCGCCATGCGCGTATCCGACAAGGGCCAGGCGCTGTTCTTTAATGTGCAAACCGGTGACGAGCTCAAGCGTGTCGACTTGCCGCTGCCGGCCGGCGCCAGTGTCGTGTCTATCGGTAAAGACCAGCCGGGCAGCCCGCTGGTGATTCTTGGTTTGTCGAATGGCCAGTCCCTGGTGTTCCGCCACACGTACAAGGTGTCCTACCCGGATGGCAACAAGACCATCACGCCGGCGATTGAATACCCTTACGGTGACACGCCGATCGTGCTTGATGAGCAGGGCCGTCCGCTGGAGCACGTCGCGCTCAATGCCACCGATTCGTCGTTGGTGGTTGCAGGTTCTGCCGGTTCGTACTTGAACGTGCTGACGCTGAGCCGCGAAGAAAACATGATGACCGGTGAAGTCACCAGCGAGCAGAAGCGTGTCGAGCTGCCGCAAATGACCGAGCCGGTGAAGGCGATCTTTATCGACCCACGCCAGCAGTGGCTGTATGTGATCAACGGCCGTGCCCTTGCCGATGTGTTCAGCCTGCGCGACAAGAGCCTCAACGGTCGCTATAAATTGCTCGAAGACGGCGCCGCTGAAATCACCGCCAGCACCCAACTGGTCGGCGGTATTTCGTTGATCGTCGGTAACTCCAAGGGTGGCCTGGCGCAATGGTTCATGGCCCGCGACCCGGATGGCGAGCAGCACCTGAAGCAAATTCGCACCTTCCAGATGGGCACCTCGCCGATTGTTGAAATCACCGCTGAAGAGCGTCGCAAAGGCTTCACTGCCCTCGACGCCTCCGGCAAGTTCGGCGTGTTCCACAGCACCGCGCACCGCACCCTGTTGGTTGACCCGGTGGTCGACGGCCCAGGCCTGTTCGGCCTGTCGCCACGCGCCAACCGTGTGATCGTCGAAGCCGGCGGCAAGCTGCAACCCTTGACGCTCGACAACCCGCACCCGGAAGTGTCGTGGAGCGCGTTGTGGAGCAAGGTCTGGTACGAAAACTACGACGAGCCTAAATACGTCTGGCAATCGACCGCCGCCAACACCGATTTCGAACCTAAAATGAGCCTGGCGCCGCTGACCTTCGGTACGCTGAAAGCCGCGTTCTATGCGATGTTGTTGGCCGCACCGCTGGCCGTCGCCGCCGCCATTTATACCGCCTACTTCATGGCCCCAAGCCTGCGCCGCAAGGTCAAGCCGGTGATCGAGCTGATGGAAGCGATGCCGACGGTGATCCTCGGCTTCTTCGCGGGCCTGTTCCTGGCGCCGTATGTGGAAGGGCATCTGCCGGGTATTTTCAGCCTGCTGATGCTGTTGCCGATCGGTATTCTGGTCGCCGGTTTTGTCTTCAGTCGCCTGCCGGACTCGATCCGCCTGCGGGTGCCGGATGGCTGGGAAAGCGCGATCCTGATCCCGGTGATCCTGTTTGTGGGCTGGCTCTCGCTGTACATGAGCCCGTACCTGGAAACCTGGTTCTTCGGCGGCGACATGCGCATGTGGATCTCCCACGACCTTGGCATCACCTACGACCAGCGCAACGCCCTGGTCGTCGGCCTGGCCATGGGCTTTGCGGTGATCCCGAACATCTACTCCATCGCCGAAGACGCCGTGTTCAGCGTGCCGCGCGGCCTGACGCTGGGCTCGCTGGCCCTGGGTGCCACGCCGTGGCAGACCATGACGCGCGTGGTGATCCTGACCGCCAGCCCGGGGATTTTCTCGGCGCTGATGATCGGCATGGGCCGCGCTGTGGGCGAGACCATGATCGTGCTGATGGCGACCGGTAACACGCCGGTGATGGAGATGAACCTGTTCGAAGGCCTGCGCACATTGGCGGCCAACGTCGCGGTGGAGATGCCTGAGTCGGAAGTCGGCGGCAGCCACTACCGCGTGCTGTTCCTCTCGGCGCTGGTGCTGCTGTTGTTCACCTTCATCATGAACACCCTCGCCGAGCTGATTCGTCAGCGTCTGCGCAAGAAATACTCGTCGCTTTAAGAAAGGTAGAAGTCTGTGAAACAGAACTCCCTGAATGGATGGTTCAAGAGCGGCGCCCCCGGCGTCTGGATCAGCGGTGGCGCAGTGTCCATCGCGGTCATCATGACCATCGGTTTGCTGGCTGTGATTGCGGTGCGTGGTTTGGGCCACTTCTGGCCGGCCGACCTGATCCAGGCCAACTACAACGTGCCGGGCCAGGAAAACCATATTGTCATCGGCGAAGTGGTGCAGAAGGAAGAAGTACCCCGCGAGCGCCTGAAAAGCGCTGGCCTGCCGGTGCCCGACCAAGGCCCGGAGTTCATGACCCGCGAGCTGATCAAGGTCGGCAACCGCGACTTGAACGGCAACGATTTCACCTGGATTGTCGGCGAGTGGCTGAAGGACCAGACCAAGCCGGCAGAGCTGATGGCCATCGAGCGTCGTGAGTGGGGCAACTTCTACGGCACCCTGGTCAACGTCAAGCAGGATGGCAAGGTCATCGCTCAAGGCGAAGCGGCGTGGCCGGAGCTGCAAGCGCGTGTCGAACGCGTGAACAAGCTGGCGGCGCAGCTCAAGAGCCTGGAAAAAACCGACATCGGCGCGATCAACGCCGGGCTGGAACGCATCCGCCTGCACGGTCGCAAGCTGGAGCTGGAAGGCAAGCTGGACGCTACCGCTCAGGCTGATATGGACAGCGGCCGCGCCGAACTGAACAACCGCTACAAGGACATCGAAGCGCGCCTGGCTGACCTGCACACCCAGTTCAATCGCGACAGCCTGACCGCCCGCGATGCCAACGGCAAAGAACTCGAAATCGGCATCGGCAAAGTCGTGCATGCCTACCAGCCGAACGCCATGGGCTACATCACCAAGGTCGGCTTCTACTTCAGCAAGGTCTGGGAATTCCTCAGCGACGACCCACGGGAAGCCAACACCGAAGGCGGGATTTTCCCGGCGATCTTCGGCACCGTAATGATGACCCTGATCATGGCGATGATCGTGACCCCGTTCGGCGTGCTGGCGGCGGTCTACCTGCGTGAGTACGCCAAACAAAACACGCTGACGCGGATTATCCGCATTGCCGTGAACAACCTGGCGGGCGTACCGGCGATTGTTTACGGCGTGTTCGGCTTGGGCTTCTTTGTGTACGTACTGGGCGGCTCGGTCGACCGTCTGTTCTTCGCCGAAGCCCTGCCGGCCCCGACCTTCGGCACGCCGGGCCTGCTCTGGGCCTCGCTGACGCTGGCGCTGCTGGCAGTGCCGGTGGTGATCGTGGCCACCGAAGAAGGCCTGGCGCGGATTCCGCGCACGGTGCGCGAAGGCTCGCTGGCACTCGGCGCGACCAAAGCCGAAACGCTGTGGAAGATCGTGCTGCCGATGGCCAGCCCGGCGATGATGACCGGCATGATCCTCGCCGTGGCCCGCGCCGCCGGTGAAGTGGCGCCGCTGATGCTGGTGGGTGTGGTGAAGTTGGCACCGTCGCTGCCGCTGGATGGTAACTACCCTTACCTGCACCTGGATCAGAAGATCATGCACTTGGGCTTCCATATTTATGACGTCGGCTTCCAAAGCCCTAACGTCGAAGCCGCACGGCCGTTGGTCTACGCCACCGCCTTGCTGCTGGTGCTGGTGATTGCCACGCTTAACCTGTCGGCGGTGTGGATTCGTAACCACCTGCGCGAGAAGTACAAAGCGCTGGACAGCTAAAGCTATTAGCCACAAGCGGCAAGCTACAAGCCGCTTTTGCTCAAATCTTGCAGCTTGCAGCTAGAAGCTGGCAGCTACGAACGGAGTGAGACCATGCAACACGAAACCCCTACCCACGGCATCAACATGCAGGCCTTGGGTCGCGACAAACAGAGCCTGAGTCTGGCCCAGGAAACCGTGGCCATCGAAGTGCCGGGCCTGAGCCTGTATTACGGTGAGAAGCAGGCGCTGTTCGATGTCAGCATGAATATCCCCAAGCAGCGCGTGACCGCCTTTATCGGCCCGTCCGGCTGCGGCAAGTCCACGCTGCTGCGCACCTTCAACCGCATGAACGACCTGGTGGACGGCTGCCGTGTAGAAGGCGCGATCAACCTCTACGGCACCAACATCTACCGCAAGGGCGAAGACGTGGCAGAGTTGCGTCGCCGCGTGGGCATGGTGTTCCAGAAGCCCAACCCGTTCCCCAAGACCATCTACGAAAACGTGGTGTACGGCCTGCGCATCCAGGGCATCAACAAAAAACGCATTCTTGATGAAGCCGTTGAGTGGGCGCTTAAAGGCGCCGCGCTGTGGGACGAGGTTAAAGACCGCCTGCACGAATCGGCACTCGGCCTGTCCGGTGGCCAGCAGCAACGTTTGGTCATCGCCCGCACCATCGCGGTGGAGCCGGAAGTCTTGCTGCTCGACGAACCCTGCTCTGCGCTCGACCCGATTTCGACACTGAAAGTTGAAGAGCTGATCTACGAGCTCAAATCCAAATTCACCATCGTCATCGTCACCCACAACATGCAACAGGCCGCGCGGGTTTCCGACTACACGGCCTTTATGTACATGGGCAAGCTGGTCGAGTTCGGCGACACCGATACGCTGTTCACCAACCCAGCTAAAAAACAGACCGAAGACTACATCACCGGTCGTTATGGCTAGTTGGAGCAGCTGCAAGCCGCACGCTTCAAGCGGCCAGTAAAGGCAGTTCAGCGTAACGATACAAATCAGCTTGTGGCTTGCAGCTTGTAGCTTGCGGCTAAATTAGATTTGCGGAGCAAAACCATGATTTCGAAGGAAGGACTCACCCATCACATCTCCGCGCAGTTCAACGCCGAGCTTGAGGAAGTGCGCAGCCACCTCCTGGCAATGGGCGGGCTGGTAGAGAAGCAAGTCAACGATGCGGTTACCGCGCTGATCGAGGCCGACTCGGGCCTGGCCCAGCAAGTGCGCGACATTGATGACCAGATCAATCAGATGGAACGCAACATCGATGAAGAATGCCTGCGCATTCTCGCGCGTCGCCAACCCGCGGCGTCCGACCTGCGTTTGATCATCAGTATCTCCAAGTCAGTGATCGACCTGGAGCGCATCGGCGACGAGTCGACCAAAATCGCGCGTCGCGCTATTCAGCTCTGCGAAGAGGGCGAAGCGCCGCGTGGTTATGTAGAGGTGCGGCATATCGGCGACCAAGTGCGCAACATGGTGCGCGATGCGCTTGACGCCTTTGCCCGCTTCGACGCCGACCTGGCGTTGTCGGTGGCCCAGTACGACAAGATCATCGACCGCGAGTACAAGACCGCCCTGCGTGAGCTGGCCACTTACATGATGGAAGACCCGCGGTCTATTTCGCGGGTATTGAGCATCATCTGGGTGCTACGCTCTCTGGAGCGAATCGGCGACCATGCGCGTAATATCTCTGAGCTGGTGATTTATCTGGTGCGCGGCACCGACGTGCGGCACATGGGCCTTAAGCGCATGAAGGCCGAAGTTGAAGGCTCAGCCGATCAAATCCCTAATGTTTCGGGCGAATCTGACGATAAGTAAGGTTGCCCGAGAAATTAACGCCCGGCCTTTGGTCGGGCGTTTTTGTTTGTGGCAGCTGAATTATTCGCGCAGCGGGAGTAATAAAAACCGGCTGTGATTAGCAAGTTTTGGCAAAATGCCATCAGTCAGGCGTTCTGCGTGCCGAAGTTTTTATAGGATGAAGGGTCGATGAGTAAAGTCAGTGTACTGGTGGTGGATGACGCCTCGTTTATCCGCGACCTGGTAAAGAAGTGCCTGCGCAACTACTTCCCGGGGATCAAGCTTGAAGACGCGGTGAACGGTAAAAAGGCCCAAGCCATCCTGATGCGCGAGACCTTCGACCTGGTGCTGTGCGACTGGGAAATGCCCGAGATGTCTGGCCTTGAACTGCTGACCTGGTGCCGCGAGCAAGCGCACCTCAAGGCCATGCCGTTTGTGATGGTGACCAGCCGTGGCGACAAGGAAAACGTGGTTCAGGCGATTCAGGCCGGTGTATCCGGCTACGTCAGCAAGCCGTTCACCAACGAACAGTTGCTGAGCAAGGTCAGGCAGGCGCTGCACAAAGTCGGCCGCCTTGACGCGTTGATTGCCAGTGCGCCGACCAAGATGAACTCGGCCTTCGGCAACGATTCCTTGAGCGCCCTGACCGGCGGCAAGCCTGAGGCGGTCAAATCGGCGCCGGTAGCGGCCGCGCCGAGCAAAGGCCTGCTTAATAACCCGCCCGCACCAGCCCCTGTCTCGGCGTCGCCGGCCGGCGGTCGTGGTCAAGGCCAATTGCGCCTGTCCAGCGGCACCCAGCAGTGCGTAATCAAGGCGCTTAGCATCAAGGAAGCGCTGCTGGTGGTGCGTCGCGGCGAAGTCCTGCCCCAAGTACTGGAAAGCGCGGTACTTGACCTTGAGCAAGGCGACAACGCCGAAGTAGCCCGCCTCAACGGCTACCTGCACGCCATTGTTGCTTTCGAGCCGAAGCCCGACAGCGACTGGCTGCAACTGACCTTCCGGTTCATCGACCAGGATGCCCAAAAGCTCGACTACATCTCCCGGCTGATCGCGCGCGGTACGGCGCAGAAGCATTTTGTGCCGGGTGCGTGATCGCCTGAGTAGCGGGAATCGACCGGCTGTCTGATTCCCGTTGAGTGGCTTGATCTATATCGGTTTAGATAAATTCTCTTGATGTCGCAGCGACTTTATCAAGCCTTTGCGATGCCTTGAAACACACCTCCAGCGCTTATAGTCGAATCGTCGATTACGCTTTTTCTTTCCAGCAAAGGAGAAGCTAATACCGAGGCACAAGGATGTGGTGTTTTTAGGAAGTTCGCTAAAGGATCTGAAGGCATTCCCTCTGGATGCCCGAAGGGCAGCAGGTTTTCAGTTGGACTTATTGCAACAGGGTGAACAGCCTTTTGACTGCAAGCCCATGAAAACCATCGGTAGGGGTGTCAGTGAGATTCGCATCGCTGAGGAATCGGGAGCGTTTCGAGTGTTCTATGTGGTCAGTCGGCCTCAAGCTGTCTATGTGCTGCACGCACTGCGCAAGACCACACAGAAAACTGAAGCGCGTGACATCGAACTGGCTCGCGCCAGATTGCAGGAGTTAGGTTAAGCCCATGACAGACCCAAAAATTCACACCGAACATTTCAGCAGTGTTTGGGATGCCCTGGAAGAGACGCCCCAGCAAGCCGCCAACATGCGCCTGCGCTCAAAGCTGCTTTTGGAACTGTGCAAGACCATTCGTGGTTGGGAGCTTTCTCAGAAGGATGCAGCGCAACGGCTCGGTATCAGCCAGCCTCGCCTTAATGACGTGCTTAATGGCAAGATCGATAAGTTTTCTCTCGATGCATTAGTCAACTTATCGGCGGCCGCACAGCTGGACGTGGACATCTGTTTTAGCGTGCTGACGCATGACCTTACACAGCCTTGTCACTGACTTTTGCTTATGCGCGCACTGCTGTTTTGTGGGCTGTTCACCGCCGCGACCTCGGCCATGTGCATGACCCTCTACAAAGCCACCGATGCTAATGGCGTGGTGTTTTTCAGCGACCAGCCAAGCCCTGGCGCTCAGGCGTTTGTGATTCAGGAGCGCACACCGGCGCGAGCGCAGCGGCCGGTGCCGGGCGTGCCTCAAACGCGTTATCCACAGCGCGCCTATCGTTATCCGGTGCCGTGGCGTGGCGGGCCGTTTCGCCTGAGCCAAGGGCCGAACGGCAGCTTTAGCCACACCGACGCCAAGAGCCGCTACGCCCTGGATATTGCCATGCCCGAAGGGACTCAGGTCATCGCGGCGCGCAGCGGCAGGGTGGTGAAGACCGAGAATGATCAAGCCGGGCATGGCGGTGATGCGTCAGGCAATTTTGTGCGGGTGCAGCACGATGACGGCACTGAGGGCGTGTACCTGCACCTCAAGCAAGGTTCGGTCAGCGTGCGGGTCGGGCAGCGTGTGGCGGCAGGCAGCCCGCTGGCGTTGTCGGGCAATACCGGTAACAGCAGCGGGCCACACCTGCACTTTGTGGTGCAGCGCGCCACTGAGACGGGGCTGGTGTCGATCCCGTATGAGTTCAACCAGCCCGTAGGCACATTGCCCAACTTTGCGTTGGGCAACTGAGGCGTTAGTCCAGCAACAGCACCTTGGCCAATACGATCTTCGGCCCTTTCATCTTCTTGATGATGATGCGCAAGCCTTCAACTTCGAGCACTTCCTCTTCTTCCGGCACGCGTTTCAAGGTGTCGTAGATCAGGCCGGCCAGGGTTTCGGCTTCGATGTGGTCGAGGTCAACGCCCAGCAGGCGTTCCACCTTGAACAGCGGCGTGTCGCCACGCACCAGCAGTTTGCCCGGCTGGTAGGCGAGGATGCCGCGCTCGGCCTTGCGGTGCTCGTCCTGAATATCGCCGACGAGCACTTCAAGCACGTCTTCCATGGTCAGGTAGCCGATGATGTTGCCGTCGGCCTCTTCCACCAGGGCAAAGTGCGCGCCGCCTTTGCGGAACTGCTCCAGCAACTGCGACAGCGGCATGTGCCGCGACACGCGCTCCAGCGGGCGCGTCAGTTCGGCCAAATTGAACGACTCGGGAATGTGATCCAGCGCAGCCAGCTCCAGCAGCAAATCCTTGATGTGCAGCAGGCCGACAAACTCGTTGCGCACCGCGTCATACACCGGGTAGCGGCTGAATTTGTGGCGACGGAACAGCGCGAGGATTTCCTTGAGCGGGGCGTTGAAGTCCAGCGTCACCAAGTCTTCCCGTGAGTTGGCCCAGTCGACCACTTCCAGCTCGCCCATCTCCACGGCCGAAGCCAGCACGCGCATGCCTTGGTCGCTCGGGTCCTGGCCACGGCTGGAGTGCAGGATCAGCTTGAGCTCTTCGCGGCTGTAATGGTGTTCATGGTGCGGGCCAGGCTCGCCTTGGCCGGCGATACGCAGAATGGCGTTGGCGCTGGCGTTGAGCAGGTAGATCGCCGGGTACATCGCCCAGTAGAACAGGTAGAGCGGCACGGCCGTCCACAGCGAGAGCAACTCGGGTTTGCGAATCGCCCAGGACTTGGGCGCCAGTTCACCGATCACGATGTGCAGGTAGGAAATCACGAAGAAGGCGGCAAAGAACGACACGCCTTTGATCACTTCCGGCGACTCGACGCCCACAGCGCCCAGCAACGGCTCGAGGATATGCGCAAAGGCTGGCTCACCGACCCAACCGAGGCCCAGAGAGGCGAGGGTAATACCCAACTGGCAGGCCGACAGGTAGGCGTCGAGCTGGTTGTGCACGGTGCGCAGGATCTGCCCGCGCCAGCCGTTTTTGTGGGCGATGGCCTCGACCCGCGTGGCGCGCAGTTTGACCATGGCAAATTCCGCCGCAACGAAAAAACCGTTGAGCAGTACCAGGACCAGTGCAAAAAGAATCATGCCGAAGTCGGCGAAGAGTGTAGCGAGGGTGATACCAGGGGAAGGGTCCATGATGGGGTTTTGCAGGTTCCATGTGTTCAATAAGGGGTGGCAGTAGGCCTGCAAGGCAGGCGCAAGTCGGTCAATGTAGCGGCTGACGGGGCGCTTGCCTAGTGCCCGCTGCCGGGCGGGACCGGGAAAGTGTTGTCGAAAAGCGTGAAATTCTAATGTGGGACGGGGCTTGCTCCCGATGAGGAAGTATCAGTCAGCAAATCTGTCGGCTCATACACCGCCATCGGGAGCAAGCCCCCTCCCACATTGGGTTGGTGGTGTGTTTGGGTTACTCATCCTTCTCGATCACTCGCGAACGGGTCACTTGCGTCGGTGGAAAGTGGCAGGTGAAGGTACTGCCATGGCCCAGCACGCTGGTGATTTCCAGCCGCGCACGGTGGCGCAACAACACGTGTTTGACGATCGCCAAACCAAGCCCGGTGCCGCCGGTGTTTGAGTTGCGGCTGGAGTCGACGCGGTAGAACCGCTCGGTCAGGCGCGGTAAGTGCTTGGCGTCGATGCCGATGCCGGAGTCCTGCACGCTCAAGTGCGCGCCGTGCTCATCGGCCCACCAGCGGATGCGAATAGTGCCTTTGTCCTGGGTGTACTTGACGGCGTTGAACACCAGGTTGGAAAACGCGCTGCGCAGTTCGCCCTCGCTGCCTTTGAGCAGCACCAGGGCGTCGGCTTCCAGGGTGATGTGTTGCCCGCGCTGGCCGGAGAGGGCCTGGGCGTCGTTTTTGATGGTCTGCAACAGGCTTTGCACGCTGACCGGTTGGTTGTCCGACGGGTAATCGGTGGCTTCAAGCTTGGCCAGTAACAGCAGGTCGTTGAGCAGGGTTTGCATGCGTGAACCTTGCTGCTGCATCTGCTGCAGGGCACGGCTCCAGCGCGGGTTGATCTCGTCGACGTTGTCGAGCAGCGTCTCCAGGTAGCCGCAGATCACCGTCAGCGGCGTGCGCAGCTCATGCGAGACGTTGGCGACGAAGTCTTTGCGCATCTGTTCCAACTGGTGAATGCGGGTTACGTCACGCACCAGCATCAAGTGTTCGTTGTTGCCGTAGCGCGTCAGGTAAAGCTGGATGCGCACGCGGTCATTGGTGGGCGAGGGTATTTCCAGTGCTTCGTCGTAGTTCTCCTGTTCGAAGTACTCCTTGAAGCGCGGGTGGCGCACCAGGTTGGTCACCGGCTGGCCGCTGTCTTGCGGCGTCTTGAGGCCCAGCAGGGTTTCAGCGGCGCGGTTCCACCATTCCAGGTTGCCATCGCTGTCGAGCATGATCACCGCATCTTTCAGCGCGGCGGTTGACTCTTGCACCCGGTCGATCACCGCTTGCAGGCGCCCGCGAACCCGCTGGTCGCGGCGTTGCAGGTGGTAAATGCTGTCGAACACCTCGCCCCACAGGCCGTAGCCGTCGGGGGGCGCTTCCTCGGGTTTGTGTTGGCGCAGCCATTCATGCAGGCGCAGCAATTGTTTGAGGGTCCAGCCCAGGTACAGGCCGATACCCACGGCCAGGCTCCAGCCGTATTGGCCGCTGGCCAAGCCCACCACCAGGCAGCCGGTGATTAACAGCAACATGTGGCGGATCAGGGTGCCATGCCAGTTTTGGTTCACGATCGGTCCTTCGGACAGTTACACGTTTCAAGCGGCAAGCCACAAGTAAAAACACATTGGCTTTAACTTGCCGCTTGTCGCTGACTGCTTGTGGCTCAACTTTTGGTCGAAAACCGGTAGCCGGTGCCGCGCACGGTTTGTACCAGATTCTCGTAAGCATCGCCCAAGGCTTTGCGCAGGCGGCGGATATGCACATCGACGGTGCGCTCCTCCACGTACACGTTGCCGCCCCACACTTGATCGAGCAATTGGCCGCGTGTGTAGGCGCGCTCCTGGTGAGTCATGAAAAATTGCAGCAGGCGGTATTCGGTCGGGCCCATCTCGGCCGGTGTGCCGTCGATGGTCACGCGGTGGCTGATCGGGTCGAGTATCAGGCCACCGACCTCGATAGGCGCTTCGCCATCGGTCGGACCGGCACGGCGCAGTACGGCTTTGAGGCGGGCAACCAGTTCGCGTGGCGAAAATGGCTTGGTGATGTAGTCATCAGCACCCACTTCCAGGCCCTGGATCTTGTTGTCTTCTTCGCCTTTGGCGGTGAGCATGATGATCGGAATATCCCCGGTCAGCTCATCACGTTTGAGGCGGCGGGCCAGTTCGATGCCGGAGGTGCCGGGCAGCATCCAGTCCAGCAAGATCAAGTCCGGCTTGCGGTCGACGATAATCGCATGGGCCTGCTGGGAGTTCTCAGCCTCCAGGCAGTCATAGCCGGCCATTTCCAACGCAACGGCGATCATTTCGCGAATGGGCGCTTCGTCGTCGACGATCAGAATGCTCCTGCCAACCATGCTAAGTCCTCTTGTCATTTAACTGTCTTGCGCCGCATTAGATAACGGAATTATTGCATTCGTGTGACAGTAATTTAGTCGCTCGGGCAATTCGTGCGTCTCTGGGCTACGCTTTGGGTCCGAATCCTGACAACCACAAAAGGAAGGTTCCGATGACTTACCGTACGATTTCCTGGAAAGCCCTGCTGGTAACGGCCGCATTGACGCTGCCGGCCCTGGCATTTGCGGCGGAGCCTGCGATGACTAAAGATGGAATGTTGGTGGACCACAAGGGTTTGACCCTTTACACCTTCGACAAGGATGCCGACGGCAAGTCGGTGTGCAAGGACCAATGCGCGACCAACTGGCCGCCGCTGAAGGCCGAGTCTACCGACAAGTCGATGGGCAAGTGGACGGTCATCACGCGTGATGATCAAACCAGCCAGTGGGCCTATGAAGGCAAACCGGTATACACCTATAAAGATGACAAGAAAGCCGGTGACAAGACCGGTGATGGCAAGGGCGGCGCGTGGCACATCATCAAGCCCTGACTCTCGGCCTCGGTGCCACTAAGGCCTTCGCGAGCAAGCCCGCTGCCCCACTTGGAATGCATTTCAACTGTGGGAGCGGGCTTGCTCGCGAAGGCGTCCGAACAGCCACCGCAAACAGTCTCAGCGAAATGCGTAATCCGCCACGATCCCGGCAAAAATCGCCAACCCGGCCCAGTGGTTGTGCAAAAACGCCTTGAAGCATTTCAGGCGGTCCCTGTCGCGGGTGTACCAGAATTCCCAGACAAAACAGCCCGCTGCCGCCAACAACCCCAAGTGGAACCAGCCGCCCAGCTCGAACCGCATGCCCGCCAACAGCAGGCACACCAGCGCCAGGCTTTGCAGGGTGAGAATGATCACTCGGTCGGCATCGCCGAACAAAATAGCGGTGGATTTCACGCCGATCTTCAAGTCATCGTCGCGGTCAGTCATCGCGTAATACGTGTCGTAGCCCACCGTCCACAGCAAGTTGGCGATGTACAGCAGCCACGCCGTGGCAGGCAGGTGCCCGGTCTCGGCGGTAAACGCCATCGGCATACCCCAGGAAAACGCCGCGCCCAGCACCACCTGCGGGTAATAGGTGTAACGCTTCATGAACGGGTAGCTCGCCGCCAGGGCCAAGCCGCCGAGTGACAGCAGGATGGTGGTGGCGTTGGTCAGCAGCACCAGCAAGAAACTGATGCCCATCAGCACCGCAAAAAATACCAGCGCCTCTTTCGAGCTGATTTTGCCGCTCACCAACGGGCGCTGCTCAGTGCGTTTCACATGGCCATCGACCTTGCGGTCGGCCCAATCATTGATCACGCAGCCGCCGGCGCGGGTCAGCGCCACGCCCAGCACAAAAATCACGATATTGATCAACGAAGGCGAGCCTTTGCCGGCGATCCATAGCGCCCACAGCGTCGGCCACAGCAACAGGTAGATGCCGATCGGCTTGTCCATGCGGGTCAACTGAATGAAGTCCCAGGCCCTTGGGTTCAAACGGTTCAAGGATTTGAGCAGGCGTTGATACATCAATGGTTCTCCGGATGTTCATGCAGCGCGTGCCAAAACCCCGGCAGGAAGACTTCCGCGACCAGCACGCTCAGCGGCCCGCGATCAAAGCGCGAGCGGCGCGCCCACAGGCCGTCGACCTGGTCTGCAGTCGGCAGCCATTGCCGTGGGTAATGGCACACTTCAATCGCCTGGCGCGCGAATGCCTGGTCGCAGAACAGCAATTCACCCAACGAGCGGCTGCCCAACGCATCCATGTGCAAGCCGTCGCCCTGCAGGGCACTGCGAGCCGCCACGCTGCGGGCGAACACCCAAGGCTGGCCATGCCCACGCAGGTACACCTCGCGCACCCAACCGACCGTGGCCGGCGCCAGCCCCAGCGCGGCACATTCATCCGCGCGCAGGGGCTGCCAGCCTTCGAACAGCGGCGTCACGCTGAAACCGTCGTTGGACAACTGCGTCAGCCGCCGTGTCAGCGAGCCTTCGTCGAACAACCAATTGAGGGTCAGGGGCGCAGGCGCAGGGCTCAGAAGGCGTTGGGTCAGCCATTGGCAAGCATCGGGAAGGTCGATTGAGTGCGACACGGTGATTCAGTATTGGCAGCAAAAGAGGCGGCGAGCTTACCATGGCGTCCTGAGCTTTTGCCGGGCCAAACTGGCCGCATGCGTCGATCGCGCTTGCATCTGCCGGCCCCGATCAGTACAAAACGCCCTGAGCCGTGCGGCAACGTTGGTCTATCGACCGTCGGCCAAGATGCCTGGACCCTGAGGAAGCAAGTAATGAAGAAGTGGCAATGTGTAGTGTGCGGCCTGATCTACGACGAAAAAGACGGCTGGCCGGATGACGGAATCGCCCCCGGCACTCTGTGGCAGGACGTCCCGGAAGACTGGCTGTGCCCGGACTGCGGCGTCGGTAAAATGGATTTTGAAATGATCGAAATCGGCTGATCGTCGAATCAAGAAACGTCTTACAAGGAGAAAGGAATGAACGCACCTGTCGTGATCATCGGCACAGGATTGGCCGGTTACAACGTAGCCCGCGAGTTTCGCAAGCTCGACAGCGAGACTCCATTGCTGCTGATCACCGCGGATGACGGGCGCTCCTACTCCAAACCCATGCTCTCCACCGGCTTTGGCAAAAACAAACAGGCCGATGGCTTGAGCATGGCTGAACCCGGCGCCATGGCCGAGCAGCTAAAGGCCGAAGTGCGCACGCACACCCGCATCAGCGGCATCGACCCAGGCCACAAGCGCCTGTGGATCGGCGAAGAAGCCGTGGCCTACCGTGACTTGATCCTGGCGTGGGGCGCAGAGACGGTGCGTGTGCCGGTCGAAGGCGATGCGGGCGAGCTGGTGTTCCCGATCAACGACCTTGAAGACTACGCGCGCTTTCGCGCCGCGGTGGCCGGCAAACGCCGCGTGCTGGTGCTCGGCGCCGGGCTGATCGGCTGCGAATTCGCCAACGACCTGATCCTCGGTGGTTACGAAATCGACCTGGTAGCGCCGTGCGAGCAAGTCATGCCGACGCTGCTGCACCCGGCGGCGGCTGCGGCGGTAAAAGCCGGGCTGGAAGGCCTGGGTGCGCGTTTCCACTTGGGGCCGGTGCTCAACCGCCTGCAGCGCAGCGCTGACGGCCTGGAAGCGCACCTGTCGGACGGTGAAGTGATCCACTGCGATGTGGTGGTCTCGGCTATCGGCCTGCGCCCGCGTGTCGACCTTGCCGCCGCCGCCGGCCTGCAAATCAATCGCGGGATCATGGTGGACCGCCACCTGAAGACCTCCCACGCCAATATCTACGCCTTGGGCGACTGCGCCGAGGTCGATGGCCTGAACCTGCTCTACGTGATGCCGCTGATGAGCTGCGCCCGCGCGCTGGCGCAGACGCTGGCCGGCAACGCTACCGCCGTCAGCTACGGGCCGATGCCGATCACCGTGAAAACCCCGGTCTGCCCGCTGGTGGTTTCGCCACCGCCACGCGGCACCGAAGGGGTGTGGAGCGTTGAGGGGCAGGGCGCCGACATCAAGGCCTTGTGCCGCGACGCGAGTGGCCGCCTGCTGGGTTATGCACTGACCGGCAGCGCTGTGATGGAAAAACTGGCCTTGAACAAAGAACTTCCTCCGCTGCTGGCGTAAATAGCTGTCGTTCTGTCGGAATAACCCGGTTTTTCCCGGTAGAAAGGTCGCCGCGAGACTGGCGCGGCGTCCGAGGGCATGCCATCCTCACTCCCGTCTGCCGCAGAGTAGAGCCTGCGGCGCCTTGGGCGCTGCTCCGTTAGAGAGCAGCACGGACATAACAACAAAAAACCGTCAAAGAGGCTTCACTTATGCGTAAACCAGAACTCGCAGCCGCCATCGCTGAAAAAGCGGATCTCACCAAGGAACAGGCCAACCGCGTCCTCAATGCCGTTCTCGAAGAAATCACCGGCGCCCTGCATCGCAAGGACAGCGTCACCCTGGTTGGCTTCGGCACCTTCCTGCAACGCCACCGCGGCGCCCGCACCGGCAAAAACCCGCAAACCGGTGAACCTGTGAAAATCAAGGCCAGCAACACCGTTGCGTTCAAGCCGGGCAAGTCGCTCAAAGACAGCGTCAATCCGTAACAGCGGTACGTCTCGAAGGGAGGAGGGGCGGTAAAAAGAATGGGCACGCCGGCTGGGTCGGGTGCCCATTTTTTGTTTAAAGCGCGGGGGATTTGTTGCTATAAGCGTTAAACGCCTGCCGATCTCCGGCTAAAGCGCAAGATCGGTGGCGTTCCACCTGCAAATCGTTAAACTGTCGCGGCCACTTAATAATCAGACCGAGGCCGTTTGCATGAAATTTCGTCTTTTGCTGTGGGTACTGGGCCTGATGATGGGCAAAGCCAGCCGTACCAACCCTGCTTTCCAGCAACAACTGGGTGACAAAGACCTGGCGTTCCAGTTGCAGACTCTTGACGGCAACGTTGCCCGTCACTTCATCGTCAAAGACCAGCGCATCAGCAGCCGCTCAGGTGTTCACCCAGCGCCGGCCTTTGCTATCGCCTTCAAAGATGCCGCCTACGGCTTCGCCACGATGCAGGCCAAGAACAAGCAACTGGCGTTCATGACGGGCATTCAGGACAAGTCGATTCAGATCAAAGGCAACCCGGCGCTGGTAATCTGGTTTCAGGGCTTGACCAAGTATTTGAAGCCGAAGAAAAACAAGCGTTGAGCACCGGATACGTGGACTGAGCTTGCTCACGAAGGTCGTGAACGATGACGCGGGGATTTGGAACCCCACGTTATTTTTAGTTTTCGGGAGCAAGCTCTACGACGCCATTTAATCCAACAGATTCAGGTCAGCGCTTATTGAACGTTATATTTGAAGTCTTGTTCGTTGCTGAATCTAACAACGTTCCATACAATTTCTTGTAAGCGTAGTCGTCAGCGCGCAGGTCAAGACGACAATCCCCAGCCGTAACACTAATTTTCGTGCTATTAGGTGGCGAGGATTCACGATGGTAGCCGCCACTCATATTTGGGATATCGGCCATGTCAACGGATAAAAGACAACCCTTAATTGCGCCCGTATCATAATCAGCAGAGCTTATTTTTAGTTTTAAAATAGTGTATTCACGCGTTGCTTCGCTGAAGTATGTTCCTTCTAGTGCTGGATTATTTTTAGCCATTTTTAATCTCCCTAAAACGGTTATTTGCGTTTTGCTAAGTATCGAATACCCGACAATTACAACGCTAACCTATAGGGTTTTAATATGAACCTGTTAAGGATGACAGTTTTTTATCGTGGTTTGTTCTTGTATTTATAGCGAAGATTAATAAGGGTTTAAAGGTTTCGTCAGTCAGGCCGAGTTGGGTTCATCGCCGGTAAGCCAACTCTCACATTGGAACGCGACCAATGTGGGAGCCGGGCTTGCTCGCGATGCAGGCACCACGGTCGGTCAGGCCGCAGCGCTGCGATGGCGCTTTTAACCCTGCGTGAACTGCGATGCCAGCTCGCGCAACAGCACCTCGGCATCCAGCACTTTGCCGACCACTGCTTCAGCCTTTTCGCGGCTCAACCCCAGACGCTCCAGTAATGCATCCGGAATCGCCTCGACCGGCCCCGAGCCGATACCTCGGCTGCGCAGCAGGCGCACGGCCAGGCACACCAGGTTCGGGTACTCGGCGTATTGGCCGTCGTAGTTCGGGTCGTGCTGGAAGCGCAGGGCGGTGGACAGTTCGTCCGGCATGTCCCAGTAGCGCATCAGCCAGGCGCCGATCTGCTCGCGGCTGATGCCCAGCAAATGCTGCTCGACATAGCTGTGGCACAGGTGCGGGTTGACCTCCAGGTGACGGCAGATCAGCGAGAAGTGAGGCGGGAACACGTGCGCCAGCAGCAGATAACCGAAGTTGTGCAGCAAGCCGGCCAGATACGTCAGGCCGGCTTCCGGGCGCTGGGCGCGCGGCATGGCGCGGGTCAGGCCTTCGATCACCGCAGCGGTGTAGATCGACTGGTGCCAGTACGGTGTGGCCTGATGCGGGTTGTCTTTAGGCAGGCTCAAGGTTTTGCCCAAGGCCAGGCCCAGAGCGAGGTTGATCACCAGGTCAAAGCCCAGCACGCGCACGATGGCGTCTTCCACTGAACGAATTTTGCCTGGCGAGGCGTAATACGGCGACGCGGCCCAACTGACCACTTGGGCAGCCAGGGCCGGGTCGGTTTCGACCACGCCGGTGATGTCATCAATGGTGGCGTTGGGGTCGACGCGCAGCTTGATGATCTTCTGCGCGGTGTCGGCCAGCGGCGGAATCTCGATGGTGGCTTCCAGGCGTTGCTGGATTCGGCGCGCGGTAAACGCCTGCATCGCCTGGGTGATTTCCTCGCGGTCATCGTTGGGGCGGTCGAGGTTGGGCCGAATGTTGCTCAAAGGCTCGCCGAAGTGCCCGGCGCTGGCCTTGGTCAGCATCGTCTTGAAGTCGGCGCTGGCGATCTCCAGCAGCACACCGGCTTCGCCCGAATGCACCAGCAGGCTCGGCTCGCTCAGCAGGCTGCCCTCGTACAGGCACGGCGAACTGGTCATCGCCGGCAGGCCTGGCAGCAGGCTCAGTTCATGTTTGCCGAGCATGCGCTCGACACGCTCCGGCGACACCGCTGTGAGGCGGCGACCCGTGAGTTCGGCGAGACGGTTGAGGTCGAGCAATTGGCTCTGCGGGAACAGCACCATGAGCGCGCCCACGGCATCTTCCAGCAGCACTGCCTGGACCTTTCGTGCGGGATTCAGGCCAGCATGTTCGGCAACTTCCGTGTAAGGGATGGCGAGCTTTGCGAGCAGAGCCTGAATGACCGACGGGGCGGTCAGTGGGGCTGTGGCGAGGGCTACTTCTGACATGGCCTGATCCAATTTCGTACAGTCACAGAAGTATAACCAGCTTGCTACCGATGTTGGTCGACTAACTGTGGTTTGTGACGTGGTTGGCGTCTAAGCGCCGCAGGCGCGCGCAGCGTACGCGCGCAAACCTCAGGCGTCACACTTGGCCGTATTGCTGCCCATGCCGTAGCCAGCGGTCCAGCAACGGGCTGACGTGATCCGGCCAGCGTTCAAGCAGGGCTTGCGCCGCGTCGCGCACGGCAGGCAACAAGTCAGCGTCGCGCATCAGGTCGGCGACTTTAAATTGCAGCAGGCCGGTCTGGCGGGTGCCGAGCATTTCGCCGGGGCCGCGCAGTTCAAGGTCTTTTTCGGCGATGACAAAACCATCGTTGGTTTCGCGCATGATGCCCAAACGTTGGCGCCCGATCTGTGACAGCGGCGGGTGGTAGAGCAGCACGCAGTGGCTGGCGGCGCTGCCCCGGCCAACGCGGCCGCGTAGTTGGTGCAGTTGGGCGAGGCCCAGGCGCTCGGGGTTTTCGATGATCATCAAGCTGGCGTTGGGCACATCCACACCGACTTCGATCACCGTGGTGGCCACCAGCAATTGCAGGTTACCGGCTTTGAATTCGGCCATCACCGCGGCTTTTTCTGCAGGCTTCATGCGCCCATGAATCAGCCCAACCTTGAGCTCGCCCAAGGCACTGGTGAGGTCTTCGTAAGTGGTCTCTGCGGCTTGGCAGGTCAGCTCTTCGGACTCTTCAATCAGCGTGCATACCCAGTACGCCTGGCGGCCTTCGGCACACGCGCCACGCACGCGTTCGATCACTTCCACGCGCCGGCTGTCGGTCACCAGCACAGTGTTGACCGGCGTACGCCCAGGCGGCAGCTCATCGAGGATCGAGGTGTCGAGGTCGGCGTAGGCGCTCATCGCCAGGGTGCGCGGAATCGGTGTGGCGGTCATGATCAACTGGTGCGGGTTCATGCGGCCGCCCACACCTTTCTGGCGCAGTGCCAGGCGCTGTTGCACGCCGAAGCGGTGTTGTTCGTCGATAATCACCAAGGCCAGGTTCTTGAACTTCACTTCTTCCTGAAACAGCGCGTGGGTGCCCACCACCATCGGTGCGCCGCCCGCGATCTGCTCGAGTGCCGACGCGCGAACCTTGCCCTTGAGCTTACCCGCCAGCCACGCCACTTCCAGGCCCAGCGGTTCGAGCCAGCGCTTGAAGGTGATGAAATGTTGCTCGGCGAGAATCTCGGTAGGTGCCATCAGCGCCACTTGGTAACCGGCTTCCAGAGCCTGCAAGGCGGCGAGGGCGGCGACTACGGTTTTACCCGCGCCCACGTCGCCCTGAATCAGCCGCAGCATGGGTTCGTGCTGGCTCAGGTCGTAGGCGATTTCATTGCCGACGCGCACTTGCGCGCCCGTCGGCGCAAACCCGAGGTTAGCCAGGTATTGCGCAGGCAGGCGCTTGGCCTTGGGCATTGCTGGCGCGCGCAGCGAGCGCATGCTCTCGCGCAGGCGCTGTTGGGACAGCTGATGGGTCAGCAGTTCTTCAAAGGCCAGGCGGTGTTGAGCCCAGTGGTGCCCCAAGGCCAGCTCGTCGACATCGGCGTCGGCGGGTGGGTGATGCAAGTAGCGAATCGCATCGTCCAGTGGCGCCAGTTGGTAGTCGCGCGCCAGCTCCAGTGGCAGCCAGTCGGGCAGGCTTTTTGGGCCGAGCATGGCCAGGGTCTGCATGCACAGCTGGCGCAAGCGTTGTTGGGTCAGGCCTTCGGTCAGCGGGTAGATCGGCGTGAGCGTGGTGTCCACCGGCGGCGGCTCGTCGCCGGTAATGGCGCGGTATTCCGGGTGGTAGATTTCAAGCCCCGAGGCACCCGGCCGCGCTTCACCGTAGCAGCGCACGCGGGTGCCGCGCTTAAGGCCGTCCTTCTGCGCGTTGCTGAAATGGTAGAAGCGCAGGCTCAAGCCGCCGGTGCCGTCCTGCAGGCGCACGACCAAACTGCGGCGCTTGCCCATCACCACGTCGGCACCACTGACGGTGCCTTCAACCACCGCATCTTGCCCAGGCCGCAAGTGGCCGATGGGCACCACACGCGTGCGGTCCTGATAGCGCAGGGGCAGGTGGAACAGCACGTCCTGGAGGTTCTCCAGGCCCACCTTGGCGAGCTTTTCGGCCATGGCTTCGCCGACACCCTTGAGTGCGGTCACCGACACCTGCGACAACTCGGTCATTACAGTCGCTCAGTCATACAGGCACTTAGCTCGCGGCAGGCGGTTTGGCCACCGAGCACAGGCGGATCGAGTCGGCGAGGATCTCAATGGCTTTCGGCCGCGGGAAACTCGCACGCCAGGCAATCGCCACGGTGCGGAACGGCACCGGCGGCGTCAGTGGGCGCACGGCGATCACGCCCGGGGCATAGTGATGGCTGTCCACCGCCGACAGCGGCAGAATCGAAATACCCAGGCCGGACGCCACCATGTGGCGAATGGTTTCCAGAGAGCTGGATTCGACGGTGGTGTGTTTGGCGCCGTCATTACCCTTGGTCAGCGTCGGGCAGGCTTCCAGTACCTGGTCGCGGAAACAGTGACCTTCGCCGAGCAGCAGCAGGCTCTTGTCGTTGAGCAAGGCGGCGTCGATGGTGTCTTTTTGCGTCCACGGGTGGGAGGCTGGCATCAGCACGTAAAACGGCTCGTCATAGAGCGGCAGGGTCAACACGTCCGCCTCCTGGAACGGCAGCGCGATGATCACCGCGTCCAGCTCACCGTTGCGCAGTTTGTCGCGCAGTACGTGAGTGAAGTTTTCTTCGATGTACAGCGGCATCTGCGGCGCGACGCGGTGCAGTTGCGGAATCAGGTGCGGGAACAAATACGGGCCAACGGTGTAGATGGCGCCGACCTTCAGCGGTGCGGTCAGCTGGTTTTTGCCGGCTTGGGCCAGCTCGCGAATGCTTTGCGCTTGTTCCAGGACCTTTTGGGCCTGCGCAACAATACCTTCGCCTACCGGCGTGAGGCGCACGGCGCTCTTGCTGCGCTCGAAAATCAGCACACCGAGTTCGTCTTCAAGCTTTTTCACACCCACCGACAGCGTCGGCTGGCTGACGTGGCAACGCTCGGCCGCGTGGCCGAAGTGCTGTTCTTGGGCGAGGGTCACGATGTAGCGTAATTCTGTAAGAGTCATAGCGGGCGTCCATGAGGTTGCGGGCCAAGCATACCGGCTGCAATCGATAGACGCACGTTATCAGAACTTTGCTGTGGATTGAGCGGGGAGTGTGATTTTTTGAGGCAATCAAATCCAATGTGGGAGGGAGCAAGCCCCCTCCCACATGCTACCGGCGAGGCTTCTGGATGTTGTAAACGAACGGCGCGACGATTTCGACGCTGCCGCCGGTCAGCATGTCGGCCGGAGGCTTGGGCAGTGGCTGGGCGCGACGGATCATGTCCAGGGTTGCGCGGTCCAGGTCGGCATTGCCGGAGCGACCGACCAATTCGTAGGACAGCACGTTGCCTTCGCCGTCCACCACAAAACGCAGGCGGTTCAAGCCTTCCTTGCCACTGCGCTGGGCGCTTGGCGGGTACTTCTTGTATTTCTGCAAGTGCGCCAGTAGCTCGCCTTGCCAGGAAGCCTTGGCGGCCAATTGCTGTGGCGATGGGCCAGGAACCGGCTGGGCAGATTTTTCCGCAGGCGTTTTGGTCGGTGGCGTTTCGCTCGGTGGCTCCTCGGAAGGTTTTTCCTTGGGCGGCTCGGGCTTTTTCTCCACAGGCTTGGGCGGCTGAGGTTTGGGCTTGGGTTTGACCGGCTTGGGCACCTGGATTGTCGGCTTGGGCGCCTCGGGCACCTGGATTGTCGGCTTGGGCGCCTCGGCCAGTTTCGGCAACGGCAACTCTTCTACCGGTGCAGGCGGCTGCGGCGGCGTGACCACCTTGGGCGGTGCCGGAGGTGGCGGCGCCGGCATCGGCGCCAGGTCGATGACCATAGCGGCGGGCGGCAACGTCACCGGGCGCGGCGCGGACCATTGGAGCGCGATGATAATCGCGACGGCATGCACGCCCAGCACGACGGCAAGGCTGGTGCCATAACGCGTCAGTTTGTGGCGCGTCGTGATCATTTCTTGGCTGCCGTCTCAAGCCCAACCAGGCCTACCTTGAGGTAGCCGGCCGCGCGCAGGGCATCCATCACACTCATCAGGTCGCCGTAGTCCACGCCCTTGTCGGCCTGGAAGAAGATGGTCGTGTCTTTCTTGCCTAGGGTCTTGGCGTCGAGCACCGGGCCCAGGGTTTCAGCTTTGACTTCTTCTTCGCCCAGGAACAGGCGTTGGTCCGCCTTGACGCTGAGGAAAATCGGTTTCTCCGGCCGCGGTGCAGGCTTGGCGCTGGACGCGGGCAGGTCGACCTTGATGTCCACGGTCGCCAACGGCGCCGCCACCATAAAGATGATCAGCAGCACCAGCATCACGTCGATAAAGGGAGTGACGTTGATTTCGTGGTTCTCGACGAGTTCATCGTCGCCTTGATTCAAATGCAGGCCCATGGCCGATTACCCCACTTTCACCATGTGCGGTTGCGAGCTGCGCTCGGTAGGCAGGTGATCGAGGTCGCGGCTGACCAGCAGCAGGACTTCTGCCGACGCGTCCGATACCTGGGCCTTGTAGCCGGCAATCGAACGGGCGAAGACGTTGTAGATCACCACCGCAGGAATCGCCGCAACCAAGCCGAGGGCGGTTGCCAGCAATGCTTCGGCGATGCCGGGGGCAACCACGGCGAGGTTGGTTGTCTGGGTTTTGGCGATACCGATGAAGCTGTTCATGATGCCCCACACGGTGCCGAACAGGCCGACGAACGGCGCGGTAGAGCCAATGGTAGCCAGCACGCCGGTGCCGCTGCTCATGTTACGTCCGCAGGCGGCCACCAGGCGCTCCAGGCGGAAGGCCACGCGCTCCTTGATGCCTTCTTTTTCGCGGGCGTTGGCCGACAGGCGCATTTCTTCCAGCGCGTCCTGCACCAGCGTGTGGGCCAGGGTGCCCTTTTTGGTCGCGGTGTCGCTGGCTTCCTTGAGGGTGGTGGCTTTTTTCAGGTGGACGATTTCAGTGCGCAGACGACGCTTGGCGCCCAGCAGCTCGAAGCCCTTGGCGATCCAGATGGTCCAGGTAATGATCGAGGCAATGGCCAGGCCGATCATCACGGCTTTCACCACCACGTCAGCATTCTGGTACATGCCCCACGGCGACAGGTCATGGGCCATGCCCAGCGTGTTGTCTTCTTCCAGTACAGCCCCGGACTCGTCGGCAACGGCCGGGCCGGCGGCCTGCGCCGGGTCGGTGGCGGCTGGCGCCGCGGCGGGTGCAGCCGGGGTGGCTGTAGTCTGCTCGGCAGCGGCCGGAGCGGCTGGGGCAGCAGCGTCAGCGAATGCGGCGGTCGATGCCAGCAATACGCTGAACAGCATCGCAGCAATCGCACGCCAGGCGCGGGATGGGCTGTGAAGCTTGGTTGGCGAAGCGGGGTTTGTATGACGTGTCATGCTGGCCGGACCTAAGAGAAAAGAATGAGTGATCGTCCTGCCAGACCTGATGAGGTCGAGGACAAATGGGCGGTCATTATTGCAAGTAATTCTTGTTAACAGAAGTAATACAGTAACTTTATTTGTCGTTTTTCTGGCCCCAAGTCATCGGTGAAGGCTAATCTAGGCCTTTGAGAATGGAGTTTTGTGATGTCTGCGCCTTCTGTTGTGATTGCAGGTTGCGGTGATGTGGGTAGTCGGCTGGCTAGCCAATTGCTGGCCTCAGGCTGGGAGGTTTACGGGCTGCGGCGAGACATTTCGCGCCTGCCCGATGGCGTGATCGGCATCGCCGGCGACCTGTTCAACAAAGATTGCCCTGGCACCTGGCCGATCGGCGGGGTGGACTACGTGGTGTATTGCGCTGCCGCCACCGACCACGATGAGGCCGGGTATCGCGCGGCTTACGTGCAAGGGTTGCAGCATGTGTTGGAGTGGCTGGGCGACTACGGCCAACACCCGAAGCACTTGCTGTTTGTCTCCAGCAGCAGTGTGTACGGCCAACAGAATGGCGAGTGGGTCGACGAAACGTCCGAGACCCAAGCCACCGGATATTCCGGCCAAGTGATGCTCCAAGCTGAGCAAGTGGCGCTCAACAGCGGTATCCCCGCGAGCATCGTGCGTTTGACCGGGATCTACGGCCCTGGCCGCGAATGGCTGTTGACCCAAGTGCGCCAAGGCTATCGCGTGGCAATTGACCCACCTTTATATGGCAACCGGATTCACGCGGATGACGCAGCGGGCTTGCTGGCCTTTTTGCTGCGGCGTGTGGAGCAGGGCGGTTCGCTGGATAAGGTCTACATCGGCGTCGACGATGCACCTGCCCCATTGGCGGACGTGGTGGCTTGGTTGCGCGACTACTTGGGTGTGACCGAGTGGGCCGAGGAAGCCACCGTGCGCCGTGCGGGCAGCAAGCAATGCAGCAATGCGCGGGCCAAGGCGCTGGGCTGGGTGCCGACTTACCCAAGCTACCGCGAAGGCTATGCGGCTATCCTCGAAGGTAAGTGCTGAATGAAAAGGAGCCCACGGGCTCCTTTTTATCACTGTTTTTCCAGCACCCACTGGCGTGGGCCGGGAGTCAGCTCGGGAATTTCATCCGGCCGCGACAGGTTGATCTGATGGAAAAGGTCAAGCCGCTGTCCCCGACGGACGAAAATCCATCCGTCAGCCTTATTGCCTTTGTATAAAGAGAGAGTGTCATTGCCTGCGCCTTGAGAGCTGCAGTCTCCACCCAGGCATAGTTCGTACTGGTCGTACCGGGGAAAGCCCGACACACCGCCATCCGCCGCGAATATTACGGTGTCGCCCGTACCAGGGCCTTCAATGATTTTCCATGGGCCGGCCATGTAGGCCGCGTATAGCGCGTGCCTGAACGTGTCGCTTTGCCGTTCGCCTGTTCTGGCGGCATTCGCCGGGCGGCTGAACACCTGCTGCGGGTTGTGATCCGTTGCGAGTTGCACTAACCGCTCGCCGTTAACGCGCAGCGTATCCGTGCCGTAGCCGTTGTAATCAACGGTCCAGGCTGTCGGGGACGTTTGCCGCAATTGACCTTCGCCCAGTTCGAAGGCGTTGCTCATTTGCGCCTTGCCGGTGCGAGTGTTGATGCTCCACTCCAGGTTGGCGCCGCTGGTGTTCAGTGGCCGACCTTGTGCGGCTTCATCAATGAGCGCCTGATTGATCCAGAGACCGTTGATGTCGGGCGTCTGCGGCGGGTGGGTACAGCCGGCCAGCAGCAATAAACCGAGGGTTAAAAACAAGCGCATGGGCCAGCTCTCAAGGGCGAAAAACCATGGCGCAGACTAAAGAAAAAGGAGCCTGTAGGCTCCTTTGCTTTGTATCACTGTTTTTCCAGCAACCACTGGCGAGGGCCGGGTGTGAACTGGGGGCCTTCATCCGCTTGCGCAGTATTCACCGCCTGGAAGATTTCCAGTTGCTTGCCTTTGCGGGCGAAGATCCACGGGTTGCCCTGGCCGTTCAGCTGCAGCCAGATGCTGTCATAGCCGCCGCTCATTGAGGCGCAGTCGCCCGCAAGGCACAGCGAGTAGCGATCGACGCCCGGCAAGCCGGCAACCTTGCCGTCGGGCTGAAACTGCACCGTGGCGCCGTCACCGTTGCCATCGGTAATCTTCCAATCGCCGCCCATATAGGCCGCATACAGCGCCCGCTCGAAGTTGGCGCCCAATGGCGCGCCTTCCGGGGCCGGGTCTTTGGCGCGGGCGAACAGTTGCTCAGGCTCATTGTCATTCGCCGACTGCAACAGTTGTTTGCCTTTGCGCTTGAGTTCGGTGGCGGAGCTGCCGTAAAACTCGACGCTCCAGGCGCCGGACTTCTCGCCGAGCAACTTGCCTTCGGCTACTTCAAAACCGTTGTAGTAGCGCGCCTGCGCAGCCTTGGGGTTGATCTGCCACTCAAGGTTGGGGCCGAAGGTTTGCAGGGCTTCACGCAAAGGGCCGCCCTTGGCTGCCGCATTGATGGCGGCCTGGTTGACCCAGGTTCCGCTCACGTCCAGGTCGGCGGGGTTGCTGGCGCAGCCGCCGAGCACCAGGGCCAGCGTTGACAAGGCTATAAGCGCTTTGCGCATGACGAAATCCTTCTGAAACGAAGTCGGCGCAGCCTGTGAAGGCTGCGCCGGGTGTTTTACTCGATGACCAGAATCGCATCCATCTCAACCTGCGCACCCTTTGGCAGGGCAGCAACGCCAATGGCGGCGCGGGCTGGGTACGGCTGTTCGAAGTACTTGCCCATGATCTCGTTAACCTTGGCGAAATGGCTCAGGTCGGTGAGGAAGATGTTCAGCTTGACGATGTCCTTGAACGAACCGCCGGCGGCTTCGGCAACCGACTTGAGGTTTTCGAAGACTTGTACAGTTTGTGCTTCAAAGCCTTCAACCAGTTCCATGGTTTTTGGGTCCAGCGGGATCTGCCCGGACATGTACACGGTGTTGCCCGCCTTGATGGCCTGGGAATACGTACCGATAGCGGCTGGGGCCTTGTCGCTGGTGATAACGGTCTTGGTCATGTATGACTCCTTGTAATGAGTGGGTTATGCACGCATGCGGGTGATGCGGATGACCCCGGTCAACGCGCGCAGCTTCTTGATCACGCGGGCCAGGTGCACGCGGTCGTGCACGCTGACAACCAGCTGGACCACGCTGATGCGGCCATCGCGCTCGTCCATGCTGATTTTCTCGATGTTGCCGTCGGCCGCGTTGACGCTGCTGGCCAGCAAGGCGATCAGGCCGCGCTGGTGTTCCAGCTCCACCCGCAGCTCGACGTTGAACTCGCCGGTCACATCCTTGGCCCACGACAGCTGAATGCATTTCTCGGGGTTGTGGCGGATTTCGGTGATATTGCGGCAGTTGTCCAAGTGCACGACCATGCCTTTGCCCGCTGACAAGTGGCCGACAATCGGGTCACCCGGTATCGGCGTACAGCACTTGGCGTAGCTGAGTACCAGGCCTTCGGTGCCGCGAATCGCCAACGGGCCTTCGGGGCTTGGCAGTTGTTCGCCTTCGCCGAGCAGCCGGCGCGCCACCACGTACGCCATGCGGTTGCCCAGGCCAATATCTTCCAGCAGGTCTTCGATGGTTTCCTGACGATACTCGTGGAGCATCGCTTGCACGCGCTCAGTCGGGATTTTTTCCAGCGCGCTGTCGAAACCGTTGAGTACCTTGTTCAGCAGGCGTTCGCCGAGGCTGATGGATTCGGAGCGGCGTTGAAGTTTCAGCGCGTGACGGATATGCGTGCGCGCCTTGCCGGTGACCACAAAGTTCAGCCAGGCCGGGTTGGGGCGCGCGCCCGGTGCGCTGACGATCTCGACCGTGGAGCCGCTTTGCAGAGGTTCGGACAGCGGCGCGAGACGCCGGTTGATGCGGCAGGCGATGCAACTGTTACCCACGTCGGTGTGCACCGCGTAGGCAAAGTCGACCGCCGTGGAGCCTTTTGGCAGCTCCATGATGCGGCCTTTGGGCGTGAACACGTAGACCTCGTCCGGGAACAGGTCGATCTTCACGCTTTCGATAAATTCCAGGGAGTTGCCGGCCCGCTGCTGCATCTCGAGCACGCCTTTGACCCATTGGCGAGCGCGGGCATGCGTGCCTTTCGGCTGTTCGTCACCGCTGGATTTGTACAGCCAATGCGCGGCGATGCCGTTATTGGCCATCTCTTCCATTTCGCGCGTGCGGATCTGAATCTCGATCGGCACGCCATGCATACCGAACAGCGTGGTATGCAGCGATTGATAGCCGTTGGCCTTGGGAATTGCGATGTAGTCTTTGAAGCGGCCGGGCAGGGGTTTGTACAAATTATGTACAGCGCCAAGTACGCGGTAACAGGTATCAACCTTGTCGACGATGATGCGGAACGCGTACACGTCCATGATCTCGTTGAAGGCCCGGCGCTTGCCGCGCATCTTTTTGTAGATGCCGTAAATGTGTTTCTGCCGGCCGCTGACTTCGCCTTCAATTTCGTCGATCGCCAGGCAGTGGCTCAGCGACTCTTCGATTTTGTTGACGATTTCCTTGCGGTTGCCACGTGCGCGCTTGACCGCCTGATAGATGCGCGCCGAGCGCATCGGATGCATGGCCTTGAAGCCGAGGTCTTCGAATTCAATACGAATGGCGTGCATGCCCAGCCGGTTGGCGATGGGCGCGTAGATTTCCAGGGTTTCCTTGGCGATGCGCCGGCGTTTTTCGCCGGACAGCACTTCCAGCGTGCGCATGTTGTGCAGTCGGTCGGCCAGCTTGACCAGAATCACCCGAATGTCTCGGGCCATGGCCATGGCCATTTTCTGGAAGTTTTCCGCCTGGGCTTCGGCCTTGGTCTCGAAGTTCATCTGGGTCAGTTTGCTGACCCCGTCGACCAGTTCGGCCACGGTTTCGCCAAATTGCGCACTGAGCGCTTCCTTGGCAATGCCGGTGTCTTCGATCACGTCATGCAGCATCGCGGCCATCAGGCTTTGATGGTCCATGTGCATGTCGGCAAGAATATTTGCCACGGCAAGAGGATGCGTGACATACGCCTCGCCACTGCGGCGGCGTTGGCCGTCGTGGGCTTGTTCGGCGTAGAAATACGCTCGGCGGACCAGGTTGACCTGGTCTGTGCCGAGGTAGGTCGATAAGCGATCGGCGAGGGCGTCTATGCTCGGCAAAGTATTAACTCCTGCCGCGGGCGTTGACACTGCGCCGTGCTACGTCGACCAGGCATAGGCTTAGACGGCCTCGTTGGACTCGTCCTCGAACGCTGCAAACAGCGGTTCGTCTTCAACGATTTCGGCGTTGGCGATGAACTCGTAGCTCATCAGGCCTTCAGCGATTTCACGCAGCGCTACCACGGTAGGCTTGTCGTTTTCCCACTGGACCAGCGGCTCTTTGCCGCCAGTGGCCAATTGACGGGCACGCTTGGTAGAGAGCATGACCAGCTCAAAGCGGTTATCCACGTGTTCTAGGCAGTCTTCAACGGTTACGCGGGCCATGGTATTCCTCGGAGCGAATGCAAGATGCGCGCTGCCCGGTTGGGCGAGCGGACTAAACAGTTTAAAAAATCACCAGCGTTTAGGGAAGCGCTGATTTTTGGCAGGCATTCGCAAAACCGCTACAAGTGCCAATGTAAAGCCCTTGCAGCGGTTTTGGGAAGCGCCAATCAACCGAGCAATTCAGCCAGTAATTTGCCGAAACGCTGCTGTTGACGCTTTTGCTGGAGCTGATTGGTACGGAAAATTGCCTTTAAATCATCCAGCGCATGGGCAAAATCGTCGTTGATGATCAGGTAGTCGTAGTCGACGTAGTGGCTCATTTCGCTGACGGCTTCACGCATGCGGCCTTCGATGATCTCGTCGCTGTCCTGGCCACGGTTGGTCAGGCGCTGGTGCAAAGCTTCCAGCGATGGCGGCAGAATGAAGATCGAGCGCGCCTTGGGCATCAGCTGGCGCACTTGCTCGGCGCCCTGCCAGTCAATTTCCAGAATCAGGTCGTGGCCTTCGTCCAGCGTTTGCTGCAGGTGGCTTTGCGAGGTGCCGTAGAGGTTGCCGAATACTTCGGCGCGCTCCAGGAAGTCACCGTGCTCGATCATTTTGACGAACTCGGTGCGCTCGACGAAATGGTAGTGCACACCGTCCACCTCGCCCGGGCGCATGGCGCGAGTGGTGTGCGAGACCGAAATGCGGATGTGTTCGTCAGCGTCGGTCAAGGCTTTGACCAGGCTGCTCTTGCCCGCGCCCGAAGGGGCAGAAATGATGTATAGGGTGCCGGTGCTGTGGGTCATGGAAGGTGCCTTACTCAATATTCTGTACTTGTTCGCGCATCTGTTCGATCAACACTTTAAGGTTGACCGCTGCCGTGGTGCTGCGCGGGTCAAAGGCTTTGGAGCCGAGTGTATTGGCTTCGCGGTTGAGTTCCTGCATCAGGAAGTCCAGGCGCCGACCGGCGGCGCCGCCGGACTTGAGCACGCGGCGCACTTCAAGAATATGCGTGCTGAGGCGGTCGAGTTCTTCTGCGACATCACTCTTTTGCGCCAGCAGCACCATTTCCTGCTCCAGGCGCACCGGGTCAAGGTCGGCCTTCATGTCGGTAAAACGGTCGAGAACTTTCTGGCGTTGGGTCGCGAGCATTTGCGGCACCAGTTCGCGCAGGGTCACTACGTCTTCTTCGATTGAGGTCAGGCGTTCGCTGATCAGGCGGGCCAGTTCGGCGCCTTCGCGCTCGCGGCCGGCCTTGAGTTCCTTCAAACCCTGAGTGAACAGGGCGAGGGCTTCGGCATTGAGGGCTTGCGGGTCGCTGGCGTCGGCCACCAGTACGCCGGGCCAGGCCAGCACTTCAAGCGGGTTCAGCGCGGCAGGCTGCTTGATCAGGCCGGCGATGGTTTCGGCGGCGGCGACCAGTTGCGCGGCGCGGTCGCGGTCCACCTGCAGCGGTTTGCCGGTGGTTTCCTCGGTAAAGCGCAGCGTGCATTCCAGCTTGCCACGCGAGATGCCCTGGCGCAGCGCTTCACGCACGGCGCCTTCGAGGTCGCGGAACGACTCTGGCAAGCGCAGGTGCGGCTCCAGGTAACGGCTGTTGACCGAGCGCAACTCCCAGCTCAAGGTGCCTTGGGCGCCGGCTTTTTCGACGCGGGCGAAGGCGGTCATGCTGTGCACCATGGAAGTACCTCGCGATGCAGCCCGCCAATGCGGGCTGATGAGTAAATTGAAGCCGACAGGCTGCGAAGGCGCAGGATTGTAGCGCAGTGCGGCGAGCGCGCCCAAACAATGGCGCCGGGCCGAATTCGTAACCGAATTTTTAGAAGTGCCCCGAAACGGTTCGCGGCTCTATAATGTTCGGCAGTTTTTGTCCTCCGTACAGGTATCCCCTATGAAACGTCCAAGTGGTCGCGCTGCCGATCAGCTCCGCTCGATCCGCATCACCCGCAACTACACCAAACACGCCGAGGGATCTGTACTGGTCGAGTTTGGCGATACCAAGGTTATCTGCACCGTCAGCGTTGAAAACGGCGTGCCGCGTTTTCTCAAAGGCCAGGGCCAGGGTTGGTTGACGGCCGAGTACGGTATGCTGCCGCGCGCCACTGGCGAGCGTAACCAGCGTGAAGCCAGCCGTGGCAAGCAAGGCGGCCGCACCCTCGAAATCCAGCGTTTGATCGGCCGTTCGCTGCGCGCAGCATTGGACATGTCCAAGCTGGGCGACGTGACCCTGTACGTCGATTGCGACGTTATCCAGGCTGACGGCGGCACCCGCACCGCCTCCATCACCGGCGCCATGGTGGCCCTGATTGACGCGCTGAAAGTGATCAAGAAGCGTGGCGGCCTGAAAGGCGGTGACCCGCTCAAGCAAATGATCGCTGCGGTGTCGGTCGGCATGTACCAGGGCGAGCCAGTGCTCGACCTCGACTACCTGGAAGACTCGGCTGCCGAGACCGACCTGAACGTAGTGATGACCAACACCGGTGGTTTCATCGAAGTGCAGGGCACCGCCGAAGGCGCGCCATTCCAGCCTGCCGACCTGAACGCCATGTTGGCCCTGGCCCAGAAGGGCATGACCGAAATTTTCGAACTGCAGAACGCCGCACTGGCTGACTGAACAGGCTTCAAGGAGAAGCGCCATGAGTGACAGCCCATTACCGGTTCCAGCACCGTCCAAGGAAGTACGTCAGTGGGCGATGTTGTGTCACTTTGCGGGGTTTCTGGGGTTGGTATTCCCCTTCGGCAGCTTGTTGGGGCCGCTGATCCTGTGGCAAATCAAAAAGGACATGGACCCGCTTATCGATGATCAGGGCAAGGAAGCGCTGAATTTTCAGATCACCGTGGCCATCGCCTGGCTGGTTTGCATGGTGCTGGGGTTCGTGGTGATCGGCTTTCTGTTGATGTTGATCCTGGTGGTCGTGGCGCTGGTGCTGACGATCATTGCGGGCATCAAGGCCAACAACGGCATCGCTTATCGCTATCCGTGGGTCTGGCGCCTGATCAAGTAATCCAGCGCCCACAAAAAAACCGACAGCGATGTCGGTTTTTTTGTGCCTGGTTAAAGACCTCAGATGGTCAATGTCCAGTCGTAGTCCACGATCAGCGGCGCGTGCTGCGAGAAGCGCGGCTGACGCGGCAGGCGTGCGGCGCGAACAAAGCGGCGCAGGCCCGGCGTCAGCAACTGGTAATCGAAACGCCAGCCCAGGTTGAGCATCTCGGCCTGTTCGTTATCCGGCCACCAGCTGTACTGGTCGCCTTCACGGCTGACTTCGCGCAGGGCGTCTACATAACCCATGTTGCCGACAATCTCGTCCATCCAGGCCCGTTCCGGCGCCAGGAAGCCCGGGGATTGCTGGCTGTCGCGCCAGTTCTTGATATCCAGCTTCTGTTGCGCCACGTAGAGCGAGCCACAATAGATGTACTCGCGACGTTTGCGCCGCTGTTTATCCAGATAACGGGCGAAATCGTCCATTAGCTTGAACTTCTGGTTCAAGTCTTCATCGCCGTTCTGCCCCGAAGGAAGCAGCAAGGTCGCGATGCTGACCTTATCGAAATCGGCTTGCAGGTAGCGCCCGTAGCGGTCGGCTGTCTCGAAGCCGAGGCCGCTGATGACCGCCTTGGGTTGCAACCGCGAGTACAAAGCCACGCCACCTTGGGTGGGCACTTCGGCATCGCAGGCATAAAGGAAGTAGCCATCCAGTTGGAAGGCTGGGTCGTCCAGTTCAAAGGCGGAGGCGCGGGTGTCCTGCAGGCAGATGACGTCGGCATTCTGTGCTTGCAGCCAACTGAGCAAACCACGCTCGACTGCAGCCTGAATACCATTGACGTTCACACTGATGATCCGCATAAATGGCCCCAAAAATCGCGTGCGTGTATGATACACGCCGTCTACCTAATTAGCTAAATCCGTGGTATCTGAGGCTTTTTTCATGCAGGCGTATCAACGCGATTTCATTCGTTTTGCCATCGATCGCGGCGTTTTGCGCTTCGGTGAGTTCACTCTGAAGTCCGGGCGCACCAGCCCGTACTTCTTCAATGCAGGCTTGTTCAACTCGGGTTCGGCCCTGGCTCAGCTGGGTCGTTTCTACGCGGCAGCCATCGTTGAAAGCGGTATTTCCTTCGACGTGCTGTTCGGTCCAGCCTACAAGGGCATCCCTTTGGCGGCTACTACGGCTGTGGCGTTGGCCGAGCATCACGGGCAAGACCTGCCGTGGTGTTTCAACCGCAAAGAGGCCAAGGCGCATGGCGAAGGCGGCAGCCTGGTTGGCGCGCCACTTGAAGGCCAGGTGCTGATTATCGACGACGTGATCACGGCCGGCACTGCCATCCGTGAGGTGATGCAGATCATCGCTTCCCAGGACGGCGCCAAAGCGGCCGGCGTGTTGATCGCACTCAACCGCCAAGAGCGCGGCAACGGTGAGTTGTCGGCGATCCAGGAAGTGGAGCGTGATTTCGGCATTCCGGTGGTGAGCATCGTGTCGTTGAACCAGGTGTTGCAGTTCCTCGAAGATGACCCGCAGCTCAAGCAGCATCTGCCGGCGGTTAAGGCGTACCGCGAGCAATTCGGCGTCTGACACCGAACCCATGTGGGAGCGGGCTTGTGTGGGAGCGGGCTTGCTCGCGAATGCGGTGGTTCAGAAACATATCCAGTGACTGATACTCCGCATTCGCGAGCAAGCCCGCTCCCACACTTGGACTGCGTACCAATGTTTTCGCCGTTTAAGGCCGCTTGCGGTTACTGATCAGCGTGCCCACACCCGTATCGGTGAAGATTTCCAGCAAAATCGCATTCGGCACACGGCCATCCAGGATCAGCGAGCTGCCCACGCCGCCTTGCACCGCTTCCAGCGCGCAACGGATCTTCGGCAGCATGCCGCCGTAGATGGTGCCGTCGGCGATCAACTCATCCACCTGTTGGGTGGTCAAGCCGGTCAACACCTTGCCTTCCTTGTCCATCAGGCCTGCGATGTTGGTCAGCAGCATCAGCTTTTCAGCTTTCAGCGCTTCAGCCACCTTGCCCGCCACCAGGTCGGCGTTGATGTTGTAGGACTCGCCGTTGGCACCCACGCCGATCGGCGCGATCACCGGAATAAAGTCGCCTTTCACCAGCAGGTTGAGCAAGTCGGTGTTGATACCGGTCACTTCGCCCACTTGGCCGATGTCGATGATTTCCGGCTGGGTCATTTCCGGCGTCTGACGGGTGACCGTCAGTTTTTTTGCGCGAATCAGCTCCGCGTCCTTGCCGGTCAGGCCGATGGCGCTGCCGCCATGACGGTTGATCAGGTTAACGATGTCTTTGTTGACCTGGCCGCCGAGGACCATCTCCACCACGTCCATGGTTTGCGCGTCAGTGACGCGCATGCCATCGATGAAGTGACTCTCGATCGACAAACGCTTGAGCAGGTCGCCGATTTGCGGGCCGCCACCGTGCACCACCACCGGGTTGATCCCGACGGCTTTCATCAACACGATGTCGCGGGCAAAGCCGGTTTTCAGCTCGTCGCTTTCCATCGCATTGCCGCCGTACTTGATCACCAGCGTCTTGCCGACGTAGCGTCGAATATAGGGCAACGCTTCGGAAAGGACCTTGGCGGTGTTGGCAGCGGCTTCGCGTTCGAGGGTCATTCAGGGCTCCGGTAAAAAATCAGAACGGTAATTGGAGATCAGGGGCAACACGTTTCAACTGGGCGTGGAACACGTCCTTGATGCGCTGCAACTCAGCCTCGGTATCCGCCTCGAAACGCAGCACCAGCACCGGTGTGGTGTTGGACGCGCGAACCAGGCCCCAGCCTTTGGCGTAATCGACTCGCACACCATCAATGGTGGTCAGGTTGGCGCCTTCGCCCCATTGCGCATCGTGCAGTGCGTCAATGATGCTGAATTTGCTCTCCTCGGTCACATGGATATTGATCTCTGGCGTAGAAATATCATTCGGAAACGTCTGAAACAGCGCGTCGCAGGTAGATTTTTCTTTGCTGAGGATCTCCAGCAAGCGGGCGGCGCTGTAAATGCCATCGTCGAAGCCGAACCAACGCTCCTTGAAGAACACGTGGCCGCTCATTTCACCCGCCAACAGCGCGCCGGTTTCCTTCATTTTCTTTTTGATCAACGAGTGGCCAGTCTTCCACATTAGTGGGCGACCGCCGTATTCCTTGATCAGTGGGGTCAGGCGGCGGGTGCATTTAACGTCGAAAATGATTTCGGCGCCCGGGTTGCGTGCCACCACGTCACGCGCAAACAGCATCAGCAGGCGGTCCGGGAACACGATCTCGCCGGTTTCGGTTACCACGCCAACGCGGTCGCCGTCGCCGTCAAAGGCCAGGCCGACGTCAGCGCCGGTTTCCTTGACCTTGGCGATCAGGTCTACCAGGTTCTCGGGCTTGCCTGGGTCCGGGTGGTGGTTGGGGAAGTTGCCGTCTACGTCGCAGAACAGCGGGATCACTTCGCAATTCAGGGCTTCAAGCAGTTGCGGGGCAATCACCCCGGCCGCGCCGTTGCCGCAGTCCACCACCACTTTCAGGCGCCGCGCGAGTTTCACGTCGCCGGTGATTTCATCAGAGTAGCGCTGAAGAATGTCGACCTTGGTGATGCTGCCTGCGCCGGTGGTCAGGTCGTTGGTCTTCAGGCGAGTGTGCAGCGCCTGGATTTGTTCGTTGGCCAAGGTGTCACCGGCGATGACGATTTTGAAGCCGTTGTAGTCCGACGGGTTATGACTGCCGGTCAACATCACGCCGGACTTGCCGGCCAGTACGTTGGCTGCGTAGTACAGCGCCGGCGTCGGCACCAGGCCGACGTCGCTGACATGGCAGCCGCTGTCGGCCAGGCCCTGAATCAGTTGCTCGACCAGCTCAGGGCCGGACAAGCGGCCATCACGGCCTACCGAGACGTTGGGCTCGCCCTGGGCGAGGCTCTGGGAGCCAATCGCGCGGCCGATCCAGTAAGCGGTTTCGGCGGTCAGGGTTTTGGGCACGACACCACGAATGTCGTAAGCGCGAAAAATGCTGTCGGGGAATGTCGGGGCTACTCGGGCTGCGGTACTCATCGCGGGGGGAAACTCCATTTGAAGGGGGTAAAGCTGGCCTGAATATGGCTGACCGGCGGGCTCAAACTGAAGGTTATGACGACGTTTTCGGCAGAGAGTTCGTGGTGCAAAAGTGCCATCGGCGTGCTGGCCTTGCCTTTGGAATCACGTAATACACTGATTCCAATGGGAAAATCTCGCTGATTAGGTTCGCGCATTCTTCATCCTGAAAATGCCCTGGGGTCGTATCGGGCCGGACAAGGCTGCCCGGCCTGATTCAGCTTAGTCAGTGGCTGCCGGAATGCCCAAAACCACCCGCGCCGCGCTGAGTTTCGTCGAACTCCTGCACCAATTCGAACTGCGCCTGCACCACCGGCACCAGCACCAGCTGGGCGATGCGCTCGCCCACGGCGATGTTGAAAGCTGTTTGGCCACGGTTCCAGCACGACACCATCAGCTCGCCCTGGTAATCGGAGTCGATCAGGCCGACGAGGTTGCCCAGCACGATGCCGTGTTTGTGGCCCAGCCCGGAGCGCGGCAGGATCAATGCGGCAAGGCCCGGGTCGCCAACGTAGATCGACAGGCCGGTCGGAATCAGCAGGGTTTGGCCTGGCTCAAGCACGGTGTCCTGCTTGAGCATGGCGCGCAGGTCCAGGCCGGCGGAGCCAGGAGTGGCGTAGGCCGGCAGCGGGAATTCGGTACCAATGCGGGGGTCGAGGATCTTGGCTTGCAAAGCGTGCATGTAAATTAAACCTGGTTCAGCCGTTGGGCGATAAATGAGATCAGTTGGCGGGCAATTTTGCCCTTGCTGGTCTGGGCGAAAACGGTGGCGTGCAGCTGACGGTCGATCACGCTGCAGGCGTTTTCCTCGCTGTTGAAGCCGATGCTCGGGTTGGCGACATCATTGGCAACGATCAGGTCGAGGTTTTTGTCTTTCAGTTTGCGAGCGGCGTAGTCCAGCAGGTGCTCGGTCTCGGCGGCAAAGCCGACACTGAACGGGCGGTCCGCACGGGTGGCGATAGTGGCCAGGATGTCTGGGTTGCGCACCATTTGCAGGAGCAGGCCGTCGCCGCTCGTAGGGTCTTTCTTTAGCTTTTGCGGGGCAACGACTTCCGGGCGGTAGTCCGCAACCGCTGCCGAGGCGATAAACACGTCGCAGGGAATCGCTGCCTCGCAGGCCGCCAGCATGTCGCGGGCGCTGACTACGTCGATTCGGGTGACCCGATCGGGGGTCGGCAAATGCACCGGGCCGGTGATCAAGGTGACGCGTGCGCCTGCCTCAACCGCGGCTTCCGCCAAGGCAAAGCCCATTTTCCCTGAGCTATGGTTGGTGATGTAGCGCACCGGGTCGATGTTTTCCTGAGTCGGGCCGGCAGTGATCAGCACGTGCTTGCCGGTGAGGGCCAGGTGCTGGAAGCAACCGGCGGCGCACAACGCCAGGTCGGTGGCTTCGAGCATACGGCCCATGCCGACATCGCCGCAGGCTTGGCTGCCGGAGGCCGGCCCGAACACTTGCAGGCCACGGCTTTGCAGGAGTTGGGTGTTGGCTTGGGTGGCAGGGTCGCGCCACATGGCCTGGTTCATGGCCGGCGCAATGGCGACGGTGGCATCGGTTGCCAGCACCAGTGTGGTCAGCAGGTCATCGGCGATGCCTTGCGCCAGGCGGGCGATCAGGTCGGCGGTGGCGGGGGCGATCAGTACCAGGTCTGCCCATTTGGCCAGCTCGATATGGCCCATGGCAGCTTCGGCCGCCGGGTCCAGAAGGTCGAGGTGAACCGGGTGGCCGGACAAGGCCTGCATGGTCAGTGGGGTGATGAACTCACTGCCACCACGGGTCATGACGACGCGCACTTCGGCGCCTTGGTCGAGGAGCCTGCGAACCAGCTCTGCGCTCTTGTAGGCGGCAATGCCGCCGCCGACGCCGAGAACGATGCGTTTCCGATACAGACGCTGCATTGGTTTGCCTTTCCAGTTCAGTGATGCCAGTTCAATGACGCTTGCGATGCCCCCTCCCCAGGGGAAATCGCAGGCAAAAAAGAGGGCCTAAGATAACACAGCGACCGCCAGGCAACAGCGGCGCACACGCACACGGAGGCGGGATGAGTATTCGCGATTGGCCTGTGACGGAACGTCCACGGGAGAAGCTTTTGGAATTGGGCGCGGCGAGCCTGTCGGATGCCGAGCTGTTGGCGATTTTCCTGCGTACCGGGGTGTCCGGCATGAGCGCGGTCGACTTGGCGCGCCATGTGTTAGCGCAATTCGGTGGCCTTCGGCCGCTGTTGGAGTCCAGCCAGACACTGTTCAGCCAGCATTTGGGCTTGGGGCCGGCGAAGTTTGCGCAGTTGCAGGCGGTGTTGGAAATGTCCCGACGGCATATGGCCGAGGGCCTGCGCCATGACTCGGTGCTGGAAAGCCCGCTGGCCGTGCGCGATTACCTCAAGGCGTTGTTGCGCCATGAGCCCCACGAAATTTTCGGCTGCTTGTTTCTCGACTCAAAGCACCGGGTTCTGGGCTTTGAGGCGTTGTTCCAGGGCACCATCGACACCGCCGTGGTTTACCCCAGGCAAGTGGTCAAGCGCGCCCTGGCGTACAACGCGGCAGCGCTGATCCTGTGCCACAACCATCCCTCGGGAAATGCAGAGCCCAGCGCCGCTGATCGAAAATTAACCAGGCTGCTGCAAAAAGCCCTTGAAGTGGTGGATGTGCGGGTGCTCGACCACATCATCGTGGGCGACGGTGACCCGCTGTCGATGGCCGAGTACGGGTGGATGTAGGAGGGGGAGCAGCAGCAAGCTTTAAGCGGCAAGCTTCAAGGGGCTTGCAGCTTGCAGCTTGCAGCTTAGCGCTTGATGCTGATTTTGGAGAAATCCTGGCGCCCGAACGGGCTCACCTGATAACCCTCGACATTTTTGCGTGTCAGGGCAAACGCGGTCGGGTGCGCCAACGGCAGCCACAATGCCTGTTGTTGGATTTGTGCCTGAGCCTGTTGGTACAGCTTGCTGCGCACGCCTTGCTCGCTGGTGGTTTTGCCGGCGCTGATCAGCTTGTCCAGCGCAGGGTCGCAGTAGCGAGCGAAGTTGGTGCCGGATTTGACTGCCGCGCAGGAGAACTGCGGGGTCAGGAAGTTATCCGGGTCGCCGTTATCGCCCGCCCAGCCCATGAACAGCAGGTCATGCTCGCCGGCCTTGGCGCGACGAATCAGCTCGCCCCACTCGATCACGCGGATCTGCGCCTGAATGCCGACCTTGGCCAAGTCCGCCTGCAACAATTGTGCGCCGAGGTTCGGGTTGGGGTTCAGCAGGCTCCCCGTTGGGCGAGTCCAGATCGTGGTTTTGAAGCCGTCCTTGAGCCCGGCGCGTGCAAGCAGCGCTTTGGCTTTGGCGATGTCCTGTGGGTAACCCGGCAAGTCTTTGGCGTAGCTCCAGGTATTGGGCGGGTAAACGCCATTGGCCGCTTCTGCGGTGCCTTCAAATACGGCCTTGAGGTAGCTGTTTTTGTCGAAAGCCAGGTTGATCGCCTGGCGCACTTCGGGCTTGTCCAGCGGCGGGTGCTGGCTGTTGATGGCGACGAATGCAGTCATGAAAGCGGCGGTTTTTTCCACCTTCAGCGCAGGGTCTTTTTCGGCCTCACTCACGTCAAGCGGCTTGGGTGACAGGGCGATCTGGCACTCATCCCGGCGCAGCTTCTGCAGGCGCACGTTGGCGTCTGTGGTAATTGCGAACAGCAAGTTATCCACAGCGGGTTTGCCGGCGAAGTAGTCCGGGTTGGCTTTGTAGCGCACCACCGCATCTTTTTGGAAACGTACGAAAACGAACGGGCCGGTGCCAATCGGCTGGCTGTTGAGCTTGTCTGGCGTGCCGGCCTTGAGCAGTTTGTCGGCGTATTCGGCCGGGTAAATTGAAGCAAAGCCCATGCTCAAGGCGGCGAGGAAGGTGGAGTCTGCGTGGTCAAGGGTGAACCGCACGGTCAGCGGGTCGAGCGCGTCGATCTTCTTGATCAATGTGGGCAGTTGCAGCGACTGGGCGTGGGGGAAGCCGCTCTGGGCGATTTTGTGCCACGGGTTGGCCGGGTCGAGCATGCGTTCAAAGCTGAACCGCACGTCATCGGCGGTGAGCGTGCGGCTCGGTGTGAAGTAGTCGGTACGGTGAAACTTGACCGCCGGGTGCAGCTTGAAGGTGTAAGTCAGGCCATCCGGCGAAACTTCCCAGCTGTCTGCCAGGCTGGGTACCAATTTGCCGCTGACGGCATCGTAGTCCACCAGGCGGTTCATCAATACGTCGGCCGAGGCATTGGTGGTGGTCAGCGAGTTGTACTGCACCACGTCGAACCCTTCGGGGCTGGCCTCGGTGCAAATGGTCAAATGGGTGTCGGCAAAGGCCGGCAACGCGATAAACAGTGGGGCTAGCAATAGCGGTAGGGCAGCGAGACGCATATTCGGTTTCCTTTGCAAATCGAAGGCCCATCTGCAAGTGCAGTCTGGAAAAAGACTACCGTAGTGGTCTGATGGATAAATGACTAGCCCATTTTTGCCTGTGCTTTTGCCTCAAATGCTGTTTTGATGGCGCCTCAGCGCGTTTCGCCGTGCACTTCCTGGTGCCTGCGAGCGCTGTAAATCATTCTGTGCGACGAGTGGTCGGCTGCTACAGCGGCCCCTCCTGGCAACGGTTCAGGCGTCTATCGCCAAGATTTACGCCGGTAAAAACTTACGGGCTGTTGTTGCACTTGGGTCTTTCTGGTATAAAGCAGCGCTCTTTTCTAGGGGCCCGGTTCCTTCGCTTGTAGGTGTAGCCGGTAAGACCCTAAAGAAACGCGGCGCCTGGCGCCAAATGACTGAGAGATTAAGCGGCCAACCCATGCCGGGTTGGGCATGTGGTTTTAGAGGGCTGAGGCATGTCGAGAGTATGTCAAGTTACCGGTAAGGGTCCGGTGACTGGGAATAACATTTCCCACGCAAATAACAAAACCCGTCGTCGTTTCCTGCCAAACCTGCAGCATCACCGCTTCTGGGTTGAAGAAGAGAAACGTTTTGTCCGTCTGCGCGTATCTGCTAAAGGCATGCGCATCATCGACAAGCGTGGCATCACTGTCGTGCTGGCCGAAATTCGTGCCGCTGGCAAGATTTAAGGAGCTATATCATGCGTGAATTGATTCGAATGATCTCTAGCGCCGGTACTGGTCACTTCTACACTACCGACAAGAACAAGCGTACTACCCCGGACAAGCTCGAAAAGAAAATGTTCGACCCGCGCGTTCGCAAGCACGTGATCTACAAAGAAGGCAAAATCAAGTAATTGGTTTTCTTCCTTGTGAAAAAAAGCCCGTCTCTCACGATTCGGGCTTTTTTTTGCCTGCTCGTCAGGCTTTCTCTTCGAACACAACGTAGATCTTGCGGCATGCCTCCAGCACCTCCCAAGTGCCGCTGAACCCGGCAGGTATTACGAAGCGGTCGCCGGCGCGCAAGGTCTTGGCGTTGCCTTCGGCGTCGCGCAGTACAGAAACACCCTGCACAATCTCGCAATACTCATGCTCGGTGTAATTGACCTTCCACTGCCCGACCGCACCTTCCCAAACGCCGGCGCTCATCTGGCCGCACGGGCTGTTGTAGTGGTTGTAGAGCGTTTGCTCGGGATCGCCCTTGAGGATTTTCTCGGCAGCAGGGCGGTAGCGCTCGGGAGCGGTGGTGGCTTGGCTGAAGTCGACGATGTCCTGGATGCTCATGTGCGTGTCCCGTCTGGCCTGCGGTAGGAGAGCCCAAAGTCTATGTTTATTAAAATGAACATCGCAAGGGCGTTTACGGGCGTTATGTCAAATATATTGAAACACCCCCAGCCGCTGGTTTAGGGTGGCAAGTGCCTCGAGCCGAACAGCAGGCTGGCCGGGCAAGCATTCTTTAAAGGCTGCCGGGGTTATCCCCGGCCCTTGTATTCAATGAGAGGAGGACACTCGCATGACCACCCTGACCCGTGCCGATTGGGAACAACGCGCCAAGGATCTGAAGATCGAAGGCCGTGCCTACATCAACGGCGAATACACCGCCGCTGTTTCCGGTGACACGTTCGAATGCATCAGCCCGGTCGATGGTCGCCTGCTGGCCACCGTTGCGAGTTGTGACACCGCCGACGCTCAGCGCGCGGTGGAAAATGCGCGCGCTACGTTTGATTCCGGCGTGTGGTCGCGCCTGGCGCCGGCCAAGCGCAAGGCCACCATGATCCGTTTCGCCGCGCTGCTCAACGCCAACGCGCAAGAGCTGGCGCTGCTCGAAACCCTCGACATGGGCAAGCCGATCAGCGATTCCCTTGGCATCGACATTCCAGCCGCTGCCAACGCCCTGGCCTGGAGCGGCGAAGCCATCGACAAGATCTACGACGAAGTCGCGGCCACGCCGCACAACCAACTGGGCCTGGTGACGCGCGAACCGGTCGGTGTGGTTGGCGCGATCGTGCCGTGGAACTTCCCGTTGATGATGGCGTGCTGGAAGCTCGGCCCTGCGCTGTCGACGGGTAACTCGGTGATTCTCAAACCGTCCGAAAAATCCCCGCTGACTGCCATCCGCATCGCGGCCCTGGCCGTTGAGGCCGGTATTCCAAAAGGCGTGTTGAACGTGCTGCCGGGCTACGGCCACACCGTGGGCAATGCACTGGCGGTGCACATGGACGTCGACACCCTGGTGTTCACCGGCTCCACCAAAATTGCCAAGCAACTGTTGATCCGTTCCGGCGAGTCGAACATGAAGCGCGTATGGCTGGAGGCCGGCGGCAAAAGCCCGAACATCGTGTTCGCCGATGCGCCGGACCTGCAAGCTGCGGCCGAATCCGCCGCCAGCGCCATCGCCTTCAACCAGGGTGAAGTCTGCACCGCAGGTTCGCGCTTGCTGGTGGAGCGGTCGATCAAGGATAAATTCCTGCCGTTGGTGATTGAAGCACTCAAGGGCTGGAAGCCGGGTAACCCGCTGGACCCTGCGACCAACGTTGGTGCATTGGTGGATACCCAGCAGATGAACACCGTGCTTTCGTACATCGAGTCCGGCCACGCCGATGGCGCCAAGCTGGTTGCCGGCGGTAAACGTACGCTGGAAGAAACCGGCGGTACTTACGTTGAGCCGACGATTTTCGACGGCGTGACCAATGCCATGAAAATCGCTCAGGAAGAGATCTTCGGCCCGGTTTTGTCGGTGATCACTTTCGACAGCGCCGAGGAAGCGATCCAGATCGCCAACGACACCCAATACGGCCTGGCCGCAGCGGTGTGGACGGCGGATATTTCCAAAGCGCACCTGACCGCCAAAGCCTTGCGTGCTGGCAGCGTGTGGGTCAACCAATACGATGGCGGCGACATGACGGCACCGTTTGGTGGCTTCAAGCAGTCGGGTAACGGTCGCGACAAGTCGCTGCATGCGTTCGACAAATACACCGAGCTGAAGTCGACCTGGATCAAG
Organism: Pseudomonas kitaguniensis; assembly: GCF_049199985.1. Taxonomy (NCBI): domain Bacteria; kingdom Pseudomonadati; phylum Pseudomonadota; class Gammaproteobacteria; order Pseudomonadales; family Pseudomonadaceae; genus Pseudomonas; species Pseudomonas kitaguniensis. Next base: position 87,144 of record NZ_JBLZPT010000007.1, read on the forward strand.
CTGTAAGCATCCCGCAGTAGAAGCGAGCCTTTGTGCAGCCTTCGTGGTTAACGGAGGCAGCTCCCAGGATCAACGCGATCAACAGCGCTTTTGTGGGAGCGGGCTTGCTCGCGATGCAGGCACCTCGGACCATCAGGTACACCGAGTTGATGCCATCGCGAGCAAGCCCGGCTCCCACAGTTGATTTGCATTCGGGTCTAGAGCATGCGCTCCAGGCCGACGCTGGTGGCGAACCAGGCGTTGAACCGGCGCCACCAGTTGCCCGGTTCGCGGCTCAGCGTGTGCAGTTGGCCGTTGTCCTCGGTGACCCACACCACGTGGCCGTCCTGCAATTTCGCTTGGTAGCTCAAGGCCGGTGCCATGCCTTGCAGCGCCAGGTTGCGCACGTGTTCCGCCAACTCCGGGCTGTCCACCAACACACCGACCTCGGTGTTCCATAACACCGAGCGCGGGTCGAAGTTGAACGAGCCGATAAACGACTTCGTCCGATCAAAAATCATCGCCTTGCTGTGCAGGCTGGAATCCGAGCCGTGCAACGCGCCGCGACGAAACAGGTGCGGGCCGCTGCCTGCGCTCGGGTCGCCGGGTTGGCGGCGCAATTCATAAAGCTTCACCCCGTGCTCCAACAGCGCCTTGCGGTACGGCGCATAACCACCGTGCACGGCCGGCACATCGGTGGCTTCCAGGGAGTTGGTCAGCAAGCTTACCGACACGCCCGCATCGGCACGCCCGGTGAGGTACACAAGCCCAGGCTGGCCGGGGACGAAGTACGCCGAAATCATGATCAGCTCATGGTTAACGCCTGCAAGCTCTGGCGCCAGTTGGGTGGTCAGCAGCAGGCGCGGGTCCGGCTCTGCGGTGGCCAGTACCTTGCTCGGTGCATCCCACAGAGCTTGATTCCAGGCCCAGATCAGCTCGCGGCGCCAGGTGCCCATGCGTGGTTGGGTCTGGTAGGTGCGCAAGCGGTTATACAGGGCGTGGTTTTGCTGGCGTGCTTGCGCCAGTGAGGTTTGCAGGCGCACGCGTGCAGCGGCGAGGTCGCCTCTGGACGGCGCGCTGGAGACAAAGTCGTCGATAGGCTTGCTGAGTGCACTGTTCCAGTATTGATCAAAACTGTGCCCGAGCTGCTCGGCCACCGGGCCTACGCTGAGCATGTCGATGTCGGTGAAGTTCAGGTTGGGCTCGGCGTCGAAATACTCGTCGCCCAGGTTGCGCCCGCCAACAATGGCCACGCTGTTGTCCGCCAACCACAGCTTGTTGTGCATGCGCCGGTGTTGCAGCGACAGGTTGAACAAACGGCCCATGGCCCGCGTTGCGCCAGTGCTGCGGCCCAAGTGCAGTGGGTTGAACAGGCGAATTTCGATGTTGGGATGGGCGGCGAGGGTGGCGATGACCTGATCGAGGCCGTCGCTGGTGGTGTCGTCCAGCAGGATGCGCACACGCACGCCGCGGTCAGCGGCCTTGAGCAGTTCGTCCACGAGCATGCGCGTGCTGATGCCGTCGTGGACGATGTAGTACTGCAAGTCGAGGCTGCTTTGCGCGTTGCGGATCAGTTCGGCACGGGCCATAAACGCTTCGCTGCTGTTGGGCAGCAAGCGAAAGCCCGAGCGCCCTTGATACGGCGCCGCCTGCGCCTGAATCGAGCGGCCGAACGAGGAGTGCGACGCGGGCAACGCGTCGCTGGGGATGCGCGGTGCATCGACCGTCGCACAGCCGCCCAGCGCCAGTGCTGCCAACAGGAAAAACGGTAAAAGCCGTCGAATCATCAAGGGCGCTGCTTCCGGGTCAGGGCGATTGTCGGCATATGACGGCGAATTCCGGGGAAAGGTCAGTCTGCAACCTCGGCGAGCATCTTTATCGCCGCTGCGCCGACCTTGCGCACAGCCTCTTCGATCTGTGCGTTGGGCTTGGCGGCGTAGTTCATGCGCAGGCAATTACGGTACTTGCCCGAGGCGGAAAAGATACTGCCCACCGCCACTTGTACGCCTTGTTCCACCAGCACGCGGTTGAGCTTGAGGGTGTCGAAGCCCTCCGGCAACTCGACCCACAGCATAAAACTGCCCTGCGGTCGGCTGGCACGCGTGCCTGCCGGGAAGTAGCGGCTGACCCAGTCGAGTATCAAGTCACGGTTGCGCTGGTACTGGGTACGCATGCGCCGCAAATGCGGTTCAAAGTGGCCGTTTTTAAGAAACTCGGCGATGGCGATCTGCGGCTGTGTCGCCGTGGAGCCGGTGCTGATGTATTTCATGTGCAGCACCCGCTCAAGGTAACGCCCCGGCGCTACCCAGCCAATGCGCAGCCCGGGCGCCAGGGTTTTCGAGAACGAGCTGCACAGCAGCACCCGGCCGTCTTCGTCGAAGGATTTGATCGTGCGCGGGCGTGGGTAGCTGTAGGCCAATTCGCCGTACACATCGTCTTCGATAATCGCCACGTCAAAGCGCTGAGCCAGGGTCAGCAGCGCACGCTTGCGCGCCTCCGGCATGATGTAGCCCAGCGGGTTGTTGCAGTTGGGCGTCAGTTGGATGACCTTGATCGGCCACTGTTCCAGGGCCAGCTCCAGCGCTTCCAGGCTGATACCGGTGAGTGGGTCGGTGGGGATTTCCAGGGCCTTCATGCCCAGGCCCTTGAGGGTTTGCATGGCGCCGTGGAAGCTCGGCGAGTCGACGGCAACAATATCGCCCGGCTCGCAAATCGCGTGGATGCTGGCGGAAAGCGCCTCGTGGCAGCCGGTGGTGATGACAATGTCGTCGGCCGTCAGTTGGCACCCCGAATCGAGTGACAGTCGCGCAATTTGCTCACGCAACTCCATACAGCCGAGGATGTTGTCGTAATACAGCCCCGGCAGATCCTGGCGACGGCTGACACGCGCCAGGCTGCGCAACAGGGGTTTCAGGGTCGGCGACAATACATCCGGCATGCCTCGGCCCAACTGTATGACGTCTTTGCGCGGCACCGCGCGAATCAGTTCCAGCACCAGGTCCCATTGTGAGATCTCCACCGGGCGCTGCGCCGGGCGGCCGACTTCCGGTAGCGCCGGCAGCTCACGGCCGACCGGCACGAAATAGCCGGACTTGGGCTTGGGCGTCGCCAATCCGTTGTCTTCCAGCAACCGATAAGCCTGTTGCACGGTGCTCAGGCTGACCCCGTGTTCCACACTCAACGCCCGCACAGAGGGCAAGCGATCACCGGGGCGATAAAACCCTTGTTCGATGCGAGTGCCCAATAATTCGGCGAGGTTGACGTAGAGGGTCATGGCGATAGCTCCTGAAGAACCAGTACAGATAGGCGGAAAATACACGATTCAGCCGACCATGGGCAGCGTCTGTATGGATTTAATATAGGTATGTTGGATCTGTAATGGTTTTGCCCGCGCGCTCATTCTGGTCACTCATGGCAACAAGCGAATAAGGGCGGCGAAAATGAACGGCATCAGCGATGTGCGGTTGGCATTACACGGTCAAGAACTGGAAGCGGGGCAGGTGCGGGCGATGTCGGCGCTGTTTAGCCGCCGCTGGAATCTGTTCTGGCGGCGCCACCATACGCGCAAAGCCTTGCTGGGCTTGACCGCGGAGCAATTGCGCGATGTCGGGCTGAGCGCCGAACAAGCGCGCCAGGAAGGCTTGAAAGCCTTCTGGCGCGGCTGATTACCGCCATTCTTTGAGTCGGTGCCAGAGCATGCCCAGCGCCAGCAGCGGCGAACGCAGATGTTTGCCGCCGGGAAAGGTGAGGTGCGGCACTTTGGCGAACAAGTCGAAGCGGCCTTGCTGTTGGCCGCTGATGGCTTCGGCCAGCAGCTTGCCCGCCAAGTGTGTGGCATTCAGGCCATGGCCGGCGTAGGCCTGGGCGTAATACACATTGGGCTGGTCGGCCAGGCGGCCAATCTGCGGCAAACGGTTGGCACCGATGCCAACCATGCCGCCCCACTGGTAGTCGATCTTTACCTCGGCCAGTTGTGGAAACACCTTGAGCATTTTCGGGCGCATGTAGGCGCCAATATCCTGCGGATCACGCCCGGAATAGTGGCAGGCCCCGCCGAACAACAGGCGGCGGTCGGCAGACAAGCGGAAGTAATCCACAGTGACCCGCTGATCACACACGGCCATGTTCTGCGGCAACAAGCTGGCGGCCTGGGCTTCGCTCAACGGCTCGGTGGCGATGATGTAGCTGCCGGCGGGTAGCACTTTGCCGCTCAACTGCGGGTTCAGGTCATTCAGGTAGGCGTTGCAGGCCAGCACCAGGGTTTTGGCGCGCACGTTGCCAAAGGCGGTGTGCACATTGACTTCGGGGCCGTAGTCGATACGCGTGACCTCGGACTGCTCGAACAGCTTCACGCCTAATTGCAGGGCGGCAGCGGCTTCGCCGAGGGCCAGGTTCAAGGGGTGCAAATGGCCGGAGCCCATGTCGATCATGCCGCCCACATAGCGTTCGGAACCGATCACGCTGCTCATCTCGTCGGCCTGCAGCAAGCGTATTTGGTGACGATAGCCGAGGCTACGGAGTTCTTCGGCATCTTCGGCCAAGCCATCCATATCGCCGGGTTTGTTGGCCAGGTCGCAATAGCCCCACGTCAGGTCGCAAGGGATCTGATAGCGCTCGACGCGCTCGCGCACGATTTCTACGGCTTCCAGGCCCATCAACTTAATCTGGCGTACGCCGTCGGTGCCGATAACTTTGGCAAACTGGTCGAGGCCATGGCCGACGCCGCGAATCAACTGGCCGCCATTGCGGCCGCTGGCGCCCCAGCCGATCTTGCGCGCCTCCAGCAACACCACGCTGAAGCCGCGCTCGGCGAGTTCCAACGCGGTATTAAGCCCGGAATAACCGCCGCCAATCACGCACACATCGGCGCTTATCTCGCCCTTTAATGCCGGGTGGTCGGGGTGTGCAACGCGGCTGGCGGCATAGTAGGAAGCGGTGTGCTGGGCGCTGGCGGTCATAGGGAGCATCCCTGTTTGGAAAATTTGACGCAGGATACAGCGGTCGGGCGAAGCTGTCTCATCCAGGCTTTTTGCGGCAGAATCCACGCCTATTCGTTGTTCGGTACGTGTTTCGATGAGTTGCAACAGTCAGAAAATCAGCGCGCTGCGCCGACAGATTCCTTCGTTCGAGTGTGTTCCGGGTTGCCACGACTGCTGTGGGCCAGTGACCACTTCGCCCGAAGAAATGTCGCGCCTGCCACGTAAGACCGCCGCCGAGCAAGAAGCCGCAATGGACGCGCTGAACTGCGTGCACCTTGGCCCTGAGGGCTGCACCGTGTACGACGAGCGCCCGCTGATCTGCCGGCTGTTCGGCACCACCAAAACCTTGCCGTGCCCAAATGAACGGCGGCCGGTTGAACTGATTCACCCGCGGGTGGAAAAGCAGATCCACGCGTACATGGCGAGCACCCGGCAGGTGCTGGTGTAGCCGTTTGTGATGGGGCTGCTTCTATCAAACTAAAAATAACCTATTGTTTTTGCTATTAAAATTTACTTAGGTTTGTGGCTTTGGTTTTGAGTGCATATCCGTTATTGAGTTTATGGCTTATATCGCTTTCGCTCTTACAGCGAGTTACTTTTGAAAGGCCCGGAAGCCGGCCCAGCCAAAAGGTCCTTGCCCCACCACTCGGTGCCTCGCTTAGGCTCGGCATGCCCACTCCGTAATATCTGCGTTCGGCCATCGTGGTTTAACGGGGCGCCTTTAGATCAAAATCAAAAGCAGGCGGCCTGAAAGCCGACCCAATCTCCCAAGCAGAATGCATTCAAACTGTGGGAGGGGGCTTGCTCCCGATGGCGGTGTGTCAGTCAATTCATGTATCAACTGTAAAACTGCTATCGGGAGCAAGCCCCCTCCCACAAAAAGCAAAAAAAGCAGATCTGCCGTGTATGCAAAACCCGCCCTTGATCTGCTTCAACCACTCAGGTCGGCTTTCAGGCCGCCGTGCTCTTGCTCTTGATCTTTGTGATCTTGATCTAAGAAGCGCCCCGTTAAACCACGATGGCGGCCCACGGATTCAAGCCTGTGTGCGGGCATGCCGAGCCTAAGCGAGGCACCGAGTGGTGGGGCGAGAGCGTTTTGGTTACTTTTGACTGGGCCGGCTTCCGGATCTATCAAAAGTGACTCGCTGTAAGAGCGAAACCGATACAAGCCATCACCCAAATAACGGATATATACCCAACCTGAAAAACACCCCCGAACCAGCCCGATGCGCAATAGCGCCACATCAAAGATGCAGTGGGGCCTCCCACAATTCACTGAGTTCAGTCAGTCCGGGATCGGCAGGTTCAAGCTCTCCTTCACTTCCTCCATCACGATATAGCTCTTGGACTCGCGCACGTGGGGCAGCTTGAGCAGAATATCGCCGAGCAATTTGCGGTATGAGGCCATCTCCGAAATCCGCGCTTTCACCAAGTAGTCGAAGTCTCCCGACACCAAGTGGCACTCCAGCACATGCGGCAGTTTCAGTACGGCGCGGCGGAACTCTTCAAAGGTGTCGCCGGATTTGTAATCGAGGCTGATCTCGACGAATACCAGCAAGCTGCCCTTCAAATGCTGCGGATTGAGCCGCGCGTTGTAGCCCATGATGATCCCTTCGCGCTCCAGCCGGCGGACCCGCTCGGTGCACGGCGTGGTCGACAGCCCAACCTTTTCCCCAAGCTCGGTGAACGAGATGCGCCCGTCGGTTTGCAGGATGCGCAGGATATTGCGGTCGATCTTGTCCAGCTCCCGCTTGGTCTGGGTGTTGGTACGCATAGGGGATACGCCTCTGTGAAAAGGGTTTTTGCCGAGAATTGTCGCCAAATATAGGCAGTTATATAGTGAAATGCACTGCCAATTGCTTTTTATACTGCGCCTATCATTGCTCTAACAACACACGTCAGCGGCCACGCCGCGATGAGGGTCTGAAAATGCGCGTTCTGGTCTTGGGTAGCGGCGTCATTGGTGTGACCAGTGCCTATTATTTGGCGCGGGCCGGCTTTGAAGTTGTTGTGGTCGACCGTCAGCCCGCCGCTGCCATGGAAACCAGTTTCGCCAACGCAGGCCAGGTCTCGCCGGGTTATGCGTCGCCATGGGCCGCGCCGGGCGTGCCGCTTAAAGCGTTCAAATGGTTGCTGCAGCGCCACTCGCCGCTGGCGGTCAAGCTGACCGGCGATATCAATCAATACCTGTGGATGGCGCAGATGCTGCGCAACTGCACCGCCAGCCGCTATGCGGTCAACAAAGAGCGCATGGTGCGCCTGTCCGAGTACAGCCGCGATTGCCTCGACGAGTTGCGTGCCGAAACCGGCATTGCCTACGAAGGCCGCAGCCTGGGGACTACGCAACTGTTCCGCACCCAAGCCCAATTGGATAACGCCGCCAAAGACATCGCCGTGCTGAAAGAATCCGGCGTGCCGTTTGAGCTGCTCGATCGGGCCGGTATTGCCCGCGTCGAGCCGGCTCTGGCCAGCGTCACCGACATTCTCGCGGGTGCCCTGCGCCTGCCGAATGACCAGACCGGCGACTGCCAGATGTTCACCACGCGCCTCGTGGGAATGTGCAAGCAGTTGGGTGTGGAATTCCGCTTCGAGCAGAACATCCAGCGCCTCGATTACGCCGGTGACCGTGTCAACGGCGTGTGGATCGACGGCACGCTGGAAACTGCCGACCGCTACGTGCTGGCCCTCGGCAGCTACTCGCCGACGTTGCTCAAGCCGTTGGGGGTCAAGGCGCCCGTTTACCCGCTCAAGGGGTACTCGTTGACGGTGCCGATCACCAACCCGGCGATGGCGCCGACTTCGACCATTCTCGACGAGACCTACAAGGTCGCGATTACCCGTTTCGACAATCGCATCCGCGTCGGCGGCATGGCTGAGATAGCCGGTTTTGACCTGTCGTTGAACCCGCGTCGACGTGAAACCCTGGAGATGATCGTCAACGACCTTTATCCTCAGGGCGGTGATTTGACCGAGGCCAGTTTTTGGACCGGCCTGCGCCCAACCACACCCGATGGCACGCCAATTGTCGGTGCTACCCCGTTCAAAAACCTGTTTCTGAATACTGGCCACGGTACGCTCGGCTGGACCATGGCCTGTGGCTCTGGTCGTTTGTTGGCCGACCTGATTGCGAAAAAAACGCCGCAGATCAGCGCCGAAGGCCTCGATATTTCCCGCTATGGCAACCACCAGGAGTCCGCACACCATGTCAATCCAGCGCCAGCTCACCAATGAGCGCATGAGCCAGCTCGTCGTTCACAGCGGTACCGTGTACTTGGCAGGGCAAGTCGGCGACGACATGAGCGCCGGGATTGAACAACAGACCCGTGAAACCCTGGTCAATATCGAGCGTTTGTTGGACTTGGCAGGCACTGACAAAACCAGGCTGCTCTCGGTGACCATCTACCTGAAAGACATCGACGCCGATTTTGCCGGGATGAACGCGGTGTGGGACAAATGGCTGCCCAAAGGCGTGGCTCCGGCGCGTGCCACGGTTGAAGCCAAGCTGTGCGAACCAGAGATTCTGGTAGAGCTGTCGGTCGTGGCCGCGCTGCCTTAAACCCTTACCCCTTCCGCGGCGCCGACCTTATTGGTCGGTGCCGGTTTTTCTTCACTTTGCCGCCTAGAAGCCTGCCGCCATGCGTCCTGCCCGTGCCCTGATCGACCTCCAAGCCTTGCGCCACAATTACCGATTGGCGCGTGAAGTTACGCGCGCCAAAGCCCTCGCCGTGGTCAAGGCCGATGCCTACGGCCATGGCGCGGTGCGTGTGGCCCAGGCGTTGGAAGCCGAGGCCGACGGGTTTGCGGTGGCGTGCATCGAGGAAGCATTGGAGCTGCGTGCGGCCGGTATCCGCGCGCCAATATTGCTGCTCGAAGGTTTTTTTGAAGCCAGCGAGCTGCCGCTGATCATCGAGCACGATCTGTGGTGCGTGGTGCATTCGTTGTGGCAGTTGGACGCGATTGAGCAAACCCGGCTGAGCACGCCGCTGACCGTGTGGCTCAAGCTCGATTCGGGCATGCACCGCGTCGGCCTGCACCCCAAGGATTACCAAGCGGCTTATCAGCGCCTGCTGGCCAGCTCGAAAGTGGCCAAGATCGTTTTGATGAGCCACTTCGCCCGCGCCGATGAGCTTGATTGTGTGCGCAGTCATGAACAAGTGGCGGTGTTTGAGGCGGCGCGCCAAGGCTTGTCGGCCGAGGTAAGCCTGCGCAATTCGCCGTCGGTGATGGGCTGGCCGGGTGTGGCCAGTGACTGGGTGCGCCCGGGCATCATGCTCTACGGCGCCACGCCGTTTGGCGACGAACAGGCGGTGGCCGAGCGCTTGCAGCCGGTGATGACCCTGGAATCCAAAGTCATCTGCGTGCGCGAACTGCCGACCGGCGAGCCGGTGGGCTACGGTGCCAAGTTCATCACCTCAAAACCGATGCGTATCGGCGTGGTTGCGATGGGCTATGCCGATGGCTACCCGCGTCACGCACCCACAGGCACGCCGGTGCTGGTGGCAGGGCAGCGCAGCCAATTGTTGGGGCGGGTGTCGATGGACATGCTGTGTGTCGACCTGACCGACCTGCCGCAGGCCGGCCTCGGTTCCACGGTGGAGCTGTGGGGCAAAAATATCCTTGCCAGTGATGTCGCCGCCGCCGCCGAGACCATCCCTTACCAGATCTTCTGCAACCTGCGCCGCGTGCCGAGGCTCTATTCCGGCGCTTGAGAGTCGCGTACGAGCGGGGCCGGCCAGGATTTAGGCCAAGGTGTTGTAAATACTGAACGCTGTCGCCATGATAACGCTCAATTACAACAAAGCCTGAATCCTAGGAGGCTCCTGCATTGGACGTCGGCGAACGACTGCAATCCATCCGTAAACTCAAGGGTCTTTCCCAGCGTGAGCTCGCCAAGCGCGCGGGTGTCACCAACAGCACCATTTCGATGATCGAAAAAAACAGTGTCAGCCCCTCAATCAGCTCCTTGCGCAAGGTGCTGGGCGGCATTCCCATGTCGATGGTCGAGTTCTTTTCCGAGGAGATCCTCCAGGAAAAACCGACGCAGATCGTCTACAAAGCCAATGAGCTGATCGACATCTCTGATGGCGCCGTCACCATGAAACTGGTCGGCCGGGCGCACCCTAGCCGTGCCATCGCGTTTCTCAACGAGATTTACCCACCGGGCGCCGACACGGGCGTAGAGATGCTCACCCACGAAGGCGAAGAAACCGGGATTCTGGTGGAAGGCCGCCTGGAATTAGTGGTGGGTCTTGAGACTTTTGTGCTTGAAGCGGGCGATAGCTACTACTTTGAAAGCACCAAGCCGCACCGTTTCCGCAACCCGTTCGACGTGCCGGCGCGACTAATCAGCGCAGCCACACCCGCAAATTTTTAAGCATAGAGGCGCCCTGCCAGCGTTGTAGAGGCGCCCGCGGCCGTATTTGGTGGCGCTTAATGTCCCTTTGTTTAATAGGGTTGTTTCGGCCGAGCGGGCTACCCGCTATACTCTCGACGCCTGTGAAACCGTGGCCGCAGGCGTGAATAGCCACCATGAGGGTGAACGCGTGAACCTGATTATGAAAATGCTGGCTGCACCAGCAACCTTACTGGCCCTATGGGCTGTCAGCGCTCAAGCTGCGACCAATGATGAGATTGCCAAGCGTTTGGAGCCTGTTGGCCAAGTCTGTGTTCAGGGCCAGGAATGCAAAGGGATGGACGTTGCCGTGGCTGCGGGCGGCGGCGCTGCAAAAACGCCGGACGAAATCATCGCCAAACACTGCAATGCCTGCCATAGCACCGGCCTGCTGGGCGCGCCGAAAATCGGCGACACCGCCGCCTGGAAAGAACGCGCCGACCACCAGGGCGGCCTCGATGGCATCCTGGCCAAGGCGATCACCGGTATCAACGCCATGCCACCCAAAGGCACCTGCGCGGATTGCTCGGATGACGACCTGAAAGGCGCCATCATGAAGATGTCCGGCCTGTAATCTGCCGCTCTTCCCCAAAAATGCCGCTTACGAGCGGTTTTTTTGTGCCTGCGTATCTCGCCTTTAGTAAGGTTTCGCGGCTGTTCATTGCAGCAAAGACCTGCCACTTTCTGTCCAACCCCTAATAATGGAATGTTCAGGAGGGTCGGATGGTGCAGTTGTGTTCAATCGAGCAAGCAGTTGACGACGTACTGGCGCGTTTGCCGGCGCATATCCACATGGGTATGCCCTTGGGCCTGGGCAAGCCCAACCTGTTCGCCAATGCGCTGTACCGGCGCATCGCCAAATTGCCCGAGCGGGCGCTGACGATTTACACCGCGTTGAGCCTGGGGCGGCCGGAATTGGGCGATGGTGTGCAGAAACGCTTTCTCGAACCCTTTATCGAACGCGTCTTCGGCGATTACCCCGAGTTGGATTTTCTCGCCGACCTGCACAACGACAGCCTGCCCGCCAACATCCGCGTGCAGCAATTCTTCATGCAGCCGGGCAGCCTGCTGCATAGCGTGTCGGCGCAACAGGATTATGTGAGTAGCAACTACAGCCATGCGGCGCGCGATATTAACGCCGCCGGCCTGAACCTGGTGGCGCAACTGGTTGCCAGCAGCAGTGAACATCCTGATCGCCTGAGCCTGAGCTGCAACCCCGACATCACCCTCGACCTTATGCCGATGATCGCCAAGCGCCGCGAAGCGGGGGAGACCATCCTGATCGTTGGCCAGGTTCACACCGATTTGCCTTACATGCCGGGCGACGCCGAATTGGGCATGCACGAGTTCGACTACCTGCTCGACGAAAAGGACAGCTCCACGCTGTTTTCTACGCCGAACATGCCGGTGGGCTTTCAGGATCATTTTATCGGCCTGCATGCGAGCACCTTGGTACGCGACGGCGGCACGTTGCAAATCGGCATCGGCTCGATGGGTGACGCGCTGACCGCCGCATTGCTGGCGCGCCAGGCCGATAACGAAGCCTATCGCTTGCTGCTGACGGATCTGGACGTGTATCAGTGGGCGCCGCTGATCAGTCGAGAAGGCGGTGTCGCGCCCTTTGCGCGCGGCCTGTATGGCTGCAGCGAAATGTTCGTTAACGGCCTGCTGGTATTGGCCGACGCCGGTATTATCCGGCGCAAGGTCTACCCGGACGTGGCGACTCAAGAGCAGGCCAACGCCGGCACCCTGGATGATGCAGCACAACCCGACGGCGTCTCGATTCATGGCGGCTTCTTCCTCGGGCCACGCAGTTTTTACCAGCGCTTGCAGGAAATGACTCACGCCAAGCGCCTCGAATTCAACATGACCCGCATCAGCTACATCAATGAGCTGTACGGTCAGGAAGAGCTCAAACGCCTGCAACGCCTGGACGCGCGATTTATCAACAGCGCGATCATGGTGACGTTGCTCGGCGCAGGCGTTGCGGACCAGTTGGAGGATGGTCGCGTGCTCAGCGGCGTGGGCGGGCAGTACAACTTTGTTGCCCAAGGCCATGCATTGGAAGGCGCACGCTCGATCCTTATTCTGCGCAGCTGGCGCGAGTCGGAAGGCGACGTCAGTTCCAATATTGTTTGGGAGTATGGTCATTGCACCATTCCTCGGCACTTGCGGGACATCGTTATCACCGAATACGGGATTGCGGATCTGCGTGGGCAAACGGATGCCAAGGTCATTGAGGCGTTGCTCAATATCACCGACTCCAGGTTCCAGGACGAGTTGATCGAGCAGGCGCAAAAAGCCGGCAAGTTGCCCAAAGACTTTCAACTCGACCCGCGCTTTGCCGAGAATACGCCGGAGCGCCTCAAGGGCATTCAGGCGCGGCATCGTCGATTGTTTCCCGAGTATCCGCTGGGCACTGACTTCACGGATGAGGAGCGGGATCTGTTACGGGCGCTGAACTGGCTCAAGCGCAAATTCAAGCTGACGGAGATTTTGGAACTGGGCAAGGCGGCGCTGGATGCACCGGAACCCGAAGCGTTCCCAGAGCATCTGAAGCGGATGCGCCTGGATAAGCCGGAAGGGCTGAAAGAGGATTTGTATCAGCGCCTGTTGCTCGCCGGCCTGCAAGCCACCGCGCACTGACAAGCCATAGACCGGGCACAACACTGGTCACACTGGATGTCCAGTGCAGCCAATAAACCTGGCACAACGGTCCCGCACTGTATTTTCAGTGCAGCCAATAAACCTGAAACAGCCCGGTCACTGTGGGAGGGGGCTTGCTCCCGATGGCGGCATATCAGTCACTCATGAATCGACTGACACACCTTCATCGGGAGCAAGCCCCTCCCACATTTGATCTTCAGTGCAGCGAACAAACCTAGCACAACACAGGCACCGGTTACTCGATGAAAGTAACCACGCCACCCGCCAGCGACTTAACCCGCGCCAGCGATTCAACGCGGTAACCCTGCGCGTCCAACTCCGCACGGCCGCCCTGGAACGACTTCTCGATCACAATCCCCAAGCCCGCCACGGTCGCGCCGGCTTGCTTGATGATCGAAATCAGCGCCTGCGACGCCTTGCCGTTGGCCAGGAAGTCATCAATCACCAGCACGCGGTCGCTGCTGGTCAGGTGGCGCGGGGAAATGGCCACAGTGCTTTCGGTTTTTTTGGTGAACGAATACACGGTCGCCGACAGCAGGTTTTCAGTCAGGGTCAGGGATTGTTGCTTGCGCGCAAAAATCACCGGCACGCCGAGGTTAAGGCCGGTCATGATCGCCGGCGCGATGCCTGAAGCTTCGATGGTGACGATCTTGGTGATGCCCGAGTCCTTGAACAGCGCGGCGAACTCGTCGCCGATCAGTTTCATCAGCGCCGGGTCGATCTGGTGGTTCAAAAAGGCGTCGACCTTGAGAACCTGATCGGAAAGCACGATGCCTTCTTCGCGAATTTTCTTGTGCAGTGCTTCCACGGAAAGCTTCCTCTAATGGCGCGATGCGCGCCGAAAGTAGATTAAAAAGTAGTCGATTTTAGCGCTTTAACATCGCGCGTATATCCGCTAGGGCGGTGTTGCCGCGAACGGCTTTCACCTCGGTCGGGGTGTCGTCATTGCCTTCCCAGGCCAAGTCGTCCGGCGGCAGTTCATCGAGGAACCGGCTGGGCGCGCAATCAATGATTTCGCCGTACTGCTTGCGCTTGGCGGCAAACGTGAAGGCCAGCGTTTGACGCGCGCGGGTAATGCCCACGTAGGCCAGGCGCCGTTCTTCTTCGATGGTGTCGGCTTCGATGCTGGAGCGGTGTGGGAGAATTTCCTCTTCCATGCCCATGATGAACACGTAAGGGAATTCCAGGCCCTTGGACGCATGCAAGGTCATCATCTGCACGCCTTCGGCGCCGTCTTCCTCTTCCTGCTGGCGCTCTAGCATGTCGCGCAGCACCAGCTTGCCAATGGCGTCTTCGACGGTCATCTCGCCGTCTTCGTCTTTTTCCAGGGTGTTCTTCAGCGCTTCAATCAGGAACCAGACGTTGCCCATGCGGTAATCCGCGGCCTTGTCGCTGGAACTGTTGGTGCGCAGCCAGTTTTCATAGTCGATGTCCATGACCATGCTGCGCAGCGCGCTGATCGGGTCTTCGCCGGCGCATTGCTCGCGCACCTTGTCCATGAAGCGTTTAAAGCGCGCCAGGCGATCGGTAAAGCGCGTGTCGAGGTGTTCGCCCAGGCCGATTTCGTCGGTGGCGGCGTACATCGAAATCTTGCGTTCGGTGGCGTAGTTGCCGAGCTTTTCCAGGGTAGTGGAGCCGATTTCCCGGCGCGGCACGTTGATCACGCGCAAGAACGCGTTGTCGTCGTCCGGGTTCACGATCAGTCGGAAGTAGGCCATCAAGTCTTTCACTTCCTGGCGCCCGAAGAAGCTGTTGCCGCCCGACAGGCGATACGGAATCTGATGGTGCTGCAGCTTCAGCTCGATCAGCTTGGCCTGATAGTTACCGCGATACAGAATCGCAAAATCGCTGTAAGGCCGGTCGGTGCGCAGGTGCAAGGTCAACAGTTCGACGGCCACACGCTCAGCTTCGGCGTCTTCGTTGCGGCAGCGGATCACACGGATTTCGTCGCCGTGGCCCATCTCGCTCCACAGTTGCTTTTCGAACTCATGGGGGTTGTTCGAGATCAGCACGTTGGCGCACCGCAGGATGCGGCTGGTGGAGCGATAGTTCTGCTCCAGCATCACCACTTTCAGCGACGGATAATCGACCTTCAGCAACATCAGGTTTTCTGGCCGGGCGCCGCGCCAGGCGTAGATCGACTGGTCGTCGTCGCCGACCACGGTGAACTGGTTGCGCTTGCCGATAAGCATTTTCACCAGCAGGTACTGGCTGGCGTTGGTGTCCTGGTATTCGTCCACCAACAGGTAGCGGACTTTGTTCTGCCATTTTTCGAGGATGTCGGCATGTTCCTCGAACAGTTTTACCGGCAGCAGGATCAGGTCGTCGAAGTCCACCGCATTAAACGCTTTGAGCGTGCGCTGGTAGTGCGTGTAAACGATGGCGGCGGTCTGTTCCTTGGGGTTGCGCGCGTTTTCCAGGGCTTGGGGCGGCAGGATCAACTCGTTTTTCCAGGCGCCGATCATGTTCTTGATCTCATCCACGCCGTCGTCGCCTGCATATTCCTTCTGCATGATGTCGGTCATCAGCGACTTGACATCGGCCTCGTCGAAAATCGAGAAGCCCGGCTTGTAGCCGAGGCGCGCATGCTCCTTGCGGATGATGTTCAGGCCCAGGTTGTGGAAGGTGCACACCGTGAGGCCGCGGCCTTCGCCGCCTTTGAGCAGCGAGCCGACACGCTCTTTCATTTCTCGCGCCGCCTTGTTGGTAAAGGTCATGGCGACGATGTACTGGGCACGGATGCCGCAGTTTTGAATCAGGTGCGCGATCTTGCGGGTGATCACGCTGGTCTTGCCGGAACCGGCACCGGCGAGCACCAATAGAGGGCCGCCGACGTAGTTCACGGCTTCTTGCTGCCGGGGATTGAGTCGGGACATACGGAATTCAGGGAGTCGTTGTTCAAAGGGGCGGGCATTTTAACAGGCTCGCAGAATTGTGCTCTCACAGAACGACAGTGTGACGTACCGCTCGATCTAAATTTGCCGGTTTTGATAGTTTGACGCAGGATGTGTGGGCTTTTTGCGACTAATGCCTACAGCCAGTGTATTTGATAACGCCTATCATTGGTGATTGCCAGGCTGCGCGTCATAATGCCCGCCGCCAACGAAATTTTGCAGAGTCTAGGGAGCTAGCTTGTCTACGCCTGTCGAACCCTTGCGTTTGCTGCTACTGGCCGATGAGCCAGCGTGGGCAGCGTTGTTGCGCGAGTGCCTGGCGCCGATGGGCGATGGGGTTGTGCTGATCAGCGCACCCCACTGGGACTCGGTGAGTCGTTTGTTCGATGACGACCACACGGCCGTGTTATTGACCACGCCCAACCTGCAGCCCGGTGCCGGCCGCTGCAGTTTAGCGTGCGTATTGCTATTGGAGCAGGAACCGCTGGTGGCTCCGCTCGGTGTCAGTGATTGGTTGATCCGCGATGTTCTGAGCGCCGACACCTTGCGCCGCTGCTTGCGCCATGTTCGCGAACGGGGCGTGCTGGAGAACACCTTGCAGCGCCTGGCCGAGCAGGACCCGCTCACCGGCATCGCCAATCGTCAGGGTTTCCAAACCTTGCTGGCGGCGCGCCTGGCCGAGAACGAAGGCCGCGGCTTGGCCCTTGGCCACTTGGACCTCGACAATTTTCGTCACGCCAACGACGCCTTGGGCCACCAGGCTGGCGACCGGCTTATCCTGCAAGTGGTCTCGCGGCTCAAGAGTCAGCTTGAAGCCGGCGACCAGTTGGCCCGCCTGGGCAGTGACGAGTTCGCCCTGTTGATTGATACCCGACGCGCGCCCCAGCGTGCGGAATGGATGGCCGAGCGCATCACGCAAGCCATGGCCGAGCCCTATTGGGTCGACGGCGAAAGCCTGTTGATCGGCTGTAGCCTGGGCGTGGCGCATGCGCGCGCCAGCGCCGGTGCCGACCCGTTGATGTGGCACGCGCATATCGCCATGCAGCAAGCCAAAAGCACGCAAGGCTGCACCTTTCATATCTTCAACGAACGCATCAACCCCAACGCGCGCAGCCTGGCCGATTTGGAAAGCGAGCTGCGCCGCGCGCTGCGCCGTGACGAACTGGAACTGCATTACCAGCCGCGCCTGGACCTGGACGACGGGCATATCGTCGGCCTCGAAGCCTTGGTGCGCTGGCGTCACGGCGAACGCGGCCTGTTGCCACCCTGCGAATTCGTGCCGTTGGCCGAGCAGAGTGGCCTGATCGTGCCGTTGGGCTATTGGGTTATTTCCAGAGCCTTGCGCGACATGCAAGACCTGCGCGAACGCGGCCTGCCGCCTCTGCACATGGCGGTCAACTTGTCGTTTCGGCAATTCCAGGACAGCCAATTGCTCTCCACGCTTAGCCGGCTGATTGCCGAGCGAGGGGTGGATGCGCAGTGGCTCGAATTTGAGCTGACCGAAACCGCCGTGATGCGCCGCAGTGATTTGGTCAAGCAGACCATGGACGCCCTCGGCCGCCTGGGTGTGCGGTTTTCGCTGGATGACTTCGGCACAGGGTTTTCGTCGTTCGTGCACCTCAACAGCCTGCCGATTGCGTTGTTGAAGATCGACAAAAGCTTTGTCGGCGGCATGGAAGAGCGCGAAGAAAACCGCAAGTTGGTGCATGCGATGATCAACCTGGCCCACAACCTCAACCTGGAAGTGGTCGCCGAAGGCGTGGAAACCCCCGAGCAACTGGCGCTTTTGCGTTTGTTTGGTTGCGACCAGGCGCAGGGGTATTTGATCAGCAAGCCGTTGCCGTTGCCGGAGTTGGTGGAGTATTTGACCTTCGGTAAGAGCCAGCAGGCGCTGCTGGGTTGAATTGCGACCCCAATAAAAACTGTGGGGGCGGGTTTGTGTGGTAGCAGGCAATCCAGCTCCCACATTGACCGAGCCCATCCTATTAGTCAGGTTGCATGGTTTGGAATGCAGTGCGAACGTCCGGCTCCTGGCGAATCATGCGCTTCATCTTCGCCTCAAACGCCCACGTCAGGCTGACTGCCGCGCAGGCCAGGCCCAGCGCCAGGCCCCACCACACGCCGGTTGGCCCCCAACCCAAGGTAAAGGCCATCAACCACGCGGCGGGTGCGCCGATGAGCCAGTAACAGCCCAAGCCCACCAGGAAGGTGGTTTTGGCGTCTTTCAGCCCGCGAATGCAGCCCATGGCGATGGTCTGCACGCCGTCGAACAGTTCAAACCAGGCCGCAACGGCCAGCAAGCTCACGGCAAGCACGATGACATCGTGAAAGGCCGGGTCGTTGTGGTCGAGGAACAGCCCGATCAGCGCGTCGGAACACAGCCAAAACACCGCCGCAAACCCCAGCATCACCACCGCGCCAAAGCCTATGCCGACGCGTCCGGCCATGCGTGCCTGAAGCAATTGCCCGGCGCCGTAATGCTGGCCGATGCGCATGGTTATTGCGTAGGACATGCCCGCCGGCACCATGAACGCCACCGAGACAATTTGCAGGGCGATCTGGTGCGCGGCCAATTGCGTACTGCCCATGGTGCCCATGCACAGCGCCGCGAAGGCGAACAACCCGACTTCCACCGCGTAGGTGCCACCAATCGGCAGGCCCAGCCGCCACAGCTCGCGCAAATAGTGCGTATTGAGGCGCAACAGGCCTTTGCCGAGCGGGTAGGCCGCGTAAGCGCGGTCAATGCGGATGTACCACATCAGCGCCAGGGCCATGCAGTTGGCGACAATCGCCGTGACCAGGCCAATGCC
Organism: Pseudomonas kitaguniensis; assembly: GCF_049199985.1. Taxonomy (NCBI): domain Bacteria; kingdom Pseudomonadati; phylum Pseudomonadota; class Gammaproteobacteria; order Pseudomonadales; family Pseudomonadaceae; genus Pseudomonas; species Pseudomonas kitaguniensis. The sequence continues at coordinate 105,865 of NZ_JBLZPT010000007.1, forward strand.
CATCAAACCCAGTTTGGGCAGGCCGAACATGCCTTCGATCAGCGCATGGTTGAGCAAGTAGTTGAGCACCGTGCCGCACAGGCTGATCACCATCACCGGTGTGGCCTTGCCGATAGCGCTGGTAAACCCGCGCAACGCCATGAAGGTCAGGTAGCCGGGCAGGGCGAATGGCAAAATCGTCAGAAATTGCCCCGCCGCGTGCACGTTGGTTTCGGTCTGGCCAAACATCAGCAGCACGGGTTTGAGGTTCCACAGCAATAGCGCGGCGCCAATCGCCATCAGCCAGGCCAGCCACAGCCCGGCTTGGGTCAGGCGCGTCGCGGCTTGAATGTCGCCAGCGCCATGACGAATCGCCACCAGCGTGCCAACGGCCGCGATCACGCCGATGCAAAAAATCGCCACGAACGAATAACTCGCCGCGCCCAAGCCGCCGCCCGCCAAGGCTTCGGGGCTCAGGCGGGCCATCATCAGCGTGTCGGTCAGCACCATCAGCATGTGCGCCAACTGTGAGGCAATCAACGGCCCCGACAGCCGCAGAATGGCCCAGAGTTCGGTACGCACCGGATGCTGCATGTTCATCACGCTCAAAAAGTCAGAAGGTTTAGGAAGGCTTGATTCTCGGCGCTCCTGACGCATTACACAAAAGGATAAAAGCGATCGTTCGCATGACTAAAACTCATGCCTGCAGATTCTGGTAGGGTTGGTTATTGCTCTGTCAGGAGGCTTTTATGCCCCGCCGTCTCCCTCCGCTGTATGCCTTGCGCGCCTTCGAGGCCGCGTCACGGCACAACTCGTTCACTCGGGCGGCGGCGGAACTGTCGATCACGCAAAGTGCGGTCAGCCGACATATCCGCACGCTCGAAGAACACTTCGCCTGCCGCCTGTTTCAGCGCAGCGGCCGCAACTTGCAACTCACCGAAGCGGCGCGCTTGCTGTTGCCCGGCGTGCGCGAAGGCTTCGCGGCGCTGGAGCGGGCCTGCGATACCCTGAACACCGAGGACCACATCCTGCGCATGAAGGCGCCGTCGACCCTGACCATGCGCTGGTTGCTGGCGCGGCTCAGTCGCTTCCGTGCCTTGCAACCAGGCAATGAAGTGCAACTCACCAGCGCGTGGATGAGCGTGGATGAAGTGGACTTTAATCAAGAACCGTTCGATTGCGCCGTGCTGCTCAGCTACGGGCATTTCCCGGCGGACTGGGAAGCCTGCTACCTGTTCCCGGAACTGTTGATACCGGTCGGGGCGCCGAACCTGCTCAGTGACGGGCCGTGGGATGCCGCGCGGCTGGCGACTGCCGAATTGTTACACCCGACGCCCGACCGCCGCGATTGGCGCAATTGGCTGCAGCGCATGGGGCTTTCGTCTCATGTGTCGCTCAAGGGCGGGCAGGTGTTCGACACCCTCGAACTGGGCATGATTGCCGCCGCGCGCGGTTACGGCGTGTCCATGGGCGACCTGTTGATGGTGGCCGAAGACGTGGCCCAAGGCAGATTAAGCCTGCCGTGGCCGACCGCCGTGGCAAGTGGCGAGAATTACTACCTGGTGTGGCCAAAAACCCGCCCTGGCGGTGAGCGTTTACGGCGGTTGGCGGAGTTTCTTCAGGGTGAGGTTAACGCCATGGAATTGCCCAGCGTTGATCGTCTGGATTGAACTTTTTCTAATTTCTGGTGTAATCGCATGCGTTATGCCCCCCTGAATCGCTCAAGTATTCCCCGCACCCGCCGAAGCAGGTGTGTTGGAGCAACCATGCGCCAACGTTTTTCACTAGATAATTTGCCGTAATGCTATGAGATCAGGATGATCCTGGCCTCGGCCAGGAGCTGTCATGTCTCAACCCCGCGCTAGGATCGCCTCACAATTAGGTCTCGCACTGGCCGTTATTCTGGCTGTCGTTATCAGCGGCAGTACGGTTTTCGCGCTGCGTTCCCTTGACTCCGCCAACCTCGACATTCGCCAGGAACACTTGGCCAGCGAGGCGCGCTTGCTCGCCGACCAGCTCAATACCTTCCACAGCACCTTGCGCGAGAGTACTCAGCGTTTGAGCGGGCTGTTTGAAAAGCGCTTCGGCGCAGGTTTGAGTGTGCGCGTGGACCAGCCGGTGGCAGTGGCCGGCACACAGACCCCGAGCCTGTTCCTGGGCAGCAACCTGCTGAACAACGATTTCGCTGAGGTCGATGAATTCAAGGAGACCTCCGGCGGCGTGGCCACGGTGTTTGTGCGCAGCGGCGAAGACTTTATTCGCGTGAGCACCTCGTTGACCAAACAGGATGGCAGCCGCGCCATCGGCACCGTCCTCGACCACCAGCACCCGGCTTATCAGCGCCTGCTCGGCGGGCAGAGTTACGTGGGCCGCGCGGTATTGTTCGACCGCTCCTACATGACCCAGTACACGCCGGTACGTGATGCGGCCGGCAAAGTGATCGCGGTGCTGTTTGTCGGCTTCGACTACACCAACGCGCAGAACGTGCAATTCGACAACCTCAAGCGCTTCCGTATCGGCCAGACCGGTTCCCTGGCCCTGTTGGACGAGCAGAAGCGCTGGCTGGTGCCGCCCGCAGGCGTGCAGGCACTCGACCAAGCGATTCCGTTGATGCTCGATTTGGCCAGCAAGCCCGGCGAAGGCCGCTTCTGGAGCGACAAAAACGAAGACTTCTACAGCGTCTCGGTGCCGTTCGAAGGCGGCCCGTGGGCGGTGGTAGCGAGCATGCCGAAATCCGAAATCCGCGAGGTTACCTGGGCCGTCGGTATTCGCCTGGTGATCGGTAGCGTGCTGGCGATGTTGATCGCGGTGGGCGCGGCGGTCTGGTTGCTGCGCAGTAAATTGCAGCCCTTGAGTGACCTCGTGCGCCAAGCCGAAGCCCTCGGCGCCGGTGACTTGAGCGCACGCCTGAATGTGTCCAGCCATGACGAAATCGGCCAACTGGCGCGCAGCTTCAACCAGATGGGCGAAGCGCTGTCGACCATGGTGTCGCATATCCGCACGGCGGCCGAAGAGGTCAACAGCCGTGCCCGGGCGTTGTCCGGTTTGTCCGGCGGCGCGTATGACGGCATGGAGCAGCAGTCCGGTGAAATCACCAGCATGGCGGGCGCGGTAGAAGAGTTCAGCGCCACCTCGCTGAACATCGCCGATAACATGGGCAACACCGAACGGCTGGCGCAGGAAAACGCACAGCAAACCCGTATTGGCCGTACCTCGATGCAAGAGGCGTCATCGTCTCTGGAACATATCGCTGCCGCATTGAACAGCACCGCCACAGTGATCAACACCCTCGGCCAGCGCTCGCAGGAAATTGGCGGGATTGTTGGCGTGATCACCTCCATTGCCGAACAGACCAACCTGTTGGCGCTCAACGCGGCCATCGAAGCCGCGCGCGCCGGCGAGCAAGGCCGCGGCTTTGCGGTGGTCGCCGACGAGGTGCGTAACCTGGCCTCGCGCACCCGCCAGGCCACCGACGAAATCTCGGTGATGATCCAAAGCATCCAGCAAGAAACCGGCAACGCCATCAGCACCATGGAGCAAGGCAAAGTGCTGATGCAGGAAGGCTTGTCGCGCAACGCCGACGTGGCTTCAGCGTTGGCGCGTATCGACGAGCAAAGCCGCTCGGCCGGGGAGCAATTTGCCGCCATCACCACCGCGACTCAAGAGCAGAGCAGCACCGCGAACGTGCTCAGTAGCAACCTGCAAAGCATTGCGCTGGCCAACAGCGAGCAGCGTGAAGTGGTGTCGAACCTGGCGATTACCGCCAAGGAATTGGAAACCCTGGCGGCCGGGCTGCGCCAGGAAGTCGACCGCTTCCGCTGAGATTGACCGCAGCGCTTATTTGCAATTCGCGCTGCTGGACACTTCCTTGGTCGCCAGCTTCAGCGCATTCGCCAACTCTTTCGCGTTGCTGCTGGCGTAGGTGCGCCCGCCGGTGTTTTCGGCGATGCAGCGCGAGGCGCCGCCCACCCCAATGTTGACCACGTTGACCCGCAGGCGCGGCTGTTGCTGCGCGATCCGGCGTGACACCGCGCAGGCATCGCGCTGGCAGCCGTCCTCGCCGTCAACAAACATCACAATCATCGCATCACGATTGCGCCCGTCCACGGTGCTGGCGGCTTTTTCCAGGCTGGCAGCCAACGGCGTGCCGTCGTTGCCGATCAGCCGGCGAATGCCGGACATCAGGCGCGGACGATCACCCAGCCGAAAAACCCCGTGGTCCGGCGTGCTTTCGCAACCGTTGAAGGTAATCAGGCGCATATCAATTTTCGGGTCCAGCGCCTGGATCATGCCATTCAGCGAATCGGCGGCCACGTCCATGCGGTTTGGCGGCTGGAAGATCTGCCGTTTACGGGGTGAGTCGCGGTATTGATTGGCTGGGTCGCCGAAGAACCAGTCCTCGTCGGCCTTCACCGCGTTGATGTTCAACATCATCGAGCCGGACGTGTCGAGCACCACCACGAACTGCGGCGTTTCGACGGCCGGGCCGTCCTTGCGGCAGGCGTAGTTGTCCAGTGAAGGCGGTTGCGCAGGTTTGGCCACCGGCACCGGTTTAGGCGGCGGCACCGGCTTGGGCGGCGGCGCAGGTTCAGGCTCTGGTTCAGGCTCAGGTTCTGGCGCAGGCTCCACCACGGGTGCAGGCTCGGGCTCAGGTTCGGGCGTGGCCACAGGCGCGGGTTCGACGATAGGCGTCGGGGCCACCGGTTCAACCACCGCCACAGGGCGCCAGAACCACCAGGCCCACAGCGCGAGCAGCAGCAGTAACAACAGCAACAAACCGAGCAGCAGCGCAGCCAGGCGCCAGCCTTTGGAGGTGGCGACGGCGGCGGCTACCGGCGCGACCGCCGCTGGCGCAATCACCGGCGGCGGCAGCACTTTGGGCGGCCGTGGCGTGTGCCAGCGAATCACCAGCGGCTCGCCGTTGAGGCTGTAAAGATCGCTCAGGGTTGGATCGCCAATCAGCGCCTCCAGCGCGTGGGCGTCGCTTGGCTGATCGCGTTTTTTCAACGCGTCTACAAGCTGGCTGATCGCGTCCTGGCGTTGCTGGTAGGTTTGCAGCAAACGTCGCTGGCTGTCTGTGTCCAGGTCGGCGTAAGGCGTAGGCTGGCCGCCGAGCTCAGTCCACCACTCGACTGCGTCATCGGCGCCCGTGCGCGGGATCGCAAATAGACTGGCAGCCACCGGCGGAAGGTGTTTCTGGATCAGCGAGAGGGTGTTTTGCAGCGCGCTGGTTCCGTCCGGGAAGGCTTGCGTGTCCCTGATGACCCGTTGCATGAAGGCAACTCCTGAAAATGAAGCAGGCACCTCGCAAGGTGCCTGCAAAGTGGCAAAACCTGCGTTTTACTCTTCGTAGCCGAGGCTGAACTGCAGTTGGTTGACCTTTTTCTGCAAGGTTTTCAGCTGTTCCTGCTTGGCCGCCAATTGCTTGGGCGTGGCTGAACCACTCGGCGCTTGCGCCTGGTTGGCCTGCAATTGCTGCTCAAGGCCAGCGATTTGCTTTTGCACATCGCCCTGGTTGGCGCGGCGTTTTTTCAGCGTGCCAAGCAATTGCGCCAGCGACTGGTTCAACTGCGCCTGCGCCTGCTCTTGGGTGGCGAGGTCACGGCGGCTGTTGGCTTGCTGCGCCTGAATATTTTGGTACACCTGATGGAACATCGCGTTCTCTTCACGCGAGGCGGTCAGGGCGGCTTCTTTTTGCTTGATCTGGTCGCTGTAGCCGCCGGAGTAATCGCAATTCATTTTGGTCAGCATGCTGCTGTCACGGTTGCCCGCGTCGCAGCTGCCAGGCGGTGTGGCACAGCCTGCGAGTGCCAGAATGCCTGCCAGCCCGAGCGCGTATTTAACAGTCTTCATCGTGAAGTTCTCAGCCCAGGGTGATTGCGGAACGTTGGTTGTAAAGCCCGTCGACTTCTTTTTGCAGCGCAGCGACTTTCTGGTTCATTTTTGCAATGCTCGCGTCCACTTGCTCGACCTGCGCGCCAGCACCGTCCTGGCGCTCCTGTTGGGCAACCTTGGCGTACTCGGTGGCTTTGCTGCGCATGTTGGTCAGGTCTTTGCGCATGCGCGCGATGTTGTTGTCGATCTCGGCCAGGTCGGTTTTGGCCTTGGCCGTGTTGAGTTTTTTAACAGCCATGGCCTGCTTGATCTGGGCGATGCGCGTTTGGTCATCGTTGATCACTTGCTGTGCGGTCGCTGTACGCGCGATGACATTCTGGGTGTCGAGTTGCACGTCATTGTTCATCTTGGTCAGGCGCTGGCCGGTGTTGGAGTATTCGCTGCGGCGCTGGTCCAGGTAATAGTTGGCGCCCATGGCCACACCACACGTAGCGATGCCGGCCGCTATCGCGCACACGGCTTTGTTGCTGCTGTTGGACAGCGCGCAACTGAGGATGCCGATACCCGCGCCCACGGCGCAGGCCTGATAGCCGGACTTGCTGAAAAACTGCGCGTCAGTGCCTTGTGTCAGGCGCGGGTCGGTCTTGCCGCCGTCGAGCATTGAACTGCCGGTGCTCGCACAACCGCCCAGCAACAGGCTACCCGTGAGGATAACGGCGATCTGTAGCTTGAAACGAGTCCAGAGGCTGCGTGACATGGTGTTGCTCCTGATAACGGTGTTGGCCATTTGTTATTGAGTGACGGATTTGCAGCTTTTCAGCCAGGCTTCAGTGTCGATCTTCTGTTTTTGCAGGAAGGTCTTCTGGTTGGCCCAGTGGGTGCGCAGGTACGGTTTAAGTTCTTGCAGTTGTTTGTTGCGCGAGATGATTTCTTCCATCACCGGCACCTGTGCTTCGAGCAGTGGCTGGCCATACAAGGTGCCCGATTCCACCAGGCTGCTGGCGTAGTAACGGCTGAGCTTGTGCAGGCGGTCTTTCTGTTCGTCGAGCTTGCCTTTGCGCATGTCGCAACTGGCGTCCTTGTCGGCGGCTTCGCAATTGAGCGCGTAGTTCTTTTGCAGAAAGTCCACGTACTGGCCGTCATCGAGCATTTTGGTGCACAGGAAGGCACCGAGGTTGAGGCTGGCGCGAATCGCCTGGTCGCGGGTTTCTTCCTGCTGCTGGTTGCTGGCGCGCAACTGGTTTTCCAGCGCCTGGAGTTTTTCCTTGAGGGCTTTGTCTTCGACGCCCGAGGCCAATGTGCTCAGGGCCTGTGCGGTGCCCGGCGCTTCTGAGGCGCCCGCAGCGCTGCCGTTGCCGAGTTTCTTCCAGCTACTTTCGATGCTCGCTACGCGTTCGCGCGAGGTCAGTGTTGGCGACACCAGCGCCAGACGCAGCCCGGTAGTTTTGTTTTTCACCTGGCCGTCGGCGTTGTAATACGGCTCTTCCTTGCGCTGCGCGGTGCGCAGGTCGGCCTGGGCGGTCAGGTAGTTGCCGCCACGCACCACGTAGCCGCCCGCTTGGCCGTGTTGACGATCGAGTTTGTTCAGGCGAAACGGCTCGAATATCATTTCGTCGGCGTTGCCGAGCATGTCGTGCAGGCCCAGCGGGTTGGGCTTTTGCAGCCCGCTCAGTTGCAGCTTGCCGTTGGACGACTGCGCACCGGCAAACCACTCGTAGGCGTTCAGCCCGTCCGGCATCGGGTAGCGGCTGTCGCGAAATTCTGCGGCGCCGACTTCCAGGCCACCGCGCGCGGCGAACTCCCATTCAGTCTCGGTGGGCAGGCGCAGGAAGCCCAGCGTGCCGTCTTCCTTGGGCAACTTGTCGGCGGCGTTTTTGCGCAGCCACAGGTTGTACTTATCCGCGGCCTCGACCGCCTGCACCCAACTGATCGAGACCTGCGGCAAGCGCATTTTGGTCGACGCGGTGGGGCAGGTCGCTTCGGTGAGGGCCGCGTATTGCAGCTCGCTCATTTCGTACTTGGCCAGCAGGTAATAGCGCGACTTGTCGCCTTTGGCTGCGGTAAAACTGCCGGCAATGAACGCCGGGCGCGTTTGCTCGACGTAACCGTATTCCGCGCCGTCCTGGCCAATGTTGATCGGGTAATCGTCGAGCGGCCCCGCGAGTGGAATGAACACCTTGCGAAACACCATCGAGCCGTCGCACGGCATCGGCAGCACCACGTCGTTATCCGCCGGCATCGGGTTGTAGTATTTCTCGTCCCAACCCGCGGCCGAGGCCTCCAGCGCACAGCCCAGGCTGAGGCTCAGGGGCAATAGCCAGGCAATACGTTTATAGCTCACGCAAACTCTCCGCAGGTTCGATACTGATCGCGCGCACGGCGCCGATAACGGCCACCAGCCCCGCGACCAAAAAGGTCAACAACAGGGCCGCAAGGCCATGCCCGATAGTGATGTGACACACAAACGTGCCAGTCGCCTGGCTGCTGCCCAGCAAGTGGTCGAACAGTTGGCTGCCAATGAAATAAAACAGCAGCCCGCCGAGGTAGCCGGCCAGGCTGAGCAACAACGCTTGCAGCACCACGAAGCCTGCCACCGCCGGGCGGTTGAACCCCAGCAGGCGCAGCACCGCGAGGCTCTTGCGTTTGCGGTCGATGTTGGCCAGGAACGCGCCGACCATCGACGCCACGCAGCCGATCAACGCCGCCAGGGCGATCACGCTGAAGATCAGCCCCAGTACGTGGTTGATGGCTTTGACGTTATCGATGTCGGCCAGCCGGCTCGACGTTTCTATCCGTTGCTCATTCAGCCAGCGCTCCAGCGGCGCAACGTGGTCGATGTCGCGGGCATACACGCGGGCGCGCGCATACAGCGGTGGCAGCGCACCCAGCGGTTTGCCGGTGTCGACACCAAAGGCGCTGACCTGGTAACCGTCGCGAAAATGTTCGAGGCTCAGCAGCAGCGCTGGCGCCACAAAACCTGCGGCACGCCCGAAGCGCGCGCCATCAAGCACTGCCAACACGCTGAGGTTCAGCTCACCACGCTCGCTGCGCCCGTCAAGCCGGCGCTCGGCGCGTAGCCGCACGCTGTCGCCGGCCTTGACCTGCAGGCGTTGCGCCGCGCGGTCGCTGAGAATCACTTGCTGGCCGCTGGGCGCAAGCGAGCCCGCGCCCAGTTGTGGGTCGCCCGCGTCGGTGGGGATTATCTCGGCGCCCTCGACAAACCGCTGCATGCCCACAAACAGATCGGCCTGAGTGTTCAGCGTGCGGGTTTGGCCAATCGCAAAGCCGGTTTCCGGGCGCTGCTGCAGGGCCGTGATCCAGGCGCTGTCATAGTTGCCACTGCTGAGCATTTTGATTTCGAGGTTGCGCGGGTCGCGCAGCAGTTCGTCCTGCAACTGGCTGACCACGCCATGCTTGAGGCCGAACAGCAACAGCAACGGCGCGATCACCGCCACTAAAGAGGCGGCGATGCACAGCGAGACCTTGCGGTCGTGCCAGAGGTCTTCCAGGGCCAGCTTGCCGAGCAATTTTAGCCGGTCAATCCATCGGTTCAAACCGCGTCTCTCCCTGACGGCTGACTGCGCCCAAGCGCGGCAAGCCAAAGTCTTTCAGCAGCGCCCAGTCATGCGACACCACCAGTGCGCTCAAGCCAAGGTTTGCCACCAAACTCAACAGCAATTCAAACAAACGCCGCGCACTGTGTGGGTCGAGTGCGGCGGTGGGTTCGTCGGCCAGCAACAATTGCGGTTCATGCGCGATTGCGCGCACGCAGGCGACGCGCTGCCGCTCACCGATCGACAATGCCTGTGGGCGTTTGTCGAGCAGCCCGCCCAAGCGCAACACCTCGACCGCATGCTCGATGTGCGCACTGTGCAGCGGCATGCCGAGCATCTGGCGCGGCAGGCTGATGTTGTCACGCACACTGAGAAACGGCAGCAAGCCGCCGCTCTGCAAAATGAACCCTAAATGCCGCGACCGCACAGCGGCCAGCGCCGGTTGATCGTTGTGTGCAAGCAATTGGGCTATATCCAGCGGTGGCTCACTCGGCGCGCGCGGGCTTAGCTGAAAGCGCCCGAGTTCTACTGGCGCCAGCAGCAGGCCGAGGGCTTCGAGCAAGGTGCTCTTGCCGCAGCCGCTCTCGCCGGTTATCGCGAGAATTTCCCCGGCGCCGACCTGCAAGCGCGGCAGACGCACCTGATGCGCTTGCGCACCGTCGCCTCGGCGCACCAGCAGGTTGTCGATCTCAAGAATGGGCATGGGCTTACGGCATCATTTCCAGCGGCACCGGGTACACGTTGTCCCGAGCGTCGCTGTCTTTGGCGAGGGCAACCCAGCGGTCGACGTCGGCGTTGTAACGTTGGTAATGGCGAAGTTTGGTGTTCAACGTGCGAATGAATTTCTCCTGTGCCAGGCCGTCCCAGCTCTTCCAGGTTTCTTCATCCAGGTTCAACACTTCACTCTGGTACGGCAGGCCTTCGAGGTACTCACCCAGTACGCCCATGTCCGCCAGCTTGGCGTTGCTGTTTTGCTTGAGCTGGTTAGGGTCGGCGCCCATGGTCGCGGCCACCGAGCGCAGACGGTCAAACATCTCGGTTGGCGAGATCAGGCCTTCGTTGGCGGCGTCGAGAATCTGCTTCATCACCGCGCTCAAATCGCTGAGCTGGGCTTTGGTCAGCAACACCCTTACATCGGTGGTCGGGATGTTTTGCTTGATCAAGTCGCGGTCGGTGATCCACGCCTGGAACACCGGCGGCGCCTTGCTGTTGGTCTTCTCGCCCAGATAAGCCAATTGCATCGCGTGGCCGATCAATGCGGCGTCTTCGAGCATCTTCTTGTCGCCCGGTTCTGCCTTGGCGTTCAGTGCACTGCCGATGGCGTCTTCGCCCAAGTAGGCGGCTTTTACCTGCGAGGTAATCGCGGCGGCCAGCGAGTCGACCTTGCGCCCGAACTCTTGCACGTCACCGGCATTCACCGGGTAGTACAGCGACGTGTTGGTGCCGGGGTAGGTCGAAAGGTTCTGGTACTGCGCCTCGGCTTTGCTGTGGTCCTTGATGCCCGCCGGGGTTTTCAGGTGCAAGGTGTAAATCGCTACGCCGGGGTTGGCCGCTTCGAGGCGAACCTGTGACGCGCTGAGGCCGGTTTGTGAGAGTTTGTTGTCGCCCTCAATGGCCCCGGCGTCGGTGATCAGCACCACGTAGCGCGCGCCGAACTGGGTCCAGTCGACCTTGTCGATGCTGTGCATCACGCCGGCAAACGCATCTTCATCGAAGCTGCTGCTGGAAACCTTGGCCTGTTTGAGGTCGGCGACTTTGCTGAGGAAGTCGGCGCTGTCTTTGACCTGATTCGGGTCAGCGTACATTTTGCTCACGTAGTCCAGGCCAGGCACCGCCTTGGTGCTGGAGCGGAACGCGACCAGGCCGAATTTAACCTGTTTGCCGAGGTTCTCCGCTTCGATCTGCTGGTAAACCTTGCGAATCGCCTCACGGGTGCGGTCGATGTACGGGTCCATCGAGATGGTCGAGTCGATGACAAATACCACCGCCGCGCTGAATTCCTTCAACTGGCTGCTGGCGTTGGCTTGGGCTGCAGCCGGGTCGGTACTGCCTGCGTTGCCGGCATTTTTGGCGTCGGCCTCATCGGCCTTGCTGACCGAGGCGACGTTGAGCAGGCGCGTGCGAAAACCGCCTTCGGTCATGACTTCTTCGCCACTGAGCACCGGCAGTAAATAGAACTGTTTTTGCAGGTCGACAAAGTAGGCCGGTTCTTCAGCCAGTACGCCGGGCGCCGGTTTACCTTGTTTGAGTGCTGCGCGCAGCGGTGCGACTTTGCTGACCGGGTCTGGCGCATCAAGAATCCCTTCGACCGTGGCGCGCTCTTTGAAAAACAGCAAGCGGTCACGGTTGGCCGGGTTGGTGAAGGCCAGGGTCAGTTGCATTTTCCAGTCGGTGGTACACGCCGCCGGTAACCAGCCAATGGTTTTGCCATAGCTGTCGGGGCCGACTTTCAGCCATTCGGCATTGGCGGCCTGCGCGCGCTCATACACGTAGAAGCGGCTGAAGGTGGGTTGCGTCGCACCGGGCGCGCCACCTGCGGCGGGGCTGACTTTGCAGCCGGGGGTGGTCAGCACGCGCTGGAACAGGGTTTTTTTGCCTTCCTGGATCAGCGGCTTGTCGTCGGCACTCGCCAGCGAGCTGATGCTCAAGGCCAGCAGGGCGGCGGCGCCCAGCGCGCAGCGCTGCAAAAACGTCGGGGTGCTCACGGTTGCAACTCCTCGAAACGCTGTTTGGCTTCGGCGTTATCCGGCTCGTGGCCAAGAATGGTTTCGTACCAGTACGCGGCGGTGGCGTTGTCTGGTTTAGGGAAGCATTCGCTGGGTTTCAGGTACTTGGGGTCGTATTCGCGGGCATACGCATTGGCGATCAACATGTCGCCGCCTTGCGCACGGTTGGCGTACAAGCGCTGGGCTACACCGCAATGCTTGTTGGCTTTGGCGGCTTCGATAATTTCCAGCAACTGCGCGCTGGCCGGTGCGGCCTTGATGCAGCCTTGCACGAAGGCCAATTCCGGCTGGCTGTTCATGCTGGCGACATCGCAAGGTTGCGCTTCGGCGACCGCAGGCGCGGGTTCCACTTTGGGCGCCGGTGCAGGGGTTGAATTGCGCAGCCACAGCCAGGCCGCCACGGCAGCCAGCAACGCGATGACCACGGCGATGATCACGCCGATCAACAGCTTGTTGCTGCGCTTTGGCGGCACCACTACTACGGGCTCAGGCTCGGGCGTGGCCACGATCGGTTCGGGCTCAGGCTCGGCCGGTGGCAGCTCCAGCACCAGCTCCGGTAGCTCGGGAATTTCCGGCTCGGGCTCAGGTGCTTGCAGGGTGGTCGCGTCATACGTGGAGCGGGTTTGCCCGCCGGCCGTCGACGACAGCAGGCCCAGCCCCGGGCGCACGACGCCGCGGTCACTGTGGCCCAAGCCTTGTTCGCGCAGCTCGATCTGGAAATTGGAGTTGCCGCTGCCTTCCAGCAACGGGTTCACCACATCCGGGCCTACCAGCGTTTCCAGCGCATCGTCGATGGCGTTGAATTGGCTGACCTTGAACCAGAACGGGTTGTTGCTCCACTGCTGGCGGTCTTGCAGGTAAAAGTGGTCCTGGTTGCGCTGGATGGAAAACTCCAGTTGCTCCTGAGCACCGTTCCATTTTTTCACCGCCAACCGCGCCTGACCCGGCACATTGGGTTCTAACGCAAGCAGATCTACACGAATGGGCATTACTTATCTCGCTGTGAAGGCAGTGAGCACGTGGCCCAGCCGTTCATTCTGTTCAATGGTGATTTCGCGCCCGGCGCCATGGCCGGCGTTTTCCACGGTGATATACGCCAGGCCCGAGAGCCAGTCGCCGAGGAACCGCTGCGCCTGGTTTGCAGGTTGCGGCGGCAGTTGCGGCAGTTGGCCCGGTGCGACATCGGTGTAGAACGAAAACAGCGGCGCCTTGGCACCGGCGCGGCTGTTTGGCCGCTCGCTGACAGGCTTCTGCAGGTAGCCGAACCACGACACGAAGTCGCGCAGCACCAGTTGCACTTCCAGCACTTGGCGCTCCACCAACTGGTCGCGACGCGCACCACTCTGAGCGCGCTTGAGCACGGCGCGGCTGAGTTGGCCCGGCAGGTCGTAGCGGTAACCTGCGGTAATCAACTCGTCGACCACCGCTTCGATCAGCGAGCGCTCAAGACCCAGCAGGCTCATCAGGTTCTGGCGTGTGGTCAGCTCGCGTAAATGCGCGATCCAGGCTTTAAAGGCGGCCTTGGCAAAGCGGTGTTCGTTGCTTTGCAGCTCCGGCACCGGCGTAGCGCTGGGCGCGCTGCTGGCGGCGGGTGCGTCGTCGTTGAAACTGTCGCTGAAGTCGAAGTCGAACCCGGCGCTGTCGCTGTACAGGCTGTTGCTTGGCGCAGCGGCGACCGGCTGGCTTTCATCCGCCGCGGTGGCGTCGGCGTCTTCATACACGCCGCTGAGGTACAGGTCGCGGATGTGCTCGCCGGGCATGTCGAGTTGGTGGATAAACTCGCCAAGCACCGTTGCACGCCTGCCCAGGCCGGTCAGGATTGTCTGCGCCTGGATCTTTTTGGCCGCTGCGGCGCCATCGCCATCGGCGTGGTACCACGTGCTCAGGCCATGCACCGTCAGGCTTTCGATGCATTCTTCAAGTTGCTCGCGAATGCGCGCCAGCTTGAACTCGATATTCGCCACGCCGTTGAAGCTGCTGCCGAAATAGCGGATGCCGCCATCGTCGAGGCGCAGCATTTCGGTCCAGGCCTTGCCCGGGTTTTTGATGTGCCGCCCAACCAGTGCGTTTTTGGCGAAGCTTTCGCCGAGGCTGTCGATGCGCACCTGGTTGTCGGGGTTGATGCCGATTTCCGGGCCGTTTTTGTCCTGCTGGATAAACCCGGCATTCATGCGTGGCTTGCGCACCAGGTAAGTATTCTGGAACGGCGTGCCGGCCCAGTCGGTCATCCACGGCAGGCTGCCGAAGCGTTCAAGCATGGTCAGCTTGACCATGCCGTTCCAGCCTTCGTCGTCCTGGTCGCGTTCTTGATTGAGGCCTGTGGCCACACGCAGGTCGAGCATGGTCAAGGCCCAGATCAGCCCTGCTTCACGCTTGCTGCGCGAGGCGGGTGTCGGGCCTTGGGTTTTGTCGATCCAGCGCGTGAGCACCGGGCCTACGTCGTTCACATCACTTTGCTTGGTCGAGCTTGTGCACACCACCAGCGCGTTCATTTCCTGGGTATCGGTGTAGCGCTCGAACAGGTAGGCAACCTTGCCGCGCAGAATCAACTGCGCCACGGAGTTATCCTTGGTGCTTGATTGCGGGTCGCTGGAGTCGGCAATTTCAAGCAGGTTTTTGCGCCCGCGATAGCCTGGGAAGTCCAGCAGGTCGACCTGATTGACGAGGTCATCGAGCGGCGCTTCAAGCAGCACGAAGGTCATCTCGGCGGTGAGTGCCGCCAGTTGTGCGACCGGGATGCTCTGGCTGCTGTGCAAGCGGCCGTCAATATGCGGTCGCACATTGATCGGCAAATCCAGCGGCGTGCCAAAACGTTCGAGAATGTCGACGTTCATGATGTTGTCGCGCTGGTGGTAGGCCTCACCGTTGAAGCTGATCAGTGCTTCGAGCGGCGCGAAAACCGTTTCGGCCAGGCCAAGCTTGTGCAGCGCGCCCGCCAGTTGTTGGTAGGCGCGTGTCAGCTCGCGCTGCTCGCCCCACAGAATCGACAACAGCTCGGCACGCTCCTGGAAGTTCAGGCGTGGCGCCAGTTGCAACACTTTGGGCCAGTACGCGTGCTCGAGTTTTTTCACCGAGTTGGGTGCGGTCTCGCGCATGTAATCCCACAGCGAGACAATATCGTCGGCGCTGACGCCTTTCTGCAGCGGCGCATTTTCGCGCCCTTCGAACGGCTGAAGGGCACGCTGGATGCGCTCTTCGTCGATCTGGTAATTGATGCGCTCAAGGTCGAAGTCCTTGAACCAGGAGTTGGCGAGAATCTTCGCCAGCTCGATTTCACGGAACAGCTTGAGTTCGATCGGGAACTGCGAGTCTTCGCCCGGCTTGGCCCGGCGGCTGAAGCGCGTGACCAGGCCGGTGGCTTCCTTGCCGCCGCCGACCGGGTTGATGTGCTTGATAAAGTCCAGGCGCCGCTCGCCCAACTGGGTTTCGAGCTTGCCGTTCTGGCCGGCCGCGAGCGCCGAGATCAAGTACGACTTGCCGGCCTGCGACAGGCCGAAAAAGCCAATCGTCATCGGCGTGGTCGCCACGCGGCCCAAGCTGTGGGCCAGGTTGCGCGCACGGTGCAGGCGCACATTAAGGTTGTCCGCCTCGCTGTCCAGGCGCGGAGCGTTGACGCGGGTCTGGCTGATCCATTCCAGCGCCTGACCGGCACCTTCATAAACAGCGGCCCAACTGGCAGACAGTTGGGTTTGCTCTGGGGTCAGGTCATTCATTTGCGTTTCACACTTCCACTGTCGAGCCAGTATTTGGTCTCGCTCAGGCCGGCGTCGAGCATGGTGTTGAGTTCCAGTTCGAGGTCGCTGCGCGGGTTGAAGCTGACATTGCTGCTATTGGATTCGATGCCTTGCACCACCAGCCGGTCGCTGACCAAGCCCTGCTTGCGCGTGTGCTTGTCGCCGGCCTTGACCTCAAAACGTACCTTGAGCAATGGCGCCGCACCGTCTTCACCGACGGCGCGCGAGAACTTGTCGCGCCCGGCGTTGGTGAAGCGCAGGGTGTACAGCGGCGAGGCCGCCCAGCGTTCTGCGGCAAGTTGGCGGAAGCCCAGGCGCAGGTCGCCGCGCATTTCCAGTTGCGGCGTGTCGGCGTCGTCACCGGCGCCGATCACGGGCAGCTTGATCTTGTAGTTTTCGGGCTCGGTTTGGATGTTGCGGTACAGCACGTCGGCGTCTTTGATCACGTTGTTCTGGTCGATGGTGCCGATGTGCTTGACGGTCGAGTACGGCTTGAGCGCCGAGGCGCGGAAGTAGAAGTTCGGCACGCTGTGGTTGGCGCACAGCAGGCAGAGCATGGCCCCCACCGACGCGGTGCTTTTCGGGTCGTCGATACGCCCGTTCTTGTGGAACGGGTACCAGCCGCCGGTGCGGTAATTTTGCAGCGCCAGGATGCGCCCTGGCGGCAACGGCAAGACCTTGCGAATAAATGCCTGGATGCCCGGCAGGCGCGATGGCCGGCCTGTCAGTAGCAGCATGTCGCACGGGTAATGCGCGACCACTTCACACAGCGCGCCGAGGACCTTGGTGATGTTGATCTGATCGTTGAGGAACGCAGCGTGGAGTTTTTGCAGGTCGAAGCTGATCGGCGTGGCGTACAGGTCAAACCCGTTCTGTGCGCCAACGTCGCGGCGCACGGCGCTGTGCACGTAGTCGAGCACGGACTGGCTGATGGCGTCGTCGCCCAGCAGTTCGCGGTAGGAACGGGTGTTGAGTTCAACCTGGGTCTGCGGGTCGTAGTGCTCGTATTCCTTGAGCAGCGCGAGCGCCAGCGGGGTGAACACTTGCAGGTTGAGTTGCTGGCGCAGGATCACGTCTTTGGCGTCGATGTTTTCGGCGCCGCACAGCCGCGACATCAGCGAATCGGCGGATTTGACCCCGGCACTCTGCAAGGCTTTTTCGAAGCTAGGCAGGATGAAGTCCTGAATCACATCGAGCACGATGTCATCGCCGGCTACCTTGAAGCCGTCACGAAAACGTTGCTCCGGCACGATGTGCACGTTGCTGCCGGTGCTGTTGTTGCCAGCGCGGTCCAGGCGGTAATCGGTGATCACCAAATCTGTGGTGCCACCGCCGATGTCGATGGTTGCGAGGGTAATTCGCTCACGGTCTTTTTTGTCCGGGCGAGCCAGCGTGGCGAAGAACTCTTCCGGGTGGCCGGCGAAGTTTTCGTTGACCTCGGTGTACAGGTACACCAACTGGCCGCAGGACGCTTCGTCCCATTCCACGCGGATACTCGGAATCGGCATGCTTGGCGGGGTTGGCCCGTCTTCATGCGGGCTGTCTTCGCTGTCATGCCAGCCAAGGCTTTTCCACACCAGGCCGATGGCCTGCAACAGCCGCTCATTAAGAATGCTGCGCTCGGCCTGAGGCATGCCCGGCGGCACGGTCAGGGTGATGCTGTTGAGCTGACGCGGTTTGCGCGTGTGGCCCTGACGTGAGCGTTGCGCAGGGCTGTTGATTTGCGACAGCGCCTGCGCAACCACTTCGGCGAGCATGAAGGTCATCAACGAGCTGCGTGAGTAGCGCGGCATGAATACCGGCAAACGGTCGTCTTCGTCGAGGCTGTAAAGCGCTTCGCCGGTTTCGTTGATCAGGTGCGAAAACGGTGCCGCAGTGGCATAAGGCTCATTGTCGGTTTTGACGTAAGCCGCGTTGAAACGCCAGCCGTGGCCGTAGGCGTTTTCATCCCACAGGTAGCGTTTGGGGCTCGACAGGCCGGTGGAACCTTCGGTGCCGCGACGACGGCTGGCCAGGCGCCCGGCCTCGCTGCCGACCCGCGCAATAGTCGCCCACTGGAACGCATCGTGACGGCCGCTTTTGACCGAGCAATGGTCTTTGCCGAAATACGCCTGGGCAAATTCGACACGGCTCTCAAAGGGCTCGTTGTAGGTGTGTTCCGGGGTGATCAGGTCGCGCAGTTCCAGCACGTAGTTTTGCTTGAGCCCGGAACCGGCCTGGCCGTGATTTTCGATCAGAATGCCGCAGGTGCGCGAGTTGCCGACGTCCAGCACCAGGTCGACCAGGATCGGTTTGACCAAGCCATTGGGGTCATTGGCGACCACTTTGATTTCCGGGATCTCGACCTTGGCCCTGAGGTTGCTTTGCTGGGACGCCGACGGTTTGGCCAGCAGGCTCAACACGTTGAGGTAATGCGCCAAGTGATGGTGGGCGCGCAGGTCGGCGTCCAGTTCATCGCGCGTGCGTTGCACATTGCCTTCATTGAACAGCTCTTGCAGCCATTCGTTGACCCACGGCTGGCTGAGGAATTCTTGCAACTCGGCCGAATTGACCGCGAGCTTGAAGGCCACGCCAGAGCTGACGTCTTCTTCGTTCGGCGCCAGGTAAGCGGTGCCGCTGCGCTTTTGCATGATGCGGCTGTCGAACGCCAGGGTCAGACGGTGCGTGTTGCCGTCGATGTCCGCGGCGGGCAGCTTGACCAGGCGCATGCGCGACCAGTTCACCGGGCCGCTGTCGAAACGGTAGGGCGGCATGAACCGGAAAAACGGAATCGGCAACCAGATGCCGTCCAGCAGCTCCAGGCTGCTTTTCATGTCGAGACTGAACACCGGCTTGGCTTTTTCGATCTTCCCCGGCGCCGGCTCATAGAAGTAGAAGTCTTTGTCTTCGTTGTACAGCAAGCGGCAGATGCCAATATTCAACGGCGCGAACTCGCCAGCCGGCTCCTTGCGGGCGTCCAGGCGCAGCGCGAAATCCATGAACTGGATACCGGTGTCACTGACGAGCGTGACGGTGTCTTCGAATTGCGTGACTTCAGGCAGCATTGGAGATTTTTCCAGTCTTATTCGCCCGTCTGCCGCATGGACATAGGGAATTTTTCAGTTCCATAACCGCCGGTGCAGTCCGCGATACTGGTCGCGCCCTGCCGACAATCGACCTTTGGCATGTCGTACGTACTGCCGTCGCCGCATACCGCCTGGCCTTGGCTCGCGATCGACAGGCTGCCGCCTTTCATTGCTGCCGACACCGGCCCGGTGCAGTTGACGCCATTGGCGCGGTGCACGGTGACTTCACCTTTGCCGTCCTTGAACGCGTATTCAAGGCGCAGTGGCTTGCCGGTCTTGCGGTCTTGAATGCCGGCACCGGCGCGGTACTGGCCATTGAGAAAGTCGGCGGCGCCGTCGGCTGCTGTCGGCGGAATGCTCAGCGCAGCGCCGGCGGGCGGTTGCGGGGCGGGTGCTTGCGGGGTTTCAGGCGGTGTTGGCGGCGTCACGTCTGGCGTTTTTGGCGCTTCGGCGGCGGGCTCCGGTGCTTCGGCTGGCGGTTCGTCGGCGGCTTCGGCTTCGGCGCCGGGTTCGTCGGCGTTTGCGGCGGCCTCGCCACTGGCGGCCGGAACCTCGACAGCGCCATTCACGGGAACGCCGCTGCCAACGGTTGCAGTGCCGTTCACGCCAGTCACAACGGGCACTTGGCCTATAACGTCGGGTGTTTCACGTTCAGTCGAGGTGATGCCCGGCACCGTCAGCACCACGCCGGGAATGCAGCCGCGCAGACTGAGCAGCAGTAGCAGAAGCAACAATAATGGCAGCAGCCATAACCACCACCAGCGGCGCCACCAAGGGCGCACGATCACCGGCGGCAACGGCGTGGCGACAGGCGTCGGCTCGGGTGGCAATTGAAAATCCAGCGGCGCCGCTGGTTTCGGGTAAAGGCACATGAGCGGATCGCGATTGGCGTCGGCCTGTGCATGCTCGAACCCCCAAAAGGTCAGCACCGGTTTGCCCTGCACCAGGTACACGAAGTTTTCGTCGGGGAAGTGAATGACGCGCTTGAGCAACTTGCCAAACACCGCTTTATCGCCGGTATTGGTATCGCCTTCCGGGCCAATAAAACGCTGGCTGAGTTCCTGCAGGGAGGTTTTCAGTCGTTCGAGCTGTTCGCGTGCGGGCGCACGCTCTTCTTCAGTCGCGCTGCTCCAGGGAATGACGTCGCCGTCTATATCGCTGTACCAGTCGATCTGGTTGCCGAGTTCGTCACTCTGCGGAACGGCCAGGTGCTTGACCAGTTCCGGGTCTTTGCGACGAATCGCTTCGCGCAACTGCAGCGCCGCGCGATATACCGGTTGACCGGTTTCGCCCAGGGCTGTGTAAGACCCGCTTTTACCACTGCGTAACAATGCCCCGCGCATCCAGACTCCATATGCTCATGTGCGCACAATGACAGGCGTAATGCCTGTAACCGCTCCCTGATTTAGATGGCGACCTTAATGTCAATTTGATGCCGCCGTCAACGTGACAATGCTCTGCGCCAAACTATGCTTTTGGATGCACGCGTGCTGGCCTTATATAGAAGGGCTTGTCGGTCGATATTGCAGTGCCTCGGCCAGGTGCTCGCGGCGGATCGCACTCACCTGTTCCAGGTCCGCCAGGGTGCGTGCGACTTTAAGCAGCCGGTGGGCCGCACGCAGGGACAAGGTCAGCCGTTCGCAGGCGCTTTCCAGCCAGCCCTCATCGACCTTTGACAGCGCGCAATGCTGGCGCAGCCCCGCAAGATCAAGGAACGCGTTGGCGCAGCCTTGGCGCTGTTGCTGACACTCGCGTGCCTGAGCGACCAGCGTCGAAGCGCTGGCCGTATCATCGCCGGCCTGTTTGCACGGGTTAAGGGCAGTGCTTTCGCGGGCCACGGTTACGTGCAGGTCGATGCGGTCGAGCAACGGCCCCGAAAGTTTGTTGCGGTAGCGCTGGATCTGTTCCGGCGTGCAGCGACAGCGCCCGCTGGTTTCGCCTACATAACCGCAAGGGCAGGGGTTCATCGCCGCGACCAACTGAAAACGCGCCGGGAAATTCACCCGGTCCCGCGCGCGTGAAATCACGATATGGCCCGACTCGAGCGGTTCGCGCAGCACTTCCAGGACCTTGCGATCAAATTCGGGAAGTTCATCCAGAAACAGCACGCCGTGGTGGGCGAGGGTGATTTCCCCGGGTTGTGGTTTTGACCCACCGCCGACCAGTGCCGCCGCGGAGGCCGAGTGGTGTGGCTGGCGAAACGGGCGGTGTGGCCAATGGCTCAGCGGCGCGAGGCTGACCACCGACTGAATCGCCGCCACCTCCAGCGCTTCCTGTTCACTCAACGGCGGCAACAAACCGGGCAGGCGGCTGGCCAGCAAGGTTTTGCCAGTGCCGGGTGGCCCGCTGAACAGCAGGTTATGCGCGCCGGCGGCCGCGATCAGCAGCGCGCGTTTCGCCGCCAATTGACCCTGCACTTCGTTCAAGTCGGGATAGGGTTTGTTCAGGTACAACAAACCGTCGGACTTGAAGGGCTCAATCGGCACAACCCCATTCAGGTGCGCCACCACTTGCAGCAAGTGATCCACGGCAATCACCTTGAGCCCGGAGGCCAGGCACGCTTCCTCGGCGTTCGCGCGAGGCACTATCAAGGTGCGTCCAGCCGCGCGCACCGCCAGCGCAGCCGGTAACACGCCCTTTACCGCGCGTACCGCACCGGACAGCGCCAGTTCGCCCAGGCATTCCACCTCATCAAGCATCAACGCCGGCACCTGCACACTGGCCGCCAATATGCCCAGGGCAATCGCCAAATCAAAACGCCCGCCGTCCTTGGGCAGGTCGGCGGGCGCCAGGTTGAGCGTGATGCGCCGCGCCGGGTATTGCAGCGCGGAGTTGAGAATGGCGCTGCGCACGCGGTCCTTGCTTTCCCTGACGGCGGTTTCGGGCAGGCCGACCAGCGTCAGCGATGGCAGACCATTGGCCATGTGCACCTCAACGGTGACGGCAGGCGCTTCCACGCCAACTTGGGCGCGGCTGTGGACGATGGCGAGGGACATGCGTGTTCCTTGAAAGGGCGGGCCGCTTCCTGCGGGTTTTTCAAGGGTAGACGAGGTGGGGAAGAGCGCGGTGGGAGAGGTTTTACAGAACGTATCAGAAGGGCCCAGCAGCTCAGTGAGCTGTTGGACTTTTGCTAATTTAAAATTTTCCTTAACTGCATTTATTATTTTGGATTTTCTTCATTGGAGTTTTTCGAAAATTTAGTGCTGTATATTCATGTGGGAGCTTGCCTATCCATTAACTTTTAATTCGAGAACTGGTTTTATGTTTTGGGTTTTTTATGAGTGGATATCCCTTCACGCAACTTTGAAGCGTGGGCGGCAATAAAAGGAGGGGGTAACGCGTTGCCAATCATTAGTGCTATTGATTCTTTACCATGAAGTGTGTTGAAACGGTAGTTCAGTGGGAAACCTTGGAGGGCCGCTGCCTCTCGAAGTGTAATAGTTCTGTTATCCGATGGATGAAGAAATCGGCCTTTGGAGGGGTTGAAGCATCCGCTAGTGATTGTAGGTGCTACGTCATCCCAAGCCATACGTCCATAAACATCATTAAAACCGTTAGTTCTCTGATGACACGCTAGTTGAAATTCCTCTGGCAAGTCTGCACGACTTCCTCCATCTTTCGGAATGTGTTTGATCAACGCTATAACTCTTTCAGTTCTACGCTCTGGCATGGCATGAAGCGCGTCCGTCGTAGACGAGCGAGCAGGGATATGAGCAATTGCGTTGCGAACGGTAACTCGCCTAGCATGCTTTTCACCGACGACTGGCTGATGAACGCGAGATGCGAGCAATATTAGTCTTTTCCGCCGTTGCGGAACGCCATAATCCGCAGCGTCCAAGACCTGAACTACGTAAGAATAGCCAATAGATTCGATGCCTTTACATAGGGCTAAAAATCTATTGTCATTCGCCAATGCGGGAACATTCTCCATCATTATGCACTTTGGAAGCATCTCTTCGGCAAAGCGCAGAAAGTCGCTGACTAGGTCATTTCTGGGATCGAATACGGATGACCCCTTATTTTTGGTCCTCAACCTAGAGAATCCTTGGCAGGGGGGGCATCCTGCTAGCAAGTCAAGCTCACCTACTTTTAGACCGAGCTCGGCTAAGACAGCCGACGCATTCAGTGTACGAATGTCTTCCGAATAAAGCTTCACGCTGGGGTGGTTGAGAGCGTAGGTCTCTTGAGCTTTTGGGTTGATTTCCACTGCCGCTGCGACACGAAACCCCGCCTGCTTGAGCCCAACGCTTAGGCCTCCGCAGCCGCTGAATAAATCAAGTGCGGTGAATTCAGGATTTTTTGGAATACTTGACATAATTTTGTGTTCGCAATTGGCTTAGGCAGGTTCTTCAACATGGATTCAGTTTGGGACTGCTAGCCACCGCTTCAACGTTGCTCGCACGGCAGATAAATCTGCATTCCCGTCAGGCAGCGCAATCAGCAAATAGCGAACCACCCCCAGAAACCCCTCAGCAGTTTGCCCATGTCCAATTTTGTTGTGAAGCGCTTTTTTGAAATCCTCGGAGGTCACCAGCCCTTTTCGCTCTAGCGGGGAGAGAAGAATGGCATCAGGGCATTTCTGCGGGAGATAATCTAGCCGTAACCGAACCCAAGCCAGATATGCTAATTGATGAGTGATCTTATCCTTGGCGTTGCCTCTGACATCATTCCCTCCGTTGAGCGGAAATTGCGGCCGACAGCCCATTTCATCAAGAATAATATTTTCCAATTTTCCATGGTCTTGAGGCGCTAAGCTAGCCGGGTCTGTGAAGTTTTGTACAACTCTCTGATCACCATCTAAAAATACGTAGCAATCGGTTGCTGCTGTGATGTGCGTTGGAATCTGTTTGCAAACAATTCCGTTCGCCCCCCCAGGTGCGACGATTATTTCAAGTGCGCTTTGTTCACCGAGGTCTAGTCCCTCCATTGCTCGTTCAACTACGGCTTTAGCAAGGGGGTCCTCAACATATATACGCTTTTTATCCCCAAGGGTCTTGCCTAAGCGATTTAAGGCTATAAAAGGGGAGCATTCGTTTAAGACTCTTGTTTTGCCTGCGCCATTATCTTCGAATATTTTTAGTGCATTTGAAGGTAGGTCTTGAATGAAGTCGAATGAATGTGTGGAGATAACAATCTGTAAATGTTTTTTCTTGATTTCAGACAATAAAAATATTAAAAGCTCACGTTGAGCCCCGGGATGTAGTGAAGTCTCGGGCTCATCCAGTAAAACGAGGGAATATTTCGGCGCGGAAATTATCCGGACTACCAACGTCACAATGGCTATTTCACCACTGCCAGCAAATGCTTCTGAATATTTGAAACCGCGATCGAAAACGACGCTAATGTCCCCACCTTTCTGCTCAGGATACAGCGAGTGTTTTATGTACTGGGCTGATTGATATGGTCGGCCTAAAATCCTAGAAACCTGCGCGAGCTCTTCGTCAGTCAATAGTCGATTTTCGAAGACTCGTTCCCTGCCTCCACCAAGCATCCAACTAGAGACATTGCGGTCAATTACACTTTTGAGCTTTCTAGCTCCAGCTCGCATCTCGGCATGCTTTGCCGCGATCTGCTCAGTACTGGTGCCGAAATTAAAGGTCCTGTCAAAAGCGCCAATAACTACTTTCATGTTCATGTATACAACAGCTCTTTGTACAGGATTCCATCGGTCCTTGTCTTTTCTCGCGTAAGGTTTTTCTGGCATTGGCAACATATCGTCACCTTTGGTCACCTTTGTTGGTTCCCAGTACTCATAGTCTCTTTTTTTGCTATAAATTCTAGCCTTTCTGGTCTCTACGATATTTCTATAAATCTGGTGCCAGTGCCCATAAATATAGCGAGGTGGATCTTGAACTTTATTCAAAATCGGATCCATTGCGGTGGAAAACCAAAATTTGGCAGTGGTTTCACCATCCGGCATTCCTTGAAGCGCATGTAGCACTGAGCTCTTGCCTATACCATTCGCTCCTACTAGCGCGGTTAGTGGAAAAGGAAAATCTATTCTAGTTCCAGGTTCAAGACCTTTAAAGTTTGGAAATCTGGCGTGAGTTATGTAGTGAAGTAGGGGGGCGCCCGGCTTGAAGTTTAATAGTTCTTTTATTAATGCTTCTATTGTTTTGCTTGGCATTGCCTTTTCTCACGTTGTAGATTTTTTGCTAGATTTTAATGGTGTCAGAGGGGGGTAATCCCCTCTGGTGATGATGCTTTTTATGTATTTACTTAAGCGTTTATAGAAATTTCGTATAATCTTGCTTCACCTACTCCCTGAGAAAATCGCTCTTCATCAAACCGTTTTGGACTTAAATACCAAGCCTGAGCTATTTTGCGCCGTGACGCAAGAATTGCCGCCGCCACAGCCTGGATTTTTGAGCCGGTTAAGCCTAGCTCTATATTAGCTCCCGCTGACGAATATATGTCTAAGTAACGATCATCTATATATTTTAATATGTTTTCTAGGCTATACCCATCAACCTTTGTAACAGCTGAGCTTTGAAAGTTTTGGCATACGAATTCTGCTGCATAATTCGCTACACGAGCTCGGGGTTCGTCGCCTATAGGGGCAATTATCTCCACGTAATCAAATTCTCGCCGATCCAATAGGGAGGAAAGTTGTTCATGTTTTGCGGAGGCGAATGCGAGTAACGCACGACTGCGTGATAAATCGACTTGCTCGTCTATAAGCTTGATATCAGAGTAAGGACCAATTTCACCTTTCAGAACTTTTCCTAAACTCTCTAATAGGGCCAAAGGATTATGAGACTCTTCTGCATCAAAAATATTCTGGAGCTCTTCTTGCAAGGGGTAATGCTGCAGTGCGGACATGTGCAGAACATACACTTTTCCCTTGTCTTGAAGCTCCCGTTGAATGGAAGTAAAAATTACAGGTTTTGGTAGTCCTGAAATATCAATTAGACCAACGCCTCCGAAGCGAGGCAGATCTGGATTTCCCGTCCGGTAAGTACTTTCATGTATTTCTACTCCCGCATTTTTCCATAGCTCCCTTATTTCTTCCGCACGCCCCGCCTGATCATATTTTAACGCGTGAATATTCGCTGATTTTACATTGTCCGCTAGTAGTTTGTTTGATGCTAGTGTTCTCTCTTCGAAGCCCAGCCCCACGAGAACGTCTGTAATGTCTAATGTTCCAAGGGTGTTGATTTGTATTTCATTTATTTTTATGTCAATCGGTTTTGCGCTGTGTACATCGCCTTCTAACTCGCGATATTTTTCTATTTCTATTCCTTCTTGGAACAGACTTGTTTGGACGTTAACTTCGATCGAGGATGGATCATGTGCTTGCGTAGAAGCCGTTTCGGCTATTGGATTAGTCTCAAGCTCAGTCTTGATCTGGTTTTTGAGTAGTATCTCTTTGTCTGGCTTTCCAAGCCACTCTCTGAGATCTTCTCCGGATAACTCAAATCGATCTCGATCAGCTAGTCCTATAAAAGCGGCCAAGCCATAAATTTTCCTATAGCTCAGCTTAAACTGCTGCATTGGATTGGAGTCTTTTGTTTTTGTCCTTGGGGCACCACCGCCAGCATAGACGAATACTCCAGCGTCAATTAACTCTCGAAGTTGATCTATTTGAGCTGTTAGGCTTTCTTGATCCGCCGTCATGACCCTAACGTAGATAGAAGAGTATTGTCTAAGGCGCTGGGTACTATGAGGGTTTTTTTGACCCTCACGATAAGATCTAGTAAGTAAGTCGTGGGCGGACTGTGCAAAAGCCAAAGCATGATCTTTATAATAGCCGCCTCTTCTGTTGAGGTCATATAGCCTTCTTGAACTGATCGCTTGAAAGCAGTCGGCTTGTATATTGTCCGCAATAGGTACGTTAATATGAGATCTGTTGGATGACGCTCTTTTAATTATTTCTTCATAGAGTTTTACTACATCTCCAATATCACCAACACAGACACTGGTGAGGCAGGATATGCCACGGTACGCTTGCTTTTTTTCTTTAGATGTTGAGCTAGATGATGCAATTTCTCTTGCGACTTGTTCTAGAGGAATATCTCCGAGTAGTTGGCGAGGAGTATATTTCGGATGTGATATGTGGAAATTTGCACGTTGTTGAAGTATTCTCTCAACAAAGTCTTCACCTTTTCCTTTGCCATTAGAATTAATGGTGTCGTAGACATCGGCCCCTAGATCGAAAACAGCAAGATCTCTGTCAACTCTGATAGGATGGATTCTTCCGGGAGATCTTAAGCCTAACTCTATAGTTTGCCACTCAGAAGTAAACTTGAATGCGCAAACCGGATTTTGAAAAAGTAGTGCAGTCAGTATCTCGTCGATTCTGTCGAGCTCTAGATATCTCGTAGATACATCGTCAAGTAAGAAGAATACCGAGGAATTTGAAATTACGTCACTACAACTTCTGAATTGTTCTGCGAGGTGAGGGAATACATCGGAAGGAGATTGTTTAACCAAAAAATCATTACTGCCTCTGGATGTTAATACTGCGATATGCTCTAGGCGTCTTTCAAGATCGTCAATCGATGAGGCTTCCTTGAGCGATTCACCGCCTTCAAGATAGTCCGAGACAGCGTGGCTGAGTTTGGAATGCGCATTTGATATTACGTTTGTGGGTGCTAGATCTCGCAGATGCATTAAGGCTCTTGCGGCTTGTAAGGCGTAATATACATATAGCCGGGTTAACCTTTGCTCTAGTTTAGCGTTCGACTGCCGGAGGTCTAAGAGGCGTTGCGCAGATACAAATAGACCAACGAAACCATCTCCGCGAACGCGCTCTACAGCATGTTTTGACTCTTCATTTTCACTTAGTGCGGCTCTAGCGTGAATGTCCAGTGCTCTGAGTAGCATGGTTTTACCACAGCCACGCATCCCTGTAATAATCTGCGGGCCGGGTTTCGTAACCTCAGATAACCATCGCCCGTCAGGATCCACAAGCAATCTTGGTACATCCCAAGAAACGAGTGTCTGAGCATTATAATGGTCGGCAAATCCTTTTAACTTAAATGGTGCGCTCCAAGGCTTCCAAGGCTGTGCGGCGCGATAATATGCTTCTTCTATCTGCCCGATAAGATCGCTTGGATTTGGCTGGCGGATGTTCTGTGCGTCAGTTAACAGACTATGAACGATCCCTTGCAGCGCGAGGGCTGTCCGGTAGTCTCGGTCTTCTAATTTTGATGGGTCAGAAAGTAGTCGATCTAGAAGTGAATCAACATGTTCGGCGATAAATAATAGATCTCCTTGCCTGCTCCCGCCGCTTTTGCTGGCATCTGAAATACTTCCAAGATCAATAGCCTTCACTCTAATAGAGTCATCTATCGCACTTTGTCGGCGACCGGTTGGCGGTAACTGCTCAACTATTAAGTTTTCAGCATGTAGGTCATTGTGGTTCAGTTCATTGACTTCAAATTCTGCTCTGATTCTTAAAAGGTCAATTGCTATTTGGCATATCGTCGCTGAAGAAGGTATGATAGTTCCGGCAATATAATCGCGGAGTAAATCGCCATTAACGAAGTCCAAAACAGTAACGTGGCATGTTAAAGCTGACCCATCTGAAAATGTAATTTTTTCGTCGAAACGGTCATCTATACCTACTACGTGTTCGGCAGATTCGGCAAGCCGCGCGTGTAGTTTTGTTTCTTCCTCAAAGGAGGTTTTTGAAAAGAAGGTGTAAAATTCAACGGGTGCGATTTTGAGCACATATTTTCTTTTGAAGGGCCCTTTTTCCGCTACAAAAGCTGCGCCATAGAACCCTCTTCCGAGATCTCGTATTACGGAGTACTCTCTAATCTGAGCAGGGCGCTCTTTCAGAACAAATCCATACTCTCTTTGGCACGTCGGGCATTTGTCTGTTAGTGTTTTCTCTGAATAATCTTGCGCGGGGCAAAAAAAACAACAGTATTTACTCATTGCTAGCTACTCCTTTGCCTATTCTAATCAGCTATTCTGATCAGCTGTTAAATTTCCTGGTTGTTTTATGGTTATTATTCATGTCTATGCGTCAGCTCAATCAGGACGCTTTTTGAGGATTTTTCATACTCAAGCATACGGTGAGTATGAAAATTTTATGCGGGACGCATAAAACGTTACCCGACAAAAAACTAACCTTGCATCCGAAAGCGCGTTAATTTCCATTTAGTCGCTTCTCCAGCGGTTCTCCCGTGTGCTCCGGCCCTTAGCATCATTTTTTCGAAATTAGCTAAGAGCGTGTCAATCAACGACGTGGTAACACCTAAAAACTCAGCAGGGCGCACGCCGTTTTACCACCAAAGCATCCTCTCAGGGTACTGGCGGATTCACAAAATAGGGAGTCGTGTATGAGATGGTTTTCAATGCATTCCTGAATCGGGCGAGGAATGTCTGTTGTTGGTCTGCTGAAAAAGTGCGGCGACAGCTCTATTTCTCCCTATCTGCGCCCCACGTGTTGCCGAGTGTTGAAGCACCAGAGCCGACATTGCGAAGACTCTGGCTTTCTGTGTGTGCGGAGGCTGCCACAACAGTTCTGACTTTTCCTAGCGTTTTCTGCAGCTACACCGGCTGATAGAGAGTTCGGTTTTTACGATTTTCGCGTTAACTCAGTGAGGGCTTAATATATTGTTTATTTGTTTGCCGATTGGGGTCGATCGCTGCGTTTCCACCAAGCTAGTTTTTTCTCCCCATGTGTGCGGGCGGGCTCTGGAAGCATGTGCGGTACGTCTTGTAGCCTTATCCATGCCTGATTGTTCCAGTGTAGAAGGCTAAGAGACGTCTGTGGCCAAGCTAACAAACTCAGTATTGGATGATCACAATTGGTGCCTTTTTGCGCATCGCGTATGGCAGGAACAACTTCGTGCGTTAGCCACTCCCGAAGACCTCGATACTCCGGGCAATAATGGTAAATCAGAAGGGCGTAGACACCTGACTCGCTGATCAGCAGCGTCCGTTCGACAGCACCATGATGGAGCGCCTTTCGATACTGACGTTGATCTGGATCAAGCTTCCGCAACGCTCGCTCGTCCAAATAGAGCCTCAGCAACCGACCCAAATCACGCGCGCTGAACCAAGCCTGGTTCTCCAACAAAAGCGCGTGAAGATGCAGATTGTGCCGCGTAAACACATGAGGAATGAAGTGGTCGTTGTCCATGGTGCAGTACCCATATTCGCTTGAGTGGACTGCCGTTTACCGTCGCCAAACGATAAGGGTGACAGCTGCGTGCAGGTTGGCGAGCCGGTGCAAGCGAATACCGGCAGACCCTGGGGTCTCCCACACACAGCCGCCATAAAACGAGCTCGGTTTAATACCCGATATCGGATGGTGGACGCTGTGCGTCGCAAGCTTTCCGGGTCGCCAAACCCAGCGCTGAATGTTCAGCAGCAAGCAGCCTAAAGAGATTGGGCGTGGCGATGCTATCGGAAAGCGTAAGCGCATGTCGTAGGAATGTTCCTGAAGACATTAGCTGGATGAAGATAGCAGGAAGACCATTGCAGCCTTCCCATCAGTTTCAAGAAATCCGTTTATTCAGCGGAGGGCAGCATTAGCCTGGCTTCAAACTCTGCGACTTTCGCTTCCAGGCTTTCCAGCCGCGCACGGGTGCGGGCCAGCACTACCATTTGGCTATCAAACTCTTCGCGGCTCACCAGGTCGAGTTTGCTGAAACCGCTCTGCAGCAATGCCTTGAACTGGCTTTCGATTTCAGTGCGGGGCAGCGCGGTGTCGCCGCTGAACAGGCGAGAGGCGTGGCCGCTCAGGGCGTCGAGTAGGTCTTTGGGCGCGAGCATGGGACATATTCCGGAATACTGTTGGCGGGCAGTGTATCACGCAGCGTCTATAGTCTTTTTACCGTGTTGGATGCACGTTTTTCGCGCAGAGGGGCGGGCAGTGGCGCACCGTTATTGTGCGCATTGCAGTCGCCAAACCGCCGTGCAGGCACGCAAAACCGGGCAACGAACTGATTTCAGTGGTTTTTACGGAGCTGGCAAGGTTTCTGCTTAGACGATCATGACCCATGCACTGATGCAGTCGCTGTGACGAATGCAGTGCGCCGACGGATCAGGGGTACAGGTTTCGTCACCAGTGGTTCGCTGGCGTTGCAACGGCACATGCCGAGGCGACGACGCGTTACAAAGCCAGGCGCTGCGCTTAGACTTGAGACGGGTTTGTTTTCCTGGGGCAAGTCCACCAATTCGGGAGAGAGTTTTCATGAAGCTAGTCACTGCCATCATCAAGCCGTTCAAGTTGGACGATGTACGCGAGTCGTTGTCCGAGATCGGCGTGCAGGGCATTACCGTTACCGAGGTCAAGGGCTTCGGTCGGCAGAAGGGTCACACCGAGCTGTACCGTGGCGCGGAATACGTGGTGGATTTCCTGCCTAAGGTGAAGATTGATGTCGCCATTGACGACAAGGATCTTGACCGTGTTATCGAGGCGATAACCAAGGCGGCCAACACCGGCAAAATCGGTGACGGCAAGATTTTCGTGGTCAATCTGGAACAGGCGATTCGCATCCGTACCGGCGAAACCGATACCGACGCAATCTAAGCCGCCAAACCCCAACGCCCCAGGAGAAAACACTATGACTCTGCGTAAATTCGCAGGGCTCGGAGCCCTGTTGTCCCTCGTAATGCCGGCCTTGGCATTGGCGGCGGACCCAGCCCCAGCTCCAGTCCTCAATTCCGGCGACACCGCATGGATGCTGACATCCACCGCGTTGGTGCTGTTCATGACTATTCCAGGCCTGGCGCTGTTTTACGGCGGCATGGTTCGCTCCAAAAACATTCTTTCGGTGATGATGCAGTGCTTCGCCATCACCGGTCTGATCAGCATTCTGTGGTTCGTTTACGGCTACAGCATGGCGTTCGACACGACCGGTATGGAAGCAGGCGTCGTCAACTTCAACTCGTTCGTGGGCGGCCTGTCCAAACTGTTCCTGTCGGGTGTCACCCCGGCGAGCATCACCGGCCCTGCGGCGCTGTTCCCTGAGGCGGTATTCGTCACCTTCCAGATGACGTTCGCCATCATTACGCCTGCGCTGATCGTCGGTGCTTTTGCCGAGCGTATGAAGTTCTCTGCGATGCTGATCTTCATGGGCGTCTGGTTCACCTTGGTGTACGCGCCAATTGCGCACATGGTGTGGGGCGGTCCGGGGTCGTTGTTGGGCGACTGGGGCGTACTGGATTTCGCAGGCGGCACCGTGGTGCACATCAACGCCGGTGTTGCCGGCCTGGTGGCGTGCCTGGTACTCGGCAAGCGTAAAGGTTTCCCGACCACCCCGATGGCGCCTCACAACCTGGGTTACACCCTGGTCGGTGCGGCCATGCTGTGGGTTGGCTGGTTCGGTTTCAACGCAGGTTCCGCTGCTGCGGCCAACGGCACTGCCGGTATGGCAATGCTGGTGACTCAGATCGCTACCGCTGCTGCGGCGCTGGGCTGGATGTTCGCCGAGTGGGTCACCCACGGTAAGCCAAGCGCACTGGGCATCGCCTCGGGTGTGGTGGCAGGCCTTGTGGCAATTACTCCGGCTGCGGGCACCGTGGGCCCGATGGGCGCGCTGGTTATCGGCCTGGCGGCGGGCGTGGTGTGCTTCTTCTGCGCCACTACGCTGAAACGCAAACTGGGTTACGACGACTCCCTGGACGCCTTCGGCGTGCACGGTATCGGCGGTATCCTCGGCGCGATCCTCACCGGTGTGTTCGCTGCACCGGCCATGGGTGGCTTCAACGCCGCGACGACCGACATCGCGGCGCAAGTCTGGGTCCAGTGCAAAGGCGTTGGTTTCACCGTGATCTACACGGCCATCGTGACCTTCATCATCCTTAAGGTGCTGGATGCGGTCATGGGCTTGCGGGTTGCCGAGGAAGAAGAGGCCGTTGGCCTCGATCTGGCGCAACACAACGAACGCGGTTACAACTTGTAAGCGTGCGAAAAAAAGATGCCCGGCTTGCCGGGCATTTTTTTGCCTGGCGTTTGTCAGTGATAAGACGCTGTACCGGTTTTTGCGCAAAGTTTGTGAGGGTGCGCACGCGGTACGTTTCACCGTGCAGATGTCCTACAGGCATGTAGGCGTATTCGGCACTTTGTTTTTTCCCAGAGCGCGCTAGAATGCGCGCCGATGGGCGGAGAACTGTATGTGGCAACAGACTCTGATAACCCTGCGGGCCAAGCCCCGGGGCTTTCACTTGGTGACGGACGAATTGCTCGCCGGCTTGCCTGAATTGAAGGCTTGTCGTGTGGGCCTGTTACATCTGTGGCTGCAGCACACATCGGCCTCGTTGACCGTCAACGAGAATGCCGACCCGGCGGTGCGCCGTGACTTCGAACGTTTTTTCAATGCGCTGGTGCCTCAAGGTACGGTGGGATATGAACATAACGACGAAGGGCCGGATGACCTGCCGGCGCACTTCAAGGCCAGTCTCCTGGGCTGCCAGCTGAGTTTGCCGGTCAATGCCGGCCGCTTGGCGATAGGGATCTGGCAAGGTGTTTATCTGGGCGAGCACCGTGATCATGGCGGTGCTCGTAAAGTCCTCGCCACCTTGCACGGTGATGGGGCATAAGCCACTGGTTATCCGCTGGCTATTGATTTTTTCCGGCGACCTCGACAGAGGGTGAAGCTGGGCTATAACTAATCTGCTTTTCGCAAGTCATGAGGTAGAACATGAGCGACGATGATCTGGAAAACGACGAACTCGAAGTAGGTGACGACGACGAGGCCGAAGAGGGTCTTGAAGCGGCAGCTGAAGACGTGGCTGACGAAGCCGATGACGGTGGCGATGACGCGCCTGCCAAAGCATCCAAAGGCAAAGCCAAGGCCGCTGTATCGGTAGATGAATTGCCGAGCGTTGAAGCCAAGAACAAAGAGCGCGATGCGCTGGCCCGTGCGATGGAAGAATTCCTCGCTAAAGGCGGCAAAGTGCAGGAAGTCGAGGCCAACGTGGTTGCCGATCCGCCGAAGAAGCCGGATAACAAGTACGGCAGCCGGCCTATCTGAGGTCAGCTGCACGCTTGTAAAAAAAGCCCGCCGTCGCTGCGGGCTTTTTCATGGCTGGAATAAAACTTACAGCGCGCTGCCATCTTCGGTGTTATTGCCAGTTGCGCAGCAGCTCCGGCAACTCAGCCAGTTTGCGAATCTGCGCATCTGGAGCTTTATCGCCTTCCCAAGCCTTGCCCGCCGGATTGAACCACACCGCGCGAAGCCCGGCCTGCTGGGCGCCGGCGATGTCATCGCCGGGGTGATCACCCACATGCACCGCCGCGCTCGCCTCCACGCCGCCGCGTTGCAACGCCTCGTGAAACAATCGTGCGTCCGGCTTGGCGATGCCGATGTCTTCGGCCCGCAGGGCAAAGTGGAAATAGTTGGCCAAGCCAACGCGTTGCACATCGGCATTGCCGTTGGTGATCACCCCGAGCAAAAAGTGCTGGCGCAGCGCTTGCAGCATGGGTTCGGCTTCAGGGAATGGAGTGATCTGGTGGCGCGCGTGAATAAAAGCCTCGAAACACACATCCGCCATTTCTGTGGCCTCAGGCTGTGGATAACCTGCCTCTTCGAACGCGTGCATCAACACGCGATGGCGCAAGAGGCTGATGCGGTATTTGAGCTCGGGGTGGCGCTCCAGCACGTGTTGGCGAAGGCTGGCGAAATGCTCCAGGGGCAAGTCGCCGACCTTGCTGGCGTGGGTTGCCAACCACTCGCGCATGGATGCTTCGGCACTGATGATGACAGGTACGTTGTCCCAGAGCGTGTCGTCCAGGTCGAAGGTAATCAGCTTGATACTCATGAGTCGCCGCCCTTGATGCGTTTGGCCCGTGGATGGGCGCTGTCGTACACCGTTGCCAGGTGCTGGAAGTCGAGGTGGGTGTAGATCTGCGTGGTCTTGATGTCGGAGTGGCCAAGCAGTTCCTGCACCGCGCGCAGGTCCTGGGATGATTCCAGCATGTGGCTGGCAAAGGAGTGTCGCAGCATGTGCGGGTGCAGGTTTTGCCCCAGTTCGCGCTCGCCCGCAGCCTTCACGCGCAGCTGAATCGCCCGCGGCCCCAAGCGTCGGCCTTGCTGGCTGACAAACACCGCGTCGTCCGCCGGGTTGGTCAAAAGGCGCAGCGGCAACCACAGTTGCAAGGCTTCTCGGGCTTTGCGGCCGACCGGCAGCACACGGGTTTTGCTGCCCTTGCCGAGCACTTGCACCAAGCCATCCGCGAGGTCCAGTTGATCGAGGTTCAGCCCAGTCAGCTCCGACAGGCGCAGGCCGGAGGAATAGAACAGCTCAAGAATCGCCTGGTCGCGATGCGCGAGAAAGTCATCCTCCACGGCGCCATCGAGCAATTGCAGGGCGCGATCAGTGTCGAGGGTCTTGGGCAGGCGGCGCTCGCCCTTGGGCGGTGCCAGGCCATTGGCCGGGTCGTGCTCGCACAAACCTTCGCGGTTCAGGTAATGATAAAGGCCACGCACCGCTGACAGCAGCCGCGCCAAACTGCGCGAGGACTGGCCTTGCTGGTGCAGCCGCGCGATCAGGCTGCGCAGGCTCTGGATGTCCAAGGCCTTCCAACTGGCGATCTGGTGTTTTTCACAGTACGCCAAGACCTTGTTCAAGTCCCGCCGATACGCTTCCAGGGTGTGCGGCGACACCTGGCGCTCACTGCGCAGGTGAGCGCAGTAAGCGTCCAGTTGCCGTTCCATGGCTAGCGCACCGCGCGCAGGGCAGTGGTGAAACGCGGCAAAACGCGGCCCAGCACTTCGGCGATGTAGGTCAAAAACAGTGTGCCGACTGAGCTTTTGTAGTGCTGAGGGTCTCGGCTGGCGATGGCCAATACGCCATGCAGGCCTTGGTGGCTGAGCGCGACGACGGCGGTGGAGCCGATCTGCTTGCGCTGTTCGGCACCAAACAGGAAGTCCAACTCGTGCTCACGCAGGGTGCTGCTGATGGTTTTACCGTCCGAGAGCAGGCCGCCAATTGCGGTTTGCGCTTCGCCACCGCTGACCCAGCGACCCACCGGCATCGGGTTGTCGCTGAACAGGATCAGGCTGACAAACGGCACCTGAAAATCCTGGCGCAGGCTGTCTTCCACGGCGATCACCGTTTCTTCCAGGCTGGTGGCGTCCATCAGCATCAGAATCAGGCGGCGCGTCTTGTCGAACAGGCGGTCGTTGTCGCGTGCCACGTCCATCAACTGCGAGAGCCGATGGCGCATTTCTATATTGCGCTCGCGCAGGATCTTCATCTGTCGCTCCACCAGCGACACGGTATCGCCGCGTTGGTGGGGGATGCGCAGGGCGGGCAGCAGCTCTTCGTGTTCCACGAAGAAGTCCGGGTTTGCCTCAAGGTACGCCGCTACAGCAGCGGCCTCCAGGCATTCGCTCGGGTTAGCTTGGGCGGGTACTTGAGGCTTATCGGTCATTGGCTTGGCTCACTCATAGACGGACCTGTCCTTCGTATACACGCGAGGCCGGCCCGGTCATCATCACCGGGTGGCCAGGGCCTGCCCATTCGATGGACAAACGTCCACCGGGCAGGTCGATCAGCAGCGGCGAATCCATCCACCCTTGGCTGATCGCGGCCACGGCAGCGGCGCAAGCACCGGTGCCGCAGGCCTGGGTTTCGCCGGCGCCGCGTTCCCACACACGCAATTGCGCGCGGGAACGGTCGATCACCTGCAGGAAACCCACGTTCACCCGTGCTGGAAAGCGCGGGTGATGTTCGATCTTCGGCCCCAGTTCGTGCACCGGGGCGCTATTGATGTCATTGACCCGCAGCACAGCATGCGGGTTGCCCATGGACACGGCGGCGATGTCGACGGTCTTGCCATCCACTTCGAGCGCGTAGTGGGTCGCCTGCTCGGTGGCCTGGAACGGAATATCCGCCGGCACCAGGTGCGGCGCGCCCATGTTGACGCTGATTTGACCGTCACTGCGAATATCCAGTTCGATCACGCCGCTCTTGGTCTCGACGCGAATCTGGCGCTTGGCGGTCAGGCGCTTGTCCAGCACAAAGCGCGCGAAGCAGCGCGCACCGTTGCCGCACTGTTCCACTTCGGAGCCGTCGGAATTGAAGATCCGGTAACGGAAATCCACGTCCGGGTTGCTCGGCGCCTCAACCAGCAGCAACTGGTCGAAGCCAATGCCAGTGTGACGGTCGCCCCACTGTTTAGCGTGTTTGGGCAGGATATGCGCGTGCTGGCTGACCAGGTCGAGGACCATGAAATCGTTGCCCAGCCCGTGCATCTTGGTAAAACGCAGCAGCATGGCTTACTCCGGCAGCAGGCTTTCGCCAGCATACAACTCGGCTACCGTCTCGCGGCGACGCACTTCAAACGCTTGATCACCGTCCACCAGCACCTCGGCGGTACGCCCGCGGGTGTTGTAGTTGGAACTCATGACAAACCCATAGGCACCCGCCGAATGCACGGCCAGCAAATCGCCTTCTTCGAGGGCCAACTGACGATCCTTGGCCAGGAAGTCGCCGGTTTCGCAGATTGGGCCAACGATGTCATACGCACGGGTTTCGCCCGCGCGAGGCTTCACGGCGCTGACATTCATCCAGGCCTGGTACAGCGCCGGGCGAATCAGGTCGTTCATCGCCGCGTCGACGATGGCGAAATCCTTGTGCTCGGTGTGCTTGAGGTATTCAACCTGAGTCAGCAGCACGCCGGCGTTGGCGACGATATAGCGGCCCGGTTCGAACATCAGCGTCAGGTCACGGCCTTCGATGCGCTTGCGCACGGCCTTGATGTAGTCAGCCACCAGCGGCGGCTCTTCATCGCGATAACGCACGCCCACGCCGCCACCGAGGTCGATGTGGTGCAGGTAGATGCCGCACTCGCCCAAGCGGTCGATCAGCGCCAGCAGGCGGTCGAGCGCATCGATAAACGGCGGCAGGGTAGTCAGTTGCGAGCCGATATGGCAGTCGACGCCCAGCACTTCGAGGTTCGGCAACTGCGCGGCGCGGATGTACACGTCCTCGGCGTCGGCAATCGCGATGCCGAACTTGTTCTCTTTAAGACCGGTGGAAATGTACGGGTGGGTGCCGGCGTCGACGTCCGGGTTCACGCGCAAGGACACCGGCGCGCGAACGCCCATCTCGGCGGCCACGATTTGCAGGCGTTCCAGCTCGTCGGTGGATTCGACGTTGAAGCAATGCACGCCCACTTCGAGTGCGCGGCGCATGTCTTCGCGGCTCTTGCCTACGCCGGAGAAGACGATTTTGTCCGCCGTGCCGCCGGCCGCCAGTACACGTTCCAGCTCGCCACGGGAGACGATGTCGAAACCGGCGCCCAAGCGCGCCAGGACATTCAGTACACCCAGGTTGGAGTTGGCTTTGACCGCGTAGCACACCAGGCTCGGCGTGCCTTGCAGCGCGTCGGCGAAGCTGCGGTATTGAGCTTCGATATGGGCACGCGAGTACACGTAGGTCGGGGTGCCAAAGCGCTCGCCAATCGCGGACAACGCCACGCCTTCCGCGAACAGCTCGCCGTCCCGGTAGTTAAAAGCGTCCATGGGGTTACCTTAGTAAGTGTCGTGCTTGTGCGCTTTCGACGGCTTTTGCGACGACTGCGCCTGTTCATTCGGGTCTTTGCTGTCATCGGGCAGGTACAGCGGGCCTTTTTGACCACAGGCACTAACTAGGCAAGCGACCGCGACGAGCGCAGCAAGGGAAGAGATCAGGCGCTTCATGGCGAAATCCTTGAATATGCATTAATTGCGCCCGAGTATACCGACCACCCGGCAGCTTGCCTATGCGCTGGAATACCCGTCCAGCGGGGGTTTGCCGAGACAGTCAAGAAGCGGGCTACGCTTGCTGAGGATATTTCATGCAGCCATCACGGATGAAATCGGTATCCTTTGCATTCGGCGAGGCTCGCCCGTATCGTGCGGCGCTTGAGCAAAACCAGACACTTTTGAGGTTGCCACAATGAGTTTGACCGAAGCCCGCTTTCACGACCTGGTGGATTCGACCCAGCAAGCGCTGGAAGATATTTTCGACGACAGCGGTTTGGACGTGGACCTGGAAAACTCGGCCGGCGTACTGACCGTCAAGTTTGAAAATGGCACCCAACTGATCTTCAGTCGCCAAGAGCCCTTGCGTCAGCTCTGGCTGGCAGCGCGTTCGGGCGGTTTTCACTTTGACTACGACGAAGATGAAAAGCGTTGGGTACACGACACCACTGAAGAGCTGTTGAGCGAAATGCTCGCGCGCCTGGTGTCGGAACAATCCGGCGCCGAGCTGGACTTTGATGAGCTGAACCCCGACGAGAAATGATTGTGAGCCAGCCTGCACCTGTACGCCCGCCCAAGCCGCTGTTCAGCAACGTCAGCCCGGCGGTGCCGTCACCTTGTATCAGTTTGTGTCGCCTGGATGAGCAAAAAGTCTGCCTCGGTTGCTTTCGCCATGTGGAAGATATTCGCGAATGGCGCTCTGCCGACGATGCCCGGCGCCGCGTGATCTGCGCAGAGGCTGCGCAGCGCAAGGCCCACGCCTGAGTCGTCTTGTTTATTTGTGACGCTGTGGTAGTGTCCGGGTACACCTCAACTCATCGAGGTCCGTGAGAACCCCGCCTTTTTCTGGCGGGGTTTTGCTTTTTTGCGCAGAAAAAAGGAGTCTGCCTGAATCATGACCACTGTCCCTTCCATCATCCTCACCCGCCTGGACGTACAGCGTCTGGAGCAACTGATCGACCGTTTGGGCGACGAATTTCCCGGTGTCGAAGCGTTGCAAGCCGAACTCGACCGCGCTGAAGAGGTGGTTGGCCACGAGGACGTGGCTGCAGGTGTGGTGACCATGAACTCCAGCGTGCATTGCCGCGAGCAAGGCAGCGGCAAGGACTATCACCTGACCCTGGTTTACCCTAAAGACGCGAATGCCGATGAAGGCAAGATCTCTATCCTGGCGCCGGTTGGCAGTGCATTGCTCGGCTTGAAAGTGGGCCAGCACATCGACTGGCCGGCACCCGGCGGCAAAACCCTGAAGCTCGAACTGCTCAGCGTCGAGGGCCAGCCCAAA
Organism: Pseudomonas kitaguniensis; assembly: GCF_049199985.1. Lineage (NCBI taxonomy): Bacteria > Pseudomonadati > Pseudomonadota > Gammaproteobacteria > Pseudomonadales > Pseudomonadaceae > Pseudomonas > Pseudomonas kitaguniensis. The sequence continues at coordinate 145,698 of NZ_JBLZPT010000007.1, forward strand.
GACGGCGGCGCATTCCCCCTGTAAAAAACAGCCGCTTTAAACCTGGTTCAGCGCTTCGTTCAGCGCCAGCTCCAGCTCGGCCTTGTAGCGCAGGTACAAGTTGCTCGGGCTTTGCACATCGCCGAGCAGGCCGGACAGGTCGAGGTCGGTGATGTAGCAGCGGTAGCGCTGGGTTTCGCGGCGTTGCTCGACGATTTGCCGGGCGACTACTGCAAACAGTTGGTCGCCAAACTCCAGTTCGGAAAACTCCCGCTGATTGCAGTACAGGGTAATGCCCACTTGGCCGGGCGCTGCTTTGCCGATAATTGCCTGCACGTCATAAAACGGCTGGTTGGCGGGGTTGTGCGGGGCCGGTCGGGGCTCTATGCCGCGTGCGCGATGACTGCCTGACGGCAACAGTTGGTAATACAGGGTGTGTACATCGCCCAGCGGCTGTTGCGTATTCAGCGGCGATAACGCTTCCCGGCGATAGAGTATCGATTGCAGAAAGCGCTGCAACGGCGCCAACAGGCTCTGCTCGTCGTGAAACGGCAAGCGTTGCTGCCAGAGTGCGTTGAATTCATCCAGCACATACAGCTCGGCAAAGCCTTCATTGACCCGGTAAAACACCTGCACGCAATCGGCCAGGCCCATCGGCAGCAGCAGCGCCAGGTCGTGGTCTTCCAGGGCCATTGCGTCCAGGTGCAGCGGGCTGTAGCTGGCCAGTTCTTCACTGAGGTAGGCGATCAGCGCTTCCTGCGTTGGCAGTGACACATGGGTGGCTTGGCCCGGCGTCAGCTCCATCACGTGATAGTGCTGTTGCACCTGCAACAGGTAGCGATGGTTGGACTGGCCGAGCAGCAGGGTTTGCGCGGTGTCGAAAATTTCTTCGACGCGCTGGGCAATGAACGGCGCGCGGTTGTGACAGAAGCAACGCACCCGCAGGCGGGGCAAATGGTCGGGCGGCAGTTGGTTGAGGTAGTCACGCAGGCAATCGAGCAACGCGTGAGGCCCGTCGTAGCGGCTCACCATTACCTCGTTCCAACTGTTAAGTGTGACCTGATCCAGCGTCAGTACCAGGTTGTCGCGTTTGCCTGCGTAGCTCAGGGAGTCGGTGCGCTCGGTGGTCATCAGGATATTCAGGTCGCGGTGATGCTTGAGCGGGTCGACGCCGACGTTGATCAGTAACAACACCTCTTCTGGCACCGCCGGGCGCAACAGGCGCTCCTCGTCGACGCTGACCAAGGGCAGTGCGATGGTTTGTTGCAGGCTGCCGAGTAAATTGAACAGCTCAAATTCCGTCATGTCGCTGACGCCCGGGTGCAGCGCCAAGTGGGTGCTGCTGTCGATCACGCCGTTGCGGTGGCACCAGGTAAGCATTTCGAGCAGGTCGCGGCTGCGCTTGATCGGCGCGAAGTGCTCCCATTCCAGCGCCGTAAGGTTGCCGTTGTAAAGGCCCCAGTCATGCAGGCCCGGCTCTTTACGGTTGGGCGATTGCACCAGGGTCAGGGTGTCTTCGGCCAAATCAGGGGCGATGCCTGGGTTGATGAATTCGACTTTGCCGGCTTTGCGTTCGAACGCTGCATAAAGGCGTCGGCCCAGCACGTTGAGGTCGCGCTTGTTGATCAGACTGACGGTTTGCTCGGTACGGGCGAATTGCGTGAGGAAGCGGTAGCTGTGGTTCAGCTCATTGACCAGTGCACGGCGCTCGACGGCCACTTGGCGCACCTTCCACTGGCTGCGGCTGTCCAGCAGGGCCAGTTGGCGTGCGTCCCAACCCCATTCATGCGCCAGGCGCTCCATTAATAGCCGTTGCCAGCCAGTGCCGCGTTGGCCCGCGCTGAGCTTGCGGTTGACCTTCAAGTACAGGCTGCGCCTGACCAATTCCAGGCGCTCCGGCTCGTTGCGCGCTTTTAGGTATTCCTCAATACGGCGGTAGACCACGATGTACGGGTCCAGCTCATCCAGGTCGATCTGGTTAGCGAATACCGCGCGCTTGAAGCGCAGGCTCAGGCACTGCACGTTCGGGTGTTCGCTGGCGTACACCTCGGTCAGCAGCAATTTGAGTACCGATTTATACGGCGACTCGATGCCCTTGAACAGTTGCCAGAGCCCGGCGCCAATGAATTCGCCGGGGGGAATGTGCGCCAAGTGGCCAAGGTCGAGGGTTTCATCGGCACGAATAAAACGCTTGGAGAGCAGTGTGTGGGTGAACTCGGCATAACGGGTTTCTTCGTACACCGGCACCAGCCACCAGATCGGTGTGCGCCCGGCCAGCCAGATGGCGGTGCGGTAGAACTCATCCAGCAGCAGGTAATGCTGGGTGGTGCCACAGTCGTCAGAGCTCAGTTGGGTCTCGCGTTCACCGAGTACAAAGCGCGTCGGTTCGATCAGGAAGAAGTGCGCCTCGGCGCCCATGGTCAATGCCCAAGCTTCAAGTAACTGGCATTTTTTGCGCAGCTCGGCCAACTCGTTTTCGCTGAGGTCGGGCGCGTGGCATACCCACACGTCCATATCGCTCTGATCTGCCTGAGCCAGGGTGCCGAGGCTGCCCATCAGGAACAGGCCGTGGATCGGCAGCGACGGGTTGCCATGGCGCGGCTTGTAGCAAAACGAGCGGGTCAGGCGCTGGGCTTCGGTCAGGGCTTGGGTATCCGGTTCGAAATTCGACAAGCCCGCCGGTGTGCTGCCGGAGACATAACCCGGCAACAGCGGGTGATTCACGTGAAAAAACAGCGGCAACACGCTCAGCACGCTTTGTTGCCGCGGTGTCAGCCCTTCGACAGCCCGTGCCATACGGCCTGCATTGAGGGCCATGAACCGCGTGCGCAGTTGCGCCAGCACCTTGCGGTCGATGCCTTCGTCCAGGTCGGGGCGTATTTCATGGGTGCGGGTCATGTCGAACTCGTTGGCTCGCAAGGCCCGACATGGGCGGCCGTGTAGGAGTTTACAGACAGAAACGCAGGAGGTTTAGCGGGAAATGATTTTTGGCGTCAGAATTTTGTGCGGGCCACAGCAACGCCCCCGGAATCCGCAAAGGGCGGACTCCATGGGCGGTATCAAAGGTCAGGCGGCTTCTTTTTGGGTTTTGCTTAGAATCGTCAGCAAGCCTTGGGCATGCTCGGCAGCATCCCGACCGAGGCTGGTCAGGTAACCGCCGTCGGGCTGGGTGGTCAGTTCTTTGTCAAAAAGGCGTTTGGCGGCGGCGATGGCAGTGGGCGCTGCGCTTTGATGGACTTTTAAGCCTTCCTGGGAGCTGCCCAGGTTGAAGAGTGCAAGGATTTCCAGTTCGGCAACCAATTCAGGGGTATACGACATAAGGACTCCAGACGTTCTAAGTATTTATTAGAGGCTAGCACGGCATAAGGTGAACGCACTTTGCCGGGCTGTCCAGTCAGAAACATCCGGGTCTTGATATGGCGCAGGTTTGTGGCGAGGAAGCAGGCTCCGCCGCCACGGACATGTTCGATTCAGTCGTTTTCCGGCGGCAATTCGGGCAGCGCCCGCAGCGCTGTTTCGTACCACTCGGTATCGAATGCGCGGTCTTCTTCGAGCATTTTGTCAATTTCGACAGCCAGCACGTGGGCCATCAGGTTCAGAATGTCGTCGCGCTCGTAACCCACCAGGGTCAGCTTGTTGAACGTCGCTTTGGCGGCAGGCGGATTGTCGCTTTCGATCTGATTTTCGATGGCCTGGGTCAGCGTACTTTCGGTGAACTCTTCTTCGTCGTTGTCGATATCGGTCGGCTCGCTCATGGCAGGCTCCTCAAGGAAAAGGCCGCCAGTCTACGCCCATTCAAGCGGGTGATGCTGCTGGCAAGGCAGGCGCAGGGGATCTATAACTCTTGCAGCCAACCCCACACCCGGCCTGGAGGCAGTCGCAATGCTCAAGCTTTACGGATTTTCGGTCAGCAACTACTACAACATGGTCAAACTGGCGCTGCTGGAGAAAGGCCTGCCGTTTGAGGAGGTGCCGTTTTACGCAGGCCAAACGGCTGAAGCCCTGTCGGTCAGCCCTCGCGGCAAGGTGCCGATTCTGGGGGTCAAACAGGGGTTTATCAACGAAACCAGCGTGATACTCGAATACATCGAGCAAACCCAGGAAGGCCCTGCGTTGCTGCCTGGCGAGCCGTTTCAGCGTGCTCAGGTGCTGGCGCTGTGCCGGGAAATCGAGCTGTATATCGAGTTGCCCGCCCGCGCGTGTTTCGCTGAAGCGTTTTTCGGCATGCCGGTGCCGGAGGCGATCAAGGAGAAATCCAGGGCTGAGTTGCTGTTGGGGGTCGGCTCTTTAGGCCGGCATGGCAAGTTCGCACCCTATGTCGCAGGGGAGAACTTCACGATTGCAGATATTTACTTCATGTACAGCGTGAACCTTGCCTGCGCCGTGGGCGAGAAGCTGTTCGGCGTGGATTTATTGGCGGAGTTGCCAGCGGCCAAGGTGTTGTTGGAGCGATTGCATGCCATGCCCAACGCACAGAAAGTCGCGGCGGACCGGGAAGCGGCAATGCCGGCGTTTATGGCGATGATCGCGGCCAAAAAATAGAGGGTTGGCGCCGGTGATGGCGCCTTCGCGAGCAAGCCCGCTCCCACACTTGACTGCATTCCAAGCCTGGAACTCGGTCAAATGTGGGAGCGGGCTTGCTCGCGAAGCTTTTAGCGGCTGGCGAGTAGCTCTTGGCCGCGTACCACGGCTGCTTTGACCTGCGCAGGCGCAGTGCCGCCAACGTGGTTGCGTGCATTCACCGAGCCTTCGAGCGTCAGTACGGCAAACACATCTTGCTCGATCTGGTCGCTGAACTTGCGCAGCTCTTCCAGGCTCATTTCCGCCAGGTCTTTGCCGGTGTCCACGCCGTATTTCACGGCATGGCCGACGATTTCGTGGCAGTCACGGAACGGCAGGCCACGGCGCACCAGGTAGTCCGCCAGGTCCGTCGCGGTTGAGAACCCGCGCAAGGCCGCTTCACGCATGATCGCGTGCTTGGGCTTGATCGCCGGGATCATGTCGGCAAACGCACGCAGCGAATCACGCAGCGTGTCGGCCGCGTCGAACAGCGGCTCTTTGTCTTCCTGGTTGTCCTTGTTGTAGGCCAGCGGTTGGCCCTTCATCAAGGTCAGCAGGCCCATCAGCGCGCCGAACACACGGCCGCTTTTGCCACGCACCAGCTCGGGCACGTCGGGGTTTTTCTTTTGTGGCATGATCGAGCTGCCGGTGCAGAAGCGGTCAGGCAGGTCGATGAACTGGAATTGCGCGCTGGTCCACAGCACCAGCTCTTCGGAGAATCGCGACAAGTGCATCATCGCGATGCTGGCGGCGGCGCAGAATTCGATAGCGAAGTCGCGGTCCGACACGCCATCCAGGGAGTTGCCGCCCACGGCGTCGAAACCCAGCAATTGCGCGGTGTATTCACGATCAATCGGGTAGGTGGTGCCGGCCAGCGCGGCGCTGCCGAGTGGCATGCGGTTGGCGCGCTTGCGGCAATCGACCAGGCGCTCGTAGTCGCGGCTGAGCATTTCGAACCACGCCAGCAAGTGGTGGCCGAAGGTTACCGGCTGCGCCGTTTGCAGGTGAGTGAAACCGGGCATGATGGTGCCCGATTCACGCTCGGCCTGCTCCAGCAAACCTTTTTGCAGGCGCGTGATTTCGGACAGGATCAGGTCGATTTCATCGCGCAACCACAAGCGAATATCGGTGGCCACCTGGTCGTTACGGCTGCGCCCGGTGTGCAGTTTTTTGCCGGTCACACCGATGCGATCGGTGAGGCGGGCCTCGATATTCATGTGCACGTCTTCCAGGTCGACGCGCCAGTCAAAAGTGCCGGCCTCGATCTCACCGCGAATGGTGGTCAGGCCATCAATGATGCTGTCGCGCTCGGCGTCAGTCAGCACGCCGACCTTGGCCAGCATCGTGGCGTGGGCGATCGAGCCCATGATGTCGTGGCGGTACAGGCGCTGGTCGAAGGTGACGGAGGCGGTGAAGCGGGCGACGAAGGCGTCGACGGGTTCACTGAAGCGGCCGCCCCAGGACTGGTTGGTCTTGTCGGTGCTCATGGATTCGCTCGTGATCTGCTTAAAAGAGGCATGGAAGTGTGTCGCCGATAATAACAGGGTTGCCCGTGGAGGCGGTGCTGCGGGTGGTCGGCATTTTTATTTGTGCCGAGGATGGCTAAGTGCCTTGCCGCGGACCGCGTCCGGGAAGAAACTGCAAGCAGGTACTTATTGATGCGATATTTGACGAATGAGCAATATCGTCTCAGCGAGCGTCTACAGTTGCACTGATAGTGTGTGAACGCACCAAAGTCGGGTGCTGCGGTCATAGCCCAGACTATCCATTAAAAAGCGGGGTATTCGGATTGTGTATCAGCAAACCCTACGACTATGCCCAAAGGCGGCAGATCTTGGGCGTTATTGAACAGGTCCGGGTAAATTTGGGTGCCGCTCTCGGGGCACTTTTTGCCGCTCGCGCTAGTCTTAGCGTGGATCGCTGTGACGCAAGTCACCGCACCTGTCTACGCTATCCTTGTGCGAGACTCACGCAGGAATCCAGCGCAATATGAATGTCCTGATCGTTGATGACGAACCCCAAGCCCGCGAGCGACTGAGCCGTTTGGTCAGTGAACTCGAGGGTTACACCGTACTGGAACCGAGCGCCACCAACGGCGAGGAGGCGTTGACGCTGATCGACAGCCTCAAGCCGGATGTAGTGCTGCTCGATATTCGCTTGCCGGGCCTTGATGGCTTGCAAGTTGCCGCCCGCCTGAGTGAGCGGGAATCGCCGCCTGCCGTGGTGTTGTGCGCCGCTCAAGAAGAGTTCCCCGAGCAGGCACTGGAGGACAGTGGCGTTGCGTACCTGTTTAAGCCAGTGGCTGGCGATGCGTTACTCAAGGCCTTGAAAAAAGCCGAGCGCCCAAACCGAGTGCAACTCGCTGCCCTGACTCAGCCGGCCGCCCAAAGCGGTAACGGGCCGCGTAGCCATATCAGCGCGCGAACGCGCAAAGGCATCGAACTGATCCCGCTGAACCAGGTGATCTATTTTATTGCCGATCACAAGTACGTGACGCTGCGGCACGAGGCCGGCGAGGTGTTGCTTGATGAGCCGCTCAAGGCGCTTGAGGATGAGTTCGGCGACCGCTTCGTGCGTATCCACCGCAACGCGCTGGTCGCACGCGAGCGCATTGAACGCTTGCAACGCACGCCGCTGGGGCACTTTCAGTTGTTCCTCAAAGGGCTTAACGGCGACGCCTTGATCGTCAGCCGACGCCACGTTGCGGGCGTGCGCAAGATGATGCAGCAGCTTTAGTCTATGGGCTGCCGCGAGGTGCGCGTTTTTTATCGCGGTGCGACGTGGCCAGGGAGGCCCCGCACTTGCTGATTCAAATCAAAGCGTGTTTGCCTGAGCTGTTATTATCTGCCGTATCTATTTAGTACGGATTGATCCATGTCTTCTCGCGAGATCCGCATCGCCACCCGTAAAAGCGCCTTGGCCTTGTGGCAGGCCGAATACGTCAAAGCGCGTCTTGAACAGGCCCACCCGGGGCTGAAAGTGTCCCTGGTGCCCATGGTCAGTCGCGGCGACAAGTTGCTCGACTCACCGTTGTCGAAAATCGGCGGCAAGGGTCTGTTCGTCAAGGAACTGGAAACCGCGCTGCTGGAAAACGAAGCCGACATCGCCGTGCATTCGATGAAAGACGTGCCGATGGATTTCCCCGAAGGCTTGGGCCTGTATTGCATCTGCGAGCGCGAAGACCCGCGCGATGCTTTTGTCTCCAACCATTTCGCTTCTCTGGAGGCGCTGCCTCTGGGCAGTGTCGTCGGCACATCGAGCTTGCGTCGGCAGGCGCAGTTATTGACCCGGCGCCCAGACCTGCAAATTCGCTTCCTGCGTGGCAACGTCAACACCCGCTTGGCCAAGCTGGATGCCGGCGAATATGACGCGATCATCCTCGCCGCCGCAGGCTTGATTCGCTTGGGCTTCGAAGACCGCATCACCTCGGCCATCAGCGTCGAAGACAGCTTGCCCGCAGGCGGGCAGGGCGCAGTCGGCATCGAATGCCGTACCGCCGACGCTGACATTCACGCACTGCTCAAACCCCTTGATCACCCTGACACTGAAGTGCGTGTCACCGCCGAGCGCGCGCTCAACAAGCACCTTAACGGTGGCTGCCAGGTGCCGATTGCCTGCTACGCCGTGCTTGAAGGCGAAAACCTTTGGCTGCGTGGTTTGGTCGGCGATCCGGCTGGCGGCACGCTGCTCACCGCTGAGATACGCGGGCCGCAACGCGATGCCAGCGCGCTGGGTATCCAGGTGGCAGAAGAGCTGCTGGAAAAAGGCGCAGGCGCCATCCTGCAAAAAATCTACGGCGAGGAAGGGCCGCGGTGAACACCTGGCGAGTATTGCTGACGCGACCTGCCGAGGAGTCGGCAGCGCTGGCTGCGTCGTTGTCTGACGTCGGCATTTTCAGCAGCAGCTTGCCCTTGCTCGACATCGAAGCCTTGCCGGTCACGGCTGAGCAACAGGCGGTGTTTCGTGAGCTGGGTCGCTATAACGCGGTGATCGTGGTCAGCAAGCCAGCGGCGCGCCTTGCCCTGCAGCAGTTGGATCAGCCTTGGCCGCACGTGCAATGGTTCAGCGTAGGCGCCGCCACTGCGCGGCTATTGGCCGATCACGGCCTCAACGTTGAATACCCGCAAGCCGGCGACGACAGCGAGGCGTTGCTTGCATTGCCCGCCTTGCGTGAGGCGGTCGCAGGCCCCGCCGCCAACGTGTTGATCTTGCGTGGCGAGGGCGGTCGAGAGCTGCTGGCTGAGCGTTTGCGCGAGCAAGGTGCTAGTGTCGACTACCTGGAGTTGTATCGTCGTTCACTGCCGGCGTACGACGCGGGGGTGTTGATGCAACGCATCCAGTTGGAACGCTTGAACGGCGTGGTGGTCAGCAGTGGGCAGGGTTTTTTACACCTGCAAGCTCTGGCCGGCGATGATTGGCCGCAGGTGGCGAAGCTGCCGTTGTTCGTGCCCAGCCCGCGGGTCTATGAAATGGCGCGTGCCGCTGGCGCAGAAAAAGTTGTGGATTGTCGTGGCGCGAGTGCCGCGGCTTTGTTAGTGGCGTTGCGCAGCTCTGCCGTATGAGGCAGGCCGCCGCCACTCTCTGATACGCAAAGGACGGATACGTGAGCGAAACAGCCTTGCCTAAAGATGAAACCCAACCCGCACTTGATGCGCCGGTTGAGTCACCGGTCACCGCGCCACGTCGTGGCAATGGCCTGGCAATCGTAGCCCTGCTGCTCGGTGCCGCGGGGGTTGCTGTCGGCGGTTGGGGTATTTGGCAGGTCCGTGCCCTGCAAGCCAGCAGTCAGCAACAACTGAGCCAGGTGCAGACCCTTGATGACCAATCGCAAACCCTCAAGCAGAGCCAACAACAGTTGGCCGCACGCTTGGCGCAGTTACCTGCCGCGGATGAGCTGGAAGAGCGGCGCCGTCTGGTCGCCCAGTTACAGGGCGATCAACAGCGCCTGAGCCAGCGTCTGGAAACCGTGCTGGGTGCCAGCCGCCAAGACTGGCGCCTGGCCGAAGCCGAGCATCTGATCCGCCTTGCCAGCTTGCGTTTGTCGGCTTTGCAGGACATCAACAGTGCGCAGTCGCTGGTTCAGGGTGCCGACGAAATTCTACGCGAGCAAAGCGATCCAGGCGCTTACGCCGCTCGCGAGCAATTGTCCAAAAGCCTTGCCGCGTTGCGCAGTACCGAGCAGCCAGACCGCACCGGTTTGTACCTGCAACTGGCGGCGTTGCGCGATCAGGTCGTGCAGTTGGCGGCTATCGCGCCGGAATACGAGCTTACCGAACCGTCCTCCAAAGGGCCGTCGAGCGCTGAGCCCGAGAGCCGCTGGAGCCAATGGTGGGAGCATATTTCCCGCTACTTCCGCATCGACTTTAACCCTGACGATAATATTCGCCCATTACTCGCAGGCCAGGGTTTGAACCAGGTACGTCTGGCCCTGAGCCTGGCGCTGGAGCAGGCGCAGTGGGCTGCACTCAACGGCGAAACGGCGGTGTACAGCCGTTCTCTGGGTGAAGCGCGCAGTGTGCTGCAAGACAACTTCAATCAGGAAAACCCGCAGAGCAAGGCAATGCTGGCGCGTATCGCCGAGCTTGAGCCTAAAGCCGTCTCCGTTGTCACGCCGGACCTGGCCGCCAGCCTCGCGGCAGTGCAGGCCTACCTTGAGCGCCGGCATTTGTCTGCCGATGAAGCCAAGGCGTCGGCGGGCACGCCGGCGAAGCAGGAGTAGAGCCGATGAAGCGTTTCTATGTGATCCTGGTGCTGGTGATTGCGATCACCCTGGCATTGGCCGTGGGTATTTCGAAACACACCGGCTACGTGCTGATTACCTATCCCCATGTGCTCAATTACGAGTCGAGCCTGTGGGCTTCGTTGTTGGGGCTGTTTGCCATCGGCCTGGCGATCTACGTAGTTCGTGTGTTGCTGAGTTTGCTCACCACCTCCGGTGGCGTGGTCAACCCGTGGTCGCGGCGCAATCGTAGCCGTCGTGTGCAAATTGCGATTGAGCAGGGCCAGATGGACCTTGCCGAAGGCCGCTGGGCGAGTGCCGAGCGTCACTTGCATCGCGCCGCAGAGGCGGAGCGCCACCCTTTGCTGTACTACCTCGGGGCTGCGCGTGCGGCCAACGAGCAGGGCCGTTATGACGAGTCTGACGGTCTGTTGGAACGCGCTCTGGAGCGTCAGCCACAGGCTGAACTGGCCATCGCCTTGAGCCATGCGCAATTGCAGATGGACCGTGGCGATACTGACGGTGCGCTGGTGACCTTGCAGGCCATGCACGAGCGTCACCCGCGTAACCCACAGGTGTTGCGCCAGTTGCAGCGCCTGCATCAGCAGCGTGGTGATTGGTCGTCGGTGATTCGTTTGTTGCCGGAATTGCGCAAAGACAAAGTGATTCCAGGCACCGAGCTGGCCGAACTTGAGCGTCGCGCCTGGGGTGAAAACCTGGGCTTGGCCGCGCACCATCAAGAGCAGGGCGAAGCGGGTTTGCAATCCCTGGAGCGCGCTTGGGAGCAACTGACTTCGGCCCAGCGCCAAGAACCGCAGTTGGTGGTGGCTTATGCTGAGCAACTGCGTCGGCTCGGCGCCGATGCCAAGGCTGAGGAAGTGTTGCGCGGCGCCATCAAGCGCGGCTATGACAGCCACCTGATCCGGCTCTATGGTTTGCTGCGCGGCGCTGATCCGGCCCGGCAGTTGAAATTCGCCGAAGGCTGGCTCAAGGACCATCCCGGTGATGCCAGCCTGCTGCTGACCCTGGGCCGCCTGTGTCTGCAAAACAGTTTGTGGGGCAAGTCGCGGGACTACCTGGAAAGCAGCCTGCGGGTGCAGCGTAATCCTGAAGCCTGTGCGGAGTTGGCGCGTCTGCTGGCACAGTTGGGTGATACCGAGCGCAGTAATCAACTGTTCCAGGAGGGCCTGGGCCTTCTGGACAGTCGTTTGCTGGCGTCACCGTTACCTGTGCCTGCTCGGGTTTAACGTAGGAAAGCGCCTGGGGTTGGCCCGGATACTTCTGAGGTCAGCCTCTCGGCACGCTGCAAGTGCTCGGTGTAGAGCGCTTGGTAGTAAATTCCTACCGCCAGTTGCTTGAAGTCATCCAGGCTCTGACGGCATATCCCTATGCTCTATCGGAATTGTCTGCTCTAACGCGTATTGAAAGGGGTAAGGCCTTTCCTCTACCGTAATGGTCTATCTCTTGCGGTACGGATAACAATGTCTTTGGCCCCTTCACGCTCCTTGTTTCTTCTGGCGTTCCTGGCCGGTGCGCTGACGTTGGGTGCGTCTTTTTATCTTGAGTACGGCGCACTGCTACGGCCTTGTTTCCTTTGCCAGGTACAGCGCATTTTTCTGGCGGCCTTCACCCTGATCAACCTGGTCGGAGCGCTCCATAGCCCCAAACGCATGGGCGCCTACCTTTACGGCTTGGCCAGCATGGGGTGTGCGCTGTTCGGTGCGATCACCGCCGTGCGCCAGGTGCTGCTACAAAATGCCGCGCCGGAGCAGGCCAACGCTTGCTGGCCAAGCCTGCATTACATGATTGAAAACCTGTCGCTGTGGCAAGCCCTGAAATCGACGGTCAAAGGCACGGTTGATTGCGTGGAGATCAACTGGACGCTGCTTGATCTGAGCCTTCCCGAGTGGAGCCTGTTGTTCTTCCTGGCGATGCTGTTCCTCGGCGCCATACAGTTTTCACGGCTGTTATTGAGCCGCCGTTTGGAGCATGCGCAGCCGTAAAAGCGATTCACGTTACGTCGGGAGGGATTAAACACTTGTATGAACTTTCTCTCCTGCGTACCTTGAAGCCATAGTCATGCGGGCATAATCTGGCCCGCACGCATTATTGAATCCGTTTGCCATTCGCGGCCTCGGTCGCCCGCTGCTTTATCCTTGAAGTGTTGCGCGAGCAAAGGGCAGCAACGCCCCTATAGGGAAGAGAGAACATCATGTTGGAAAGTTGTCAGAATGCTCAGGAACGCTGGGGTGGGGTGCACAAGCTGATCGACAGCTGGCTGAGGGCACGTCACGAGCTGGTTCGGGCCTTTGATGATCTCGGCGCCAAGCCCGAGGCCCTGGCTGAGAGTGGCGAATCGTTGCAGGATTTCTGTGGTGTGTTGGTGGACTACGTGTCTGCTGGCCATTTCGGCGTCTACGAACAACTGACCAAAGAGGCCGAGGCCTTTGACGATCAGCGTGGTCTGGACCTGGCTGAAACCATTTACCCACGCATTGATGACATCACCGAGAAGTTGCTGGCGTTCACCGACCTGTGTGATGCCGGCCAGTGTGTTGCAGAAAAATTCAAAGAGCTGGGTGGGTTGCTGCATGAGCGTTTCGAACTGGAAGACTGCCTGATCGAAGTGCTGCATAACGCCCACAAAGAACAGGCCGACGCTTTAGTCTGATTGGCGCTGCGGTAACTAAAAAACGGTGCGCATTGCGCACCGTTTTTTATTCGCTCAGTGGCGAGTGCCGAGCAGTTCGATCTCGAACACCAGCGGTGTATACGGCGGGATCAGCTCACCTGCGCCGTCGGCGCCATAGGCCTGTGCGGAGGGAATCACCAAGCGCCATTTCGCGCCTGTCGGCATCTGTTGCAGGGCAATGTTCCAGCCATTGATCACGCTGCCCAAGCGAAACCACTGAGGCTGCGTGGTCTGATCGAAGACCGTGCCATCGGGCAACCGCCCCACGTATTTCACCTGCACCTCATCACTGGCCGATGGTTTGTTGCCGCTGCCGGGCGTCAGTTCGGTGAGTAGAATGCCCTCCGGCAACTCACGCACGCCGACTGCGGCTTTTTCCCTGGTTAAAAATTGCTGTTCGGCAACGAGTGCTTTTTCACTGTGCGGCGCTTGAGCGTCGGCCGCGTTCTGCGCTTCGTGTTGGGCAAGTATCTGTTCGATACGTGCGTTGTCCAGCGCCAGTGGCTTGCCTTGATAGGCTTGCTTGAGGCCGTCGACCAAGGCCTGAATCTGCAGGTCGGGAACCTCTTGGCGCAAGCGTTCACCGAGACTTGCGCCCAGGCTGTACGCGAGGTCGTGGGAGTCTTGGTCGGTGGTTTTGGGCGGCGATTGCCCGCCTGCATTGGCTGTGCAAATCGCCAAACCAAGTGCTAGAAAAAGGTAACGCGACATCTGCATTCTCCCGCCGAAAGTGCGACGGATTATGCCAGTGTGAGTACGCAAAAAGTGCCGTGGTTTTTCGTTATAACAATAAGAATTTTGTGAAGGTGCAACGCAAGGCAAACGATACTGTCAACATGCCCTAGCGGCGGTAAGAGCAGAGGGCTAGTATGAGCCGCACCCACGTCAGCCAGGAGGTAAACCATGTCGGCCAAACAGAAGCCTGTAAATACCCCGTTGCACTTACTCCAACAACTTTCGGGCAGCTTGCTCGAACACCTGGAAAGCGCGTGTTCCCAAGCGTTGGCTGATGCAGAAAAACTGCTCGCCAAACTGGAAAAACAACGCGGTAAAGCGCAAGAAAAATTGCACAAGTCCCGCACCAAACTGCAAGGCGCCGCCACAGCCGGCAAGGCCAAGGCACAAGCCAAAGCCAAAGACGCGGTCAAAGAACTTGAAGACCTGCTGGATGCTCTTAAAGATCGTCAAGCTGAAACCCGCACCTACATTTCCCAACTCAAACGCGATGCTCAGGAAAGCCTGAAACTGGCCCAGGGCGTTGGCCGTGTGAAGGAAGCCGTGACTAAAGCGTTGGGCGCTCGTACGCCGGCAAAAGCTACTGCGCCGAAGGCTGCTGCAAAAACAGCTGCCAAGCCTGCGGCTAAAACCGCTGCTGCAAAGCCAGCCGCCAAGCCAGTGGCTAAAACTGCTGCTGCAAAGCCAGCCGCCAAGCCAGTGGCTAAAACTGCTGCTGCAAAGCCAGCCGCCAAGCCAGTGGCTAAAACTGCAGCTGCCAAACCGGCCGCCAAGCCAGTGGCTAAAACCGCTGCTGCCAAACCAGCCGCCAAGCCAGCGGCTAAAACTGCAGTTGCCAAACCGGCCGCCAAGCCAGCTGCCAAAACTGCTGCTGCCAAACCGGCCGCCAAGCCAGCTGCTAAAACCGCTGCTGCCAAACCGGCCGCCAAGCCAGTTGCTAAAACTGCTGCTGCCAAACCAGCCGCCAAGCCAGCTGCCAAAACCGCTGCTGCCAAACCAGCCGCGAAGCCAGTTGCTAAAACAACTGCTGCTAAACCAGCCGCCAAGCCAGCTGCCAAAACCGCTGCTGCCAAGCCAGCCGCGAAGCCAGTTGCTAAAACAACTGCTGCCAAACCAGCCGCCAAGCCAGTTGCTAAAACCGTTTCTGCCAAACCAGTCGCCAAGCCTGCTGCTGCAAAACCAGCTGCCCAGCCAGCCGCCGCCAAGCCAACTACCCCCGCAGCGTCCACCGCTGCAACTGCGCCGGCGAGCACCACGCCAGCACCGGCAGCGCCAAGCACTACCCCAACCAGCGCTTCCTAAGTGCTGGTGGTCACAACGCGCAGCGACAGCAGCGCGTCGTGGTGAAGGTTGGCGGCTTCGGCCGCCAAGCCTTCGAGCCATCTATGTTGCCCCCTCGACTCACCTGTCGGCCATGCCTGCGCCATTGCCTCCAGGCGCGCCAACAACGCTCGCTCGGCGTCCAGCTCCAAGGCTTTGACCCGCTCGCGTAACGTCGCCAATTGTTCATCCTGCTGCGCCATGGCCCGCCATTGCAGGCGTACCTGCCGCAAGGGTTCGACCACGTCTGTCTGCCAAGGCTCGGCAAGCTGTTTAAGCGCCTGCATGCGCTCGGCTGTCGGCGCCACACCTCGCTGCTCCAGCCACGCGCCACACAGCAACAGGCACACATTCGCGCCGTTTTCCTGCAGGCGCAGGCAAGCAGCCTCGACGCCCGGGCGGGCGTAAGTCGAAAGGGCAAAGCTCCACAGGTCAGCGCACATATTCACACCCAAGCCAGCGGCCAACGAAGCTGGTAGACTCCGCCGCCATTATGATCCGACTTCAAAGCCTAACATTACAGCGTGGCCCGCAACGTCTTCTTGAAGACGCCGAGCTGACCCTGCACGCCGGTCACAAAGCCGGCCTGATCGGTGCCAATGGCGCCGGCAAATCCACGTTGTTCGCCTTGTTGCTGGGTGAGCTGACCCCGGATTCCGGGGACTGCTTGCTGCCTGCCGACTGGCGCATTGCGCATATGCGCCAGGAGATCGACACGCTGGACCGCATTGCGGTCGACTACGTGCTCGACGGCGACCTGCGTTTGCGCCAGGTACAACGTGATCTGGCCGAGGCCGAGAACGCCCAGGACGGCGCCGCCCAAGCCCGCCTGCACTCGGAACTCGACAGTGCCGACGGCTACACCGCCGACGCGCGTGCGCGCAAAATGCTTGCCGGCCTTGGTTTTACCAACGAACAGATGGACCGCCCGGTCGCCGACTTCTCCGGCGGCTGGCGCATGCGCCTGAATCTGGCGCAGGCGCTGATGTGCCCTTCGGACCTGTTGCTGCTCGACGAACCGACCAACCACTTGGACCTCGATGCGATCCTGTGGCTGGAAGACTTCCTCAAGAGCTACCCCGGCACGTTGCTGCTGATTTCCCACGACCGGGATTTTCTCGACGCAGTGGTCGATAACATCGCCCACGTTGAACAGAAGAAAATCACCCTTTACCGTGGCGGCTACACTGCCTTCGAGCGCGCGCGCGCCGAGCGTCTGGCCCAGCAACAGCAAGCGTTCGAGAAGCAGCAGGCGCAGCGTGCGCACATGGAAAGCTACATCGCCCGTTTCAAGGCCCAAGCCACCAAGGCGCGTCAGGCCCAGAGCCGGATCAAAGCCCTGGAGCGCATGGAAGAGCTGTCGGCGGCCCACGTTGATTCGCCGTTCGACTTTGTATTCCGCGAGTCGGTAAAAATCTCCAGCCCGCTGCTGGACCTCTCGGATGCACGCCTCGGTTATGGCGAAAAAACCATCCTGGAGAAGGTCAAGCTGCAGCTCACACCGGGCGCACGCATCGGTTTGCTCGGGCCTAACGGCGCGGGCAAGTCCACGCTGATCAAGAACCTCTCGGGCGAATTGCAACCGCTGGCCGGCCGCCTGACCCGTGGCGAAAACCTGGTGGTGGGCTACTTTGCCCAGCATCAGTTGGATTCGCTCGATTCCAAAGCGAGCCCGCTGCTGCACCTGCAACGCTTGGCGCCGACCGAGCGTGAACAGGTACTGCGCGACTTCCTTGGCGGTTTTGACTTCCGTGGCGCGCGCATTGATGAGCCCGTGTTGAATTTCTCGGGCGGTGAAAAAGCCCGCCTGGCCTTGGCGTTGATCGCTTGGGACCGGCCGAACCTGCTGTTGCTCGACGAACCGACCAACCACCTGGACCTGGAAATGCGCCTGGCGCTGACCATGGCCCTGCAGGAGTTCAGCGGCGCGGTACTGGTGGTGTCTCACGATCGCCACTTGCTCAAGAGCACGACCGACAACTTCCTGCTGGTGGCTGACGGCAAGGTCGAAGAGTTCGACGGCGACCTCGACGACTACGCCCGCTGGCTGACGGATTACCGCCTGCGTAATGCACCGACCAGCAACACCCCGGTCAACCCGGACAAAACCGACAAAAAAGCCCAGCGTCAGGCCGCCGCCGCACTGCGCCAGCAGTTGGCGCCGCACAAGCGTGAAGCCGACAAGCTGGAAGCCGAGCTGGGCAAGCTGCATGAGCGCTTGGCCAAGATCGAAACCAGCCTGGGCGACAGCGCCGTGTACGAGGCTGCGCGCAAGGACGAGCTGCGCGACCTGCTGGCCGAACAGGCCAGGCTCAAGGTGCGCGAAGGGCAATTGGAGGAAACCTGGATGGAGGCCCTCGAGCTGCTGGAAACCCTGCAAGCGGAGCTGGAGGCGCTGTCCTGATGGAAGCGCTGCAACTGCCGTTGCCGACTCAGTGGGTCGAGCCATTGTGGGTCGGCGTGCAAATCCTGCTGATCCTGTTGGCCGGGTACTTCGCCCAGCGTTTCGTCGCCAAAGGCCTCAACCGCTTGGGTGAGCGCTACCCGTTCCCGCCGCAACTGCTGATGCCCCTGCGCGGCGGCTTGCGCTGGCTGATCATGGGCAGCGCGCTGATCTTCGTGCTGGGCCGCCTTGGCGTATCGGCCACGGTGTTATGGACGGCGCTGTCGGGGTTTGTCGCAGTTGCCGCCGTGGCGTTCTTCGCCATGTGGTCGGTGCTGTCCAACCTGCTGTGCGCCATCTTGATCTTCACCGTCGGGCCGTTTCGCCTCGGTGACATCGTCGAGCTGGTGGACACCGTCGACAAACCCGGCGTAAAAGGCCGCGTGGTGGCAATTAACCTGCTCTACACCACGCTGATTGAAGTGGCAGAAGCCGGCACCGACAGCGCGATGGTGCAAGTGCCCAATAGCCTGTTCTTCCAGCGTTCGGTAAGGCGTTGGCCGGGCACTCACGTGTTCCCCGGCGATCACTAGCCTTTACGGCCGGTAAAAATAGATAGCCAGCCTTTGGTCGGCGGAGTTAGCTTTAGGCATAACTGCTGACTTCCCCCTGAGGTGTGTAATGGCACTCGACACATGGCTGGCGTTTTTCCTGGCCAGTTGGATCATCTCCCTTTCCCCTGGCGCAGGCGCTATCGCTTCGATGTCCAGCGGCCTGCAATACGGTTTCCTGCGCGGTTACTGGAACGCCATTGGCCTGCAATTGGGCCTGGCGATGCAGATTGCCGTGGTGGCGGGCGGGCTGGGTGCCATTCTGGCGGCGTCTTCTACCGCGTTCTATGTGATCAAATGGTTTGGCGTGGCGTACCTGGTGTACCTGGCGATCAAGCAATGGCGAGCGCTGCCCATGGACATGAGCGACAGCGCGGCGGTGCGTCCTATCGGCAAGCCGCTGGCGATGATGTTTCGCGGTTTTCTGGTCAACGCCAGCAACCCCAAGGCCTTGGTGTTCATGCTGGCGGTGCTGCCGCAGTTCGTGAACCCGCAAGCGCCTTTGTTGAGCCAATACCTGATGCTGGGCGCGACGATGATCTGCGTCGACATGATCGTCATGGCCGGTTACACGGGGCTCGCGTCGAAAGTCTTGCGCCTGCTGCGCACGCCCAAGCAGCAAAGGCGCATGAACCGTACATTTGCCGGGTTGTTCGTGGGGGCTGCGGGTTTTCTCGCCAGCTTGCACCGCGCAACGGCATAAGCCTCGATTTGGAGCCCGTTACGGGTTAGATCAAAAGCGTTTTTTTGTGGGAGCGGGCTTGCTCGCGATGCAGACACCTCGGGCCATCAGGTACACCGGGTTGATGCCATCGCGAGCAAGCCCGCTCCCGCATTGGTTTCGGCGCTGCAACATTCTCTTGGTGTTTTTCGCTTAACGTTCAACAATGTGTTACTTCTTATTTCCCCTTGAGATTGATTGATGATTGCGCCGTTCCGTTTTCTTGCATGGTTGCTGTTGCCGGCCCTTATGGCGTGCAGCAACACTCTGCTGGCCGCAACTGCTGAGGGGGCTCCGCAAGCCCTGCATTTACTGGACTACATTGGCGCTGACTACCCGCCGACGGTAGAGGCGGGCAAGGTTATCGATGAAACTGAATACCGCGAGCAACTGGAGTTTCTCCGTGTGTTGCAGGGTTTGGTGGCTGAACTGCCGCAAAGGCCGCAACGTGCAGAGTTGATCCAGGGCGTCGATGACCTGTTAGCGGCGGTAACGGCGCGCCAGGACGGCGCAACAGTTGCTCGCCAAGCCCGTCAACTGGGCGCCAGGCTGGCGGTGGCGTATGAAGTCAGCCAGGCCCCGGCGATTACCCCCGACCCCACGCGTGGTGCCCCGCTTTACGCTCAGCATTGCTCGGTGTGCCATGGCGCTGCCGGCGCCGGTGATGGCCCTGCCAGCGTGGGCATGACGCCAGCGCCCGCCAACCTGCGCGATGCTGCGCGGATGGACCGCCTGAGCCTTTACGCGATCTACAGCACCCTTGGTCTTGGCGTCGAAGGCACTGATATGCCGTCCTTCGCCGACCAATTGGATGACCGTCAGCGCTGGGACCTGGCCACCTACATCGCCAGCTTCACGGCGGACCCGGCTGCCGCAAAAACCGAACAACCGTTCAACCTCGCCGACCTGGCCCGCCAGACGCCGAATGAAGTGCTGGCTGCAAACGGCGCCGCCGCCGCTGCGACCTTCCGCGCCCAGCGCGCGCAACCGCCGCAGGTCAAGCGTGGCCCGGCGCAGTTGCTCGACTACACCGCCAGCACCTTGGACAAGAGCCTCGCCGCCTTCCGTAGCGGTGATCACGAGCAGGCCTACGACCTGTCGGTGGCGGCGTACCTGGAAGGTTTTGAGCTGGTCGAAAGCTCCCTGGACAACGTCGATGCGAATGTACGCAAGGACACCGAGAAAGCCCTGATGGCTTATCGGCAGTCGTTGCAGGACGGCCTGCCGGTCGAGCAGGTGCAATTGCGTCTGGACGTGGCCAAGGCCAAGCTCACTGAATCCGCCGGCTTGCTGGGCAGTGATGGCCTGAGCTGGTCGTTGAGCTACATCTCGGGCCTGTTGATTCTGCTGCGCGAAGGCCTGGAAGCGATTCTGGTGCTGGCGGCGATCCTTGCGTTCCTGCGTAACACCGGCCAGCAATCGGCGGTGCGCAGCGTAAACGTCGGCTGGGGCCTGGCACTGTTGGCCGGTTTGGCGACGTGGGCGCTGGCGGCGTATGTGATTGACGTCAGCGGTGCCCAGCGCGAATTGCTCGAAGGCTGCACGGCGTTGTTCGCCAGCGTGATGGTGCTGTGGCTGGGTGTGTGGATGCACGACCGGCGCCACGCAGCGGCCTGGCAGGACTACATCAAGAGCAGCCTGGTGGGCGGCGGTGGGCGCTTCGGTTTTGCGATGCTGGCGTTCTTCTCGGTGTATCGCGAACTGTTCGAAGTGATCCTGTTTTACGAAACACTGTGGCTGCAAGCTGGCCCGGCCGGGCACAACGCGGTGCTGGCGGGTGGCGCCACGGCGTTGGTGTTGCTGGTGGGCCTTGCGTGGGTGATCCTGCGGGGTTCGGCGAAGCTGCCATTGGCGTTGTTCTTCGGCATCAACGCGGCGCTGTTGTGCGCGCTGTCGGTGGTGTTCGCAGGCCATGGCGTCAAGGCACTGCAGGAAGCGGGCATCTTCGGCACGCGGCCGGTGGCGTTCTTTGACTTCGACTGGCTGGGCATTCATGCCGATGCGTACTCGCTGAGTGCGCAGGCCGTGGCGATCCTGGCGATTGTGCTGCTGTATGGCCGCAGCCGGCTGGCCGAGAAACGCCGCGTGAGCGCTTAAGCGGGTACGGCCCGTGTCGATGTGAGGAGTGTGTATGCGCGTGTGGATCGATGCGGACGCCTGCCCTCGGGCGGCCAAGGACCAAGTGGTGAAGTTTGCCCTCAAGCGCCAGTTCGAGGTGCTGCTGGTGGCGGGGCAAAGCCAGATCAAGCCGAGCTTTGCCTGTGTGAAGCTGATCGTGGTGCCCAGCGGCCCGGACGCGGCAGATGATTACCTGGTAGAACACGCGGTGCCCGGTGAGCTGGTCATCTGCAGTGATGTGCCATTGGCTGACCGGCTGGTGAAGAAGGGCGTGACCGCGCTAGACCCGCGCGGCAAGGAGTTCAGCCCGGCGAACATGAGCGAGCGGCTGGCGGTGCGTAACTTGTTCACGGACCTGCGCGAGCAGGGGCAAATGGGCGGCGGGCCACCGCCGCATGGGGAAAAGGACAAGCAGGCGTTTGCCAATGCCCTGGACCGGATTCTTACGAAGTTGATGCGCCAGGCCTGAGCTGTGGCCATCAACCACAGAAGGCCCGATCACGCGGGTCAGTCGTTCTCGTGGGTCAGCTCCAACACGCGATCTACGAGTTTGTTAATGCCCGACGCAACCTCGCTGATGCTCTTGCCCACCATATACGCCGGGGTGCTTACCAACTTGCGTGCCGTGTCTTCGACAATATCCTCAACCGAGCATTCGCGGTGGGTGGCGCCCATCTTGTCGAGCGCGGCCGCAGTGTCGGCGTCATTGCCGATGGTGCAGGTGACGCCGGGGCCGTAGATTTTCGCGGCGAGCGCTGGCGAGATGCAGATCAGCCCCACCGGCTTGCCGGCTTCGGCAAAGGCTTCAGCCAGTTCCAGCACCTGTGGGTTAACGCTGCAACCGGCGCCTTCGACGGCAAAGTTCGACAGGTTTTTTGCTGCGCCAAACCCGCCAGGCACGATCAGCGCATCGAACGCGTCGGCGTTGGCCTGAGCAATGTCCTTCACCTCACCGCGGGCAATGCGTGCCGACTCCACCAGCACGTTGCGAGACTCGGGCATTTCTTCACCGGTGATGTGGTTGATCACGTGCAGTTGAGCGATATTTGGCGCAAAACATTGGACCTGAGCACCGCGCTGATCCAGGCGCAGCAGCGTGATCACGCTTTCGTGGATCTCGGCGCCGTCATACACGCCACAGCCGGAAAGGATCACCGCAATTTTTTTGCTCATGAGTATGTCTCCCTATTTCTTGGCGTTAAATGTCTACTAATTTGTCATCGGTTGCCATTGGGATCTGCTGCCACTACCCCTAATTTGATGTAACAAAAAACATCGGGCTCAGCCCTGCACAGAACGCTCTTTACATGGATCGCAATGATGGCGGGGTGTTCATTATTTGCGGCTGACGGTTTGGCGTCGGCGCGGGGTCGCCCACCACAGCACTGGCCCGCGGGTGGGGCGTGATGACGTTTGGGCGGCTTACGTTGGGCGTGGCGCTGAATAGCCACGGGTGTGGCTGGCTGCGCTGTTGAGTGGCAGCCTGCTCTGCAGGGTCGGTCTCTACGGCTGCAGAGACCGGCTTACTCCACCGGTGTTTTGGGTGCGTCGCCCGCGGCAGGCTCGGTGGCAGGCTCGGCGGCGAGCCGGGCCTTGGCATCCGCGCAGGCCTGGCGGGCAATGCGCGCGTTCTTGAAACGGCGGCGCAACCACAGGCCCAAGCCCAATAACACCAGGGCGCCCAGCACCCACAGCTCGTATTTCTTGACGCTGCCGAGCATGCCTTCCAGCACCGCGCCAAAGTGGTAAGCCGCAGCGCCCAGCGCTGCGGCCCAGACCGCTGCGCCGATACCGTTGAGGATCAAATAGCGCACCGGCGGATAGCCCGACAAGCCGATCGCCACGGGCATCACCGTGCGCAACCCGTAGACGAACCGGAAGCTCAGCACCCAGATGTCGGGATGCTTGCGGATATGCTCCAGGGCCTTGTCGCCCATCAATTGCCAGCGCGGTTTGCGCGCCAACAATTTGCGGCCGTGTTTGCGCCCCATGAAGTACCAAAGCTGGTCGCCGGCGTAGCTGCCAAAAAAGGCAACGACCACCACAAAATTGATGTCCATGTACCCACGGAACGCCAGGAAGCCTGCGAGCACCAGAATGGTCTCGCCTTCGAAGAACGTCCCGAGGAAGAGGGCAAAGTAGCCGAAGTCATGCAGAAATTGTTGAAGCATGGTCTAGGGTGCTGGCGAAATGAACGCGCAGCCTACGCCTTCACGAACATTCATGAAAGTATCGAGATGTGTCACGAAGTGAACAATTCTTACAGAAATGACGAATGCACCTACAGGTTGCGTCGATAAGCACAACTGTCATTCGTTCGTCATAATGGCCGCTTATAACTGCAACGCTCGCCCGTAACGCGGGCTCAGGAGTCTGTCGTGAGCTTTACCCCTGCCAATCGGCTATTCCCGGCCACGCGTCTGCGGCGCAATCGGCGTGATGATTTTTCTCGTCGCCTGGTGCGTGAAAACGTGTTGACGACGGATGACCTGATTTTGCCGGTGTTTGTGCTGGACGGCGAAAATCGTCGGGAAGCTGTGGCGTCGATGCCGGGTGTGGAGCGCTTGACGATTGATCTGCTGCTGATCGAGGCGGCGAAGTGGGTTGAACTGGGGATTCCGGCGCTGGCGTTGTTTCCGGTAACGCCGCCTGAACTCAAGTCCCTTGACGCTGCCGAAGCCTGGAACCCGCAAGGCATCGCCCAGCGCGCTACCCGTGCGTTGCGTGAGCGTTTCCCTGAGTTGGGTGTGATCACCGACGTGGCGCTGGACCCGTTCACCACGCACGGCCAGGATGGCATTCTTGACGAAGACGGCTATGTTCAAAACGACATTACCGTTGATGCGCTGGTCAGGCAGGCGTTGTCCCACGCGGCGGCAGGTGCACAAGTGGTTGCGCCGTCGGACATGATGGACGGTCGTATCCAGGCGATTCGCGAAGCGTTGGAGCTGGCCGATCACGTTAACGTAAGAATCATGGCCTATTCGGCCAAGTACGCCAGCGCCTACTACGGCCCGTTCCGCGACGCGGTCGGTTCGGCGCTGAACCTGGGCAAAGCCAACAAGGCGTCGTACCAGATGGACCCGGCCAACAGCCATGAAGCCCTGCACGAAGTGGCCGCCGACTTGGCCGAAGGTGCCGACATGGTGATGGTCAAACCCGGAATGCCCTACCTGGACATCCTTTACCGGGTTAAAGAGGAATTCAAAGTGCCGACCTTTGTCTATCAGGTCAGCGGTGAATACGCCATGCACATGGCCGCGATCCAGAATGGTTGGTTGAGTGAAGGGGTGATCCTCGAATCCCTGACTGCCTTTAAACGTGCTGGCGCTGATGGCATTCTGACCTACTTCGCCGCCCGCGCCGCCCAATTGCTTAGAGAGCAACAATAGCCCTCACAGGAACACTCGATGAATACCGAAGGCCTTTCAGAAGTTGCCGTAAAAGACGCTCACCCGGTGGTGGAAAAAGTCACTGAAACCCCACCGGAGCTGGAGCCGGCCCCGCCTGTAGTGGTGGCCGAAGCGCCCGCGCCGGCCCCGGTTGCCGCCGTCACCAACCTGGATGACAGTAGCCTGTACATCCACCGCGAGCTGTCACAACTGCAATTCAATATCCGCGTGCTGGAACAGGCACTGGATGAGTCCTATCCGCTGCTGGAACGGCTGAAATTCCTGCTGATTTTCTCCAGCAACCTGGACGAGTTTTTCGAGATTCGCGTTGCCGGCCTCAAGAAACAAATTACTTTTGCCCGCGAGCAAGCCGGGGCCGACGGCCTGCAGCCGCATCAAGCGCTGGCACGTATCAGCGAGCTGGTGCACGGCCATGTGGATCGCCAATACGCGATCCTCAATGACATCCTGCTGCCGGAGCTGGAAAAACATCAGGTCCGCTTCATTCGTCGTCGCCAATGGACCACCAAGATCAAAACCTGGGTGCGCCGCTATTTCCGCGATGAGATCGCGCCGATCATCACCCCGATCGGCCTCGACCCGACGCACCCGTTCCCGCTGCTGGTGAACAAGAGCCTGAACTTCATCGTCGAACTGGAAGGTATTGATGCCTTCGGCCGCGACTCCGGCCTTGCGATCATCCCGGCACCGCGTCTGTTGCCACGCATCATCAAGTTACCGGAAGAGGTAGGGGGGGCTGGCGACAACTATGTATTCCTTTCGTCGATGATCCACGCGCATGCCGATGACTTGTTCCAGGGCATGAAGGTGAAAGGCTGCTACCAGTTCCGCCTGACCCGTAACGCCGACCTGGCGCTGGATTCCGAAGACGTCGAAGACTTGGCCCGTGCACTGCGCGGCGAGCTGTTCTCGCGCCGTTACGGCGATGCGGTGCGCCTTGAAGTGGCGGACACTTGCCCCAAACACCTGTCGGACTACCTGCTCAAGCAGTTCAATCTGAGCGAAAGCGAGCTGTACACGGTGAATGGCCCGGTGAACTTGACGCGTCTGTTCAGCATTACCGGCCTGGACAGCCACCCGGAGCTGCAATACACGCCGTTCACTCCGCAGATCCCGAAACTGCTGCAAAACAGCGAGAACATCTTCAGCGTGGTGAGCAAGCAGGACATCCTGCTGCTGCACCCGTTCGAGTCGTTTACGCCGGTGGTCGACCTGCTGCGCCAGGCTGCCAAGGACCCGCATGTGTTGGCCGTACGCCAGACGCTGTACCGCAGCGGCGCCAACTCGGAAATCGTCGATGCCCTGGTAGACGCTGCGCGTAACGGCAAGGAAGTTACGGCAGTGATCGAGCTGCGTGCGCGGTTTGATGAAGAGTCCAACCTGCAACTCGCCAGTCGCCTGCAAGCCGCCGGTGCGGTGGTGATCTACGGCGTGGTCGGCTTCAAGACCCACGCCAAGATGATGCTGATCCTGCGCCGCGAAGCCGGTGAGATCGTGCGTTACGCACACTTGGGCACCGGCAACTATCACGCCGGCAACGCCAAGCTCTACACCGACTACAGCCTGCTGACGTCCGACGCCGCCTTGTGCGAAGACGTCGGCAAGTTGTTCAGCCAGTTGATCGGCATGGGCAAGACCTTGCGCATGAAGAAGCTGCTGCACGCGCCGTTCACCCTGAAGAAGGGCATGCTCGACATGATTGCCCGCGAGACCCAGTTCGCCCTCGACGGCAAGCCGGCGCACATCATCGCCAAGTTCAACTCGCTGACCGATCCGAAGATCATCCGCGCGCTGTACAAGGCCAGCCAGTCCGGCGTGCGCATCGACTTGGTGGTGCGTGGCATGTGCTGCTTGCGGCCAGGCATTGTCGGGGTCTCGCACAACATCCACGTGCGCTCGATTATCGGCCGCTTCCTGGAACACACGCGGGTGTTCTACTTCCTCAACGGCGGCGAAGAACAGATGTTCCTTTCCAGTGCCGACTGGATGGAGCGCAACCTCGATAAGCGCGTCGAGACGTGCTTCCCGGTAGAAGGCAAGAAGTTGATCATGCGGGTCAAGAAGGAGCTGGAAAGCTACCTCACCGACAACACGCACAGCTGGAGCCTGCAGTCGGACGGCCGTTACGTGCGCAACACGCCGACCGGCAACCAGAACCCGCGCAGTGCCCAGGCAACCTTGCTGGAGAAGCTTGGCAGCCCGATTCTGTCGGTGAACTAAACGCCTGTTGGGTCTCAACAATGTGGGAGGGGGCTTGCTCCCTCCCACATTTTTTTGCAGTGTGTTTTAGATCGGCTTAACGCAAGTTCAGGCTGAACCCCACCCGCGTCAGCCAGTCGGCTTCCTGGGCGAAGTCTGCCTGGGTCAGTTGGTTCTCATCCAGCCAGCCTTTCGGGAACACCACGTCCAGGCTGTCGCCGTTGGCACGCAGTGTCACTTGGGGCATTTCCTGGGTGCCACGGATGTGGTGGAACAAAATCGCAAAACGCAGCAGCACGCACAGGCGAATCAGCTTGATGCCTTCGTCGCCGAAGTCGGCAAACTTGTCCCTGGGGATGTTGCGGCGATGGCCGCGCACCAGCAACGCCAGCATCTGTTGGTCTTCGCGGGAGAAACCAGCCAGGTCCGAGTGCTCGATCAGGTAAGCGCCGTGCTTGTGATAATGGTAGTGGGCGATGTCCAGGCCCACTTCATGCACCTTGGCGGCCCAGCCGAGCAGCTCGCGCCACACGCCGTCTTCCAGGTCCCAGTCTGCGGCCACTTGGTCAAAGGCATGCAGGGCTTTGCGCTCCACACGGGCGGCTTGTTCCAGGTCAACGTGGTAACGCTCCATCAGCGAGCTGAGGGTGCGCTCACGCACATCTTCGTGGTGATGACGGCCGAGCAGGTCGTAGAGCACGCCTTCGCGCAAAGCACCATCACAATGGTCCATGCGTTGCAGTTCGAGGGCGTCGAAGATCGCTTCGAGAATCGCCAGGCCGGCCGGGAAAATGGCGCGACGGTCGGGCTTGATGCCGTCGAAGTCGATTTTCTCTGCATCGCCCAGCTTGAACAGTTTGCGCTTGAGCCACGCGAGGCCTTCGGCGTTGACCTCACCAGCGCCATGGCCACCCGCCTTCAAGGCCAGGCCGATGGCGCGAATGGTGCCGGACGAGCCGATGGCTTCATCCCACGTCAGGCGGTGCAGGGCGTGCTCGATGCTCATGATTTCCAGCCGCGCCGCGGTGTAGGCCTGGGCATAACGTGCCGGGGTGATCTTGCCGTCCTTGAAATAACGTTGGGTATAACTGACGCAACCCATTTGCAGGCTTTCGCGCAGGAGGGGTTCGAAGCGCTGGCCGATGATGAACTCGGTACTGCCGCCGCCGATGTCCGCCACCAGGCGTTTGCCGGGGGTATCGGCCAGTGTGTGGGATACGCCGAGGTAGATCAGGCGCGCTTCTTCACGGCCGGAGATGACTTCTACAGGGTGCCCGAGGATCTGCTCGGCGCGGCGGATGAATTCGCCGCGGTTGCGCGCTTCACGCAAGGCGTTGGTGCCGACGATTCGCACGGCGCCCAAGGGCATGCCATTGATCAGTTGGGCAAAACGCTTAAGGCAATCGAGCCCGCGTTGCATGGATTCTTCGTTGAGCTGGCGCGCGTCGTCGATCCCGGCAGCCAGTTGCACTTTTTCGCCGAGCCGCTCAAGGATGCGGATCTCGCCGTTCTGGGCCTTGGCCACGACCATATGAAAGCTGTTGGAGCCCAGGTCGATGGCGGCTATCAGGGACAGATTCTTGGCTTGGGATTGCGGCATGGTTTGGGGGTCTCGGTCGATAACCCGACCATCGTGCCACGATCGACCGCTGCCGCCAACGCGTAGTGCTTCAGTAATTTCGCTGACGCTCTCTATGGGGAATTCTTGTGGGAAGTGTAGGCGCGTTTTGTAAGTTGCCGACGAATAGAGCCTTCGCAGGTGTAGGGAGTTTTAACTCTGCACTGTTGTAAAGCGGTTTGTGAATTCTCCTACAGCGATGGAGTACAAGTTACCTTTGTTATTTTGTTAAGGGCTACCTGGTAATTGAGTTAGAGCGACTGTTTATTTTTACAACTCCCACAGCGACTGGCGTGTTGTCTGATTCTTTAATGAAGTGCCAAAGCGGCAGACTTGCACCCGGCAATTTTGCCAGGGTGTTATTTATTTATCGTTGTGTATGTCCGGGAAGATAGACAGTGGGGCGATGGAGTCGCCAACACACAAATAAACAACGCCTGATAACTTTAGTGACAGGACCAACATGAAAAAAATCATCGGCTTGACTCTCGGTATTACATGTTTGGCTGCGGCCA
This sequence comes from Pseudomonas kitaguniensis, assembly GCF_049199985.1. NCBI lineage: Bacteria > Pseudomonadati > Pseudomonadota > Gammaproteobacteria > Pseudomonadales > Pseudomonadaceae > Pseudomonas > Pseudomonas kitaguniensis. The sequence continues at coordinate 174,281 of NZ_JBLZPT010000007.1, forward strand.
TGGGTGCGCAAGCCTCCACCAGTGCCCAGTTAGTGGTCAGGGGCACGATCACACCGGCCGCCTGTAACCTCAGCCTGGCGGGTAGCGGCGTGATCGACTACGGCACGATTCGCTCCGGCGAATTGTCCCAGACGGCGTTCAACCCGCGCGAGGAAAGGAGCACTGCCTTGACCGTCAGTTGCGGCACCACAGCGGCCAGGTTCGGGCTGACCTTTACCGACCTGCAAGCCGGTAGCAAGGTTACCGGGGTGCTTGGCGCAGGGTTTACCGAAGCGCAGAACTTTGGTTTGGGAGCGGTAGGCACCCGGCGTACCGGTGGTTATTCGGTCACCCTCAAGGACCTCAGAGCGGCGGGTACTACCTTGTTGCCCATCACGCGCACTGGCACCGGCGCTTGGCAGAGCAGTGATGGCAAAGTCGCCCAATCGCCTAGCCAATACTCGTGGCGCAATGGCAGCGCGGTTACACCTGCCTCGATTACGCACTTGACCGGTACTGTTGCGGTCAAGGCTGTGATCAACAGGGCACAGGACCTGGACCTGAGCCGCGACATTTCCATTGATGGGCGCGCCACGCTTGTATTGAGCTACCTCTAAAAAGCTGAAAACAGCCGACCAACAAACTAACGTTTTTGGTCGGCTGTTTTTTGTGGGCGCTTGACGGTCAATTATGAACTTCATCAAACGCGGGGAATACTGAGTGCCTGGGTTTTCAATAATAAGCAGCGCGTTATTGTGTTGTGCAAGTTTTTGTCTTTTTTTTAGTGCTGTTACTACGGCAGACGGCATGCTGCCGGAAACCACGGTGGTAGTACTGTATGAAGAAGAGGGCGAAGCCACCATCAATATCAAGAACACTGATGCCGGGCCGGCGCTGCTTCATTCAGTGGTCGAAAATGTGCCCGAGGACCTGGAACCCTTGGTCATTGTCACGCCGCCCATTACGCGCGTAGAGGCGGGCGACACACAACTGGTGCGCTTCATCAGCACCTTGAAGGCGCCGCTCAAGACTCAACGGCTCAAGCGCGTGTCCTTTGAAGGCATTCCGCAAGCGCGGGCTGCCGGCGGCGCAACCATCGGTATCACCCTTCGGCAGAACCTGCCGCTGATCCTGCACCCGCAAGGCTTGCCTCGGCATCACACGCCTTGGGAGTTGCTGAAGTGGAAGCGCGTGGGGGAGCGCCTTACGGTTCATAACGACAGCGCTTATGTCGTTCGCATGGCGCCAGAGGTGCAGCTCTTGCCACACAGCATCCCGGCCACGTTGCCGCGTACCTATATCTTGCCGGGTGAGGCGTTGACGTTGAAGGTTGATCGCCCCTTGGGCGCTGTAGCCGAGGTCGAGATTCAGCCGGCCACGGTCTATGGGTTTTCGGTGGATAACTACCGGGCACCGATCAGCACCGATGAGGGCTGATCGATTGATGATCAACCCATCGAGTTACAGCACTACGGCATCGTTCTGGCTCTGCAACCGCACGTTGCTCATAGGGTTTGCGACGCTATGTAGCTCGCCGGGTCTCGTATCTGCGCTGGAGCTTGGTGAGGGCTTCGACCTTGCGGCACTGGCGGCCCACGGTATTGACCCGAAGGTCTCCGAGTACTTTCGCAGCGCGGCGCGTTTTCGCGAAGGTGTGCAGGTGGTCGGGTTGCGGGTCAATGGAAACCCGTTGGGGCTGGTGGATGCACGGTTCGACGCGCAGGGGCGATTGTGTTTCACCGCAGGGCTGCTGGACAAAGCCGGGCTGGTAAAGCCCAGCGCGATCATTCGCGAAGACGCCTTGCCGGACCAGGCCTGCCATGATTTTTTGGGTGCGTTCCCGACAACCAATGTGAGGTTGCGCCCTGGCACAGACGAGGTGGCGCTGGTGGTGCCGACCCAGTCACTGCGTGAGCCGCAGTGGGCCGCGGGGCAATTTACCAAGGGCGGAGCGGCGGCGTTATTCAATTATGACGTACTGGGTTTCGACAGCCGCTCGCGCAGTGGGCCCAGCCGGTTTATCTCGGCCTACACCGAGGCAGGTTTCAACCTGGAGGACTGGATTGTTCGCAGCCGCCAGTTCTATGTGTCCGACAACGGCAAGGCGCGCACCGAGCATCTGTACGCGTTTGCCCAGCGTGATATTGCCGCGCTGCAATCGACTTTCCAGGTGGGCCAGCTCTCCAGCAATAACCCGGTGTTTGGCGGCGTCCAGCTGTCGGGCCTGCAGTTTTTCCCCGATGGCCAATCACGCGCTTCAGCGGGCGGCAACAGTGCGGTGGTCGAAGGCCTGGCCCAAAGCCAGTCGCGGATTGAAGTTCGCCAGTCCGGCGTGTTGATCCACAGCACGTTGGTGCCTGAAGGGCCCTTTCGGCTGACCGGTTTGCCGTTGCTCAATGGCACCAGTGACCTTGAAGTCAGCGTGATTGATGTGCGTGGCGCCAGGCGCAGTTTCGTGGTGCCGGCGGCATCGTTTGCAGGCGCAGCACCGGCGGCGCCGGGTTATTACTTCTCGGCGGGTAAGCTGCGCAAAGATAACGGCGAGGAGGGGCCGTCACCGGTGGTTGCCATGGGCAGTGGCACTTGGGGGCTTGGGCAGGATTCGTCTGCGGGTTTTGGGTTGTTGGGCACTGACGAGTATTGGTCGGCAGGCGGCACCTTGAGCAGCGTGTTTTTCCAGCGGGTTTCTGTGAGCGCACGGCATAACCTCTCGCGTGACGGCAAAAACGCAGTGTCCGGCGCGCGCAGCAGCGTATCCGTGAGCAGCCCGGTATACGCCAATATCGACGTTAACCTCAGTGCAACCACGCAGACCCTGGGTTATCGCGAGGTCACTGAAGCCGGACGGTCAGCCAGGGCCAATGAACTGGATTCGCGCTTCAAAAACCAATACACCGCTGGCATGAGTTGGGCCGATCCTGTGGCGGGTGTGTTTTCCCTGGGGTATACGCGCAGTTCGCAATTTGACGGGCGCGCGTCCGAACACGTATTTGCCTCGTGGAACAAGTCATTCAGCCGCGCCGACGTTGCGTTGATCGCTGATTCGCAAGTAGGCGGCACGCGCAGTCGCCGTGACGCCACGCCCGTTGGCAGCCCGCGTGAGCGTGCCCTGGACAACGACCTGTCGGTGCGGCTGCAGGTCAGCGTGCCGCTGGGCAGCGATCGACGTGTGACCAGTTACACCAGCCGCCGTGGCGACCTATTCACTGCGGGCACAGCGCTCAGTGAACGCGTCAACGACTATGTGAATTACGAAGTGGGGGTCGAGCGCGACCTCAATGCCCGCGACCAATCATTTCGCGGGCAGGTCGGGCTGTTGCCACGTTATACACGGATAGGCCTGGGTGTCAGCCGCGACCCATTGGGCAGCAGCTATACCGGGCAGTTGCAAGGTGGTGCGGTGGCTCACGCAGGTGGGCTGACCTTCTCGCCTTACACCGTTCAGGACACGTTCGGCATTGTCTCGGTCGGCGACATCGGCGCTGCAAAAGTCGAGACCCCGCAAGGCCCGGTGTGGACCGACTTCAGCGGGCAAGCGGTGATCGCCGGTCTGCCTGCCTACACACCTAGCCGGGTCCAGGTGCAAACCCCGTCCTTGCCCAAACGCGTCGACCTGAAAAACGGTACGCAGACGCTGACTGCTGGCCGTGGCTCCTTTAACGCGGTGGGTTTTGATGTCGTAAAGGTACGCCGTGTGCTGCTCAACGCGACTGATCAGCAGGGGCGGCCGCTGCCTCAGGGCGCCGCCGTATTCGGCAAAGGCGACCTGTTCCTGACCAGCGTGGTGGGTGAAGGCATGATTTTTCTCAACGACGTCAGTGAGTCGCAAAACCTGCGCGTTTCATTGCCGGACTCTTCCACCTGCCTGTTGCGCATTGACCCCGGGAGCCAGCCTGACAATGACAAATTCTATGAAACCACCTCGGCGGTGTGCCATGGCCGTTAGGCTAAAAAGCCTGCCCCTCGCGTTGCTGTTCGCGGTGCTGGCAGCGCCTGACGCACAGGCAGAAAACTGCCGGTTATCGGTAAGCCAGCCGCGCATCGACTACGGCGCTATTCGCAGGGAAGCGCTGGTTGAACGGACCTCCATCGCGCTCGGCACTCGCTCGTTGCAGGTGAATGTTTTTTGCACTGAGCCTGCGGCAATCGGCCTGCGTTTTATCGGTGTGGCCGCCGATGGGCAGGGGTTTCGGTTTGGTCGCCAAGGGCGATTCAGGCTGAGCCTCAAACATGCCCAAGTGGATGGGCGGGCTGTCGGTTGGGAGGCGCAGCACCTGCCCGGCCAGCCTGTCGGAGGGCAGTTGCTGCCGGGCCAAAGCCTGGTGGCGCGGGCGGCGGGTATGCCGGTAACAGGCCGGCAATTGACCGCCCAAGTCGATATTGATACCGACCTGCCCGCCGATGCCCTGGAGGTGCGCAGCGAGACGCGCCTGGAAGGGCTGGGCAGTTTCGAACTGGTCAGTTCGGTTGTTCCACCGAGCCAATGAAGTTGGCGAGTTCGGGCGTTTTCGGGTTGGCAAATAATGTTTTTGGGTCGCCCACTTCATGCACCTTGCCCTGATGCATGAACACCAACTTGTCGCCGACCTCGCGGGCGAAGCGCATTTCGTGGGTCACCATGATCAAGGTCATGCCGTCCTTGGCCAGTTGGCGCACCACGCTGAGCACTTCATTGACCAGTTCGGGGTCGAGGGCCGAGGTGATTTCATCGCACAACAGCACCTTGGGCGACATGGCCAATGCGCGGGCGATCGCCACCCGTTGTTGCTGGCCACCGGACAGGCGATCCGGGAACGCGTCGAACTTTTCCCCCAGCCCGACCCGCTCCAACATCTGCCTGGCAAGCTGTGCAGCTTTGGCCTTGGGCACTTTCTGCACCACTTGGGGGGCGAGCATGACGTTTTCGCCCACCGTCAGGTGCGGGAACAGGTTGAACTGCTGGAACACCATGCCGACTTTCTGCCGCAGGCTGCGCAAGTCGGCGCGAGCGGCATCAAGGTACTCGCCGTCGACTTCAATCACCCCGTCGTTGATCGACTCCAGGCCGTTGAGGGTACGCAACAAGGTGGATTTGCCCGAGCCGCTACGGCCGATGATCGCCACCACCTGGCCTTCTTCAACGGTCAGGTCGATGCCCTTGAGTACGTGGTGATCGCCGTAATACTTATGCAGGGCGGAAATTCTAAGCAGAGGCATGCAGTCTCCTTTCCAGATAGCGCGCACTGAGTGACAAGGGGTAGCAGAGCAGGAAGTAACCGAGCGCCACCAGGCCGTAGACCATGAAGGGCTCGAAGGTCGCGTTGGCGAGCATGCCGCCGGTTTTGGTCAGTTCGGTAAAGCCGATGATCGAGGTGACGGCGGTGCCTTTAACCACTTGCACCGAAAAACCCACGGTCGGCGCCACAGCAATGCGCAATGCCTGCGGCAAAATCACGTAGCGCAGTTGCTCAAGCGGGTTGAGTGCCAGGCTGGCCGAGGCTTCCCATTGCCCGTGGGCGATGGACTCGACGCAGCCGCGCCATATCTCGGCCAGGTAGGCGCTGGTAAACAGCGTCAAGGCAATCGCCGCCGCCAGCCAGGGCGAAATATCCACCCCCAGCAGGGCGACGCCGAAAAACACCAGGAACAGCTGCATCAACAGCGGCGTGCCCTGGAACAGTTCGATATAAGTGCGCGCAAGATTACGCGGGAAGGTTTTGCGGCTGATGCGCATCGTCATCACCAGCAAACCAATGATGCCGCCACCGATAAACGCCACCAGCGACAGCAGCAGGGTCCATTGCAGGCCGATAGCGAGGTTGCGCACGATGTCCCAGAACGAAAAATCACTCATCGGCTGTTCCTCATCACAAATCGGCGGCCGATCCAGTTGAGCAACTGGCGAATCATCAGCGCCATGCACAGGTACACCAAGGTCGTCAGCGCGTAGGTTTCGAACGCGCGGAAGTTGCGCGACTGGATAAAGTTGGCGGCAAAGCTCAGTTCTTCAGTGGCGATCTGCGAACACACTGCCGAGCCGAGCATCACGATGATGATCTGGCTGCTCAGGGCCGGCCACACCTTGCCCAGTGCCGGCAGCAACACCACGTAGCGGAACGCCTCGAAACGCGTCATCGCCAGTGCCGCTGCGGCTTCCAACTGGCCGCGAGGAATCGCCTGGATGCCGGCGCGGATGATCTCGGTGGAATACGCCCCCAAGTTGATCACCATTGCCAATACAGCCGCTTGCCACTCGGTGATTTTAAGGCCCAGGGATGGCAAGCCGAAGAAGATGAAGAACAACTGCACCAGAAACGGTGTGTTGCGGATCAACTCGACATACACGCCGAAGAACCAGGCGAACGGCTGGATCTTCCACGCCCGCACCACGGCGCCGACGATGCCCAGGGCCACCCCGAGGATCGCGCCGATGGCCGTCAGCTCAAGCGTGAACAGAGCGCCGCGCAACAGCAGGTCGGTATTTGCCAGCACCGGCACAAAGTCAAATTGATACGCCATGAATCAACTCCGTCGCGTCAAAGATCTGCGGGCAGCGGCTCTTTTAGCCATTGCATCGCGTTCTTTTCCAGGCTGCCGTCGGCCTTGGCCGCGACCAGAATCTGGTTGACCTTCTCAAGCAGCGCCGGCTCGTTCTTGTTCACGCCTACGTACACCGGGGAATCTTTGAGTTTCACTTTCAGCACCGGCACGCGTTTAGGGCTCCGTTCGCTGATCGCCACCATCACCACGTTGCCGCTGGCAATCAGGTCGACCTGGCCGGCCAGGTAAGCAGCGATGGTCGAGTTGTTGTCTTCGAAGCGTTTGATGGTTGCTTCCTTGGGCGCTACCGCGGTCAACTCGATGTCTTCGATGGCGCCGCGTGTGACGCTGATGGTCTTGCCCTTGAGGTCGTCGGTGGTGCTGACGGTCGCATCAGGCGGGCCGAACACCGCCAGGTAGAACGGCGCGTAGGCCCTGGAAAAATCGATTACCTTTTCGCGCTCCGGGTTTTTGCCCAAGCTGGAAATCACCAGGTCGACTTTGCCGGTGGTAAGGAACGGAATGCGGTTGGTGCTGTTCACCGGGGTCAGCTCCAGCTTGACCTTGAGCTCGTCGGCCAGCAGCTTGGCGGTGTCGATGTCCAGGCCGCGGGGTTTCATGTCGGGGCCGACCGAGCCGAACGGCGGGAAGTCCTGTGGCACGGCAACTTTGAGGGTGCCACGGGCGACGATGTCGTCCAGACCATTGGCCTGGGCGGGTGCCTGGCTCAGCATCAGGCTGGCAAACAGGGCAGTGAGCAGGGCGCTGTAGCGCTTGGTCATGGCAACTCTCCGAAGGGCGAAGGAATTTTTTGTTTCTGCTCATGGCGTGATTGCACAGCGCATGCCATCACCGGCTGAATCGTCTGTAAGGCCGGAATTCGTTGAGGTTCGGCGGTCTTACTGGTCTGAACAGTTCGCCCGCTTTTCGCACCTTTTTCGAGCGCCGATAAAACCCCGCGAACCCCTTTGGGGCGTGGCTTGCCTAGGTCCCGGAATAGCTTTACAACTAGCCGCTCAGTTGTCTGGAACTACGAGTTTTTTATGAATTCCATCGCCCAAGCCGTACCGGAAGCGGCCCTGCAGGCCATCCGAAAACTGATCAAAGAGCAGGGCTTCGCAGCGGGCGATGCGCTGCCGTCCCAGCGCGACCTGGCGGTGCAGTTAGGCGTCAGCCGGGCATCGTTGCGCGAGGCGTTGTCATCCTTGAGTGCCTTGGGCGTGGTCAGCGTACAGCCGGGTAAAGGCGTGTTCGTGCAGGAGGTGCAAGAAGCACCGGGGTTTGCGTGGCCCTTCGCCGCCCAGGCTACGCCATTGGATATTTTCCAGTTGCGCTATGCCCTGGAGGGGTTTGCAGCGGGCTTGGCGGCAATGACATTGACCCTCGATGAGCTGGACAGCCTGCAAGACAATGTCGAGGCGATGCGCAAGGTGCTTAAGGCCGGCGACTTTGAAGCGGCCGGCCGGCTCGACTTCGAATTCCATCAACGGATTTTGCTGGCCAGCGGCAACCAAGCGATGGTGAGCATTTTGAGTGCGAGTGCCGAGGTGTTTCTGGAGAGTCAGAAACTACCGTTCATCCGGCCGGAACGGGCCATGGAAACCTGGCAGGAGCACCGCAGGATTTTGCGTGCGCTGGCCCGGCGCGCCAGTGCGGCGGCGCAGAAAACCATGCAGGAACATGTACGCAATGCGGCCTTACGCACCGGCATCGCCTTCGTCACGCCGGTTGCGCCGTGAGTGGGGTATACCCAAACTCATTCATCACCATAGCAAGACTCAATCAGCGGCGGCTTCCTGAACGGGGGAAGGGCGGCTATGATGGGCCACGTTTTTTTTGCTTACAATCCGGAGACATCCATGAGCAACGATCTTATCAAGCACGTCACCGACGCGACCTTTGAGGCCGAAGTACTCAAGGCTCAGGGCCCGGTGCTGGTTGACTACTGGGCTGAATGGTGTGGCCCTTGCAAAATGATCGCCCCTGTTCTGGACGACATTGCGACCACCTACGAAGGCAAGTTGACCATTGCCAAACTGAACATCGACGACAATCAGGAAACCCCGGCCAAGCACGGCGTGCGTGGTATTCCGACCCTGATGCTGTTCAAGGGCGGCGAAGTTGCGGCGACTAAAGTCGGCGCGCTGTCGAAGTCCCAACTGCAAGCTTTCCTCGACGCCAACATCTAAGCGTCGTCAAAAAAGCCCCGCAAATAGCGGGGCTTTTTCGTGAAACAGGGCTAGACGCTCCGAAACTCAGGTGGTACATTCGGCCCCGCACTGGTTTCTCCACTGCCCCCTGCAAGCCGTCGCCGACGCATTCCTTTTTGATTAGTACGCGATCCTGTCGCCTTCTCTGCGGCGCGGCCTCATTAAGCCAAAAGCTTAATTTCCCCCCCTCCATAAATGATTACGTCATTCCTATATGAATCTGACTGAACTCAAGCAAAAGCCGATTACCGACCTGCTCCAATTGGCCGAAGAGATGGGCATAGAAAATATGGCCCGTTCGCGCAAGCAGGATGTGATTTTCTCCCTGCTCAAAAAGCACGCAAAAAGCGGTGAGGAAATCTCCGGTGATGGCGTGCTGGAGATTCTCCAGGACGGCTTCGGCTTCCTCCGCTCTGCTGACGCTTCCTATCTTGCCGGCCCAGACGACATTTACGTCTCGCCGAGCCAGATCCGTCGCTTCAACTTGCGCACTGGTGACACCATCGTTGGCAAGATCCGTCCCCCGAAGGAAGGCGAGCGTTATTTCGCCCTGCTCAAGGTCGACACGATCAACTTTGACCGTCCCGAGAACGCGAAAAACAAGATTCTCTTCGAGAACCTGACCCCGCTGTTCCCGACCATTCGGATGAAGATGGAAGCCGGTAACGGTTCCACCGAAGACTTGACCGGCCGTGTCATCGACCTGTGCGCCCCGATCGGTAAAGGCCAGCGCGGCCTGATCGTCGCACCGCCGAAAGCCGGTAAGACCATCATGCTGCAGAACATCGCAGCGAACATCGCGCGTAACAATCCTGAAGTTCACTTGATCGTGTTGCTGATCGATGAGCGTCCGGAAGAAGTAACCGAAATGCAGCGCACCGTGCGCGGCGAAGTGGTTGCCTCGACGTTCGATGAGCCGCCAACCCGCCACGTGCAGGTTGCCGAAATGGTCATCGAGAAGGCCAAGCGCCTGGTCGAACACAAGAAAGACGTGGTGATTTTGCTCGACTCCATCACCCGTCTGGCGCGTGCCTACAACACCGTGATCCCGAGCTCCGGCAAGGTACTCACCGGTGGTGTTGATGCCCACGCCCTGGAGAAACCAAAGCGTTTCTTCGGCGCCGCGCGCAACATCGAAGAAGGCGGCTCGCTGACCATTATCGCCACCGCGCTGGTTGAAACCGGCTCGAAGATGGACGAAGTGATCTACGAGGAGTTCAAGGGTACCGGCAACATGGAACTGCCCCTGGACCGTCGTATCGCTGAAAAACGCGTGTTCCCTGCGATCAACATCAACCGTTCCGGCACCCGCCGCGAAGAGTTGCTGACCGCCGACGACGAACTGCAGCGCATGTGGATTTTGCGCAAGCTGCTGCACCCGATGGACGAAGTTGCGGCCATCGAGTTCCTGATCGACAAGTTGAAAACCACCAAGACCAACGACGAGTTCTTCTTGTCGATGAAGCGTAAATAATACGACGCTTCAGGTCCGAAAAATGGCGCCCTACGGGGCGCCATTTTTTTTGTATCAAAAAAGGGAGGTTTTCAGCACCAAAGTGTCAGTTATGAAACAAAAAAGTTGAGTGACGCTACGCTCATCTCCATTCGTATCTGCCTGACCTTAAATTTATGACCACTTTTGCTTACCGAAGAGACATTGATGGCCTGCGCGCCATCGCTGTCCTGGCTGTTGTACTGTTTCACTTTGGAGTACCGGGCTTCACTGGCGGCTTTGTCGGCGTAGACGTGTTTTTCGTGATTTCCGGCTACCTGATCACCTCGATCATCTGGCGCGAACGCCAGGTCGGTCGCTTCAGTTTCGTGGATTTCTGGGCGCGGCGTGCCCGGCGTATCTTGCCAGCCCTGTTTGTGATGATGGCGGCCACACTGGTGGTGGGTTGGTTGCTGCTGGCGCCCAAGGACTACGAGGCGTTGGGGCGGTCGGCGCATTACCAGGTGACATTCACCTCCAACCTGCTGTTTGCGCGCCAGCACGGTTATTTCGACTCGGCCTCCGACATCAAACCCTTGCTGCACACCTGGTCGCTGGCGGTGGAGGAGCAGTTCTATATTCTCTTTCCACTGCTGCTGGCAGTGCTTTCAAGCCGCCTGAAACACTGGCGTCTGGCGTTGTTCGGCGTGCTGCTGGTGTCTTTCGGCATGAGCGTCTGGGCGGTCGCTCATCAGCCGCAAAAAGCCTTCTTTCTGCTGCACTTGCGGGCCTGGGAATTGCTCGCTGGGGCAATGCTGGCGGTGATGCCGTTGCGTGAATGGCGCGCCTCGCCGGCCCTGGCGCAAGGGGTCAGCCTGGTGTCCATGGCGTTTATCCTGATAGCCGTATTCGGTTTCGACCGACATACCCCGTTCCCTGGCGCGGCCGCTTTGCTGCCGGTGTTGGGCGTGGTCGGATTAATCTGGGCGAATGGGCAACAGCACACGGCGGTCGGGCGTTTGTTGAGTTCGCGGGTGATGGTCGGCCTGGGGCTTATTTCGTATTCCTGGTACCTGTGGCACTGGCCGGTGTTTGTGTACGCCAACTATGCCGCGGTGGACGGTTTGAGCGCGCTTGAGCTGGCCGGGCTGATGCTGCTGAGCCTGGTACTGGGCTACCTTTCGTGGCGATTTGTAGAAGCGCCGTTTCGCGAAAAACGCCTGCTGGCCGGGCGCAAAGCGATCCTCGCGGCCGCCGCAGCCGGCATCCTGTGTCTGGGTTTTACAGGCCTGGCATTGCGCGAGGCGAAGGGTGTGCCTTGGCGCTTGTCCGAGCAGGCCCTGCGTTACGCCCAGGCGAAGACATGGAGCCCGGAACTGATGGCCTGCATGGCCGACAAAGACACCCCCGACGATCGGCTGTTCTGCCACTTCGGCCCCAAAAACCGCTCGACGTCTGCGCTGGTCTGGGGCGACAGCCATGCCACGGCGCTGGTTCCGGCGCTCGAAGACGCTGCCAAACGGCACACGATCAGCCTGGCCCAGACCAGTTTTGCCGGTTGTGTGCCGCTTGATGGTCTGGAGAACATCGCCCGCTGCGCACGTTTCAATCAACGCGTCGAGAAGGCCATGGCCGCGCAATCGTTCACTGATGTGGTGCTGGTGGCGCGCTGGAGCCTGTACCTGTACGGGCAAATGTCGGGGGACAAAGAGCATGCGCTAAAAGACCCGGGCACTGGCCAATACGTGCGTGCCATCGCCGAGCAGCGCTTCGCCGAAGGCCTGCGCGAGCGCGTCAAAGGTTTGCGCGCCGCCGGGTATCACGTGTGGCTGGTCAAGGAAGTACCGTTGCAGGAAATCATCGTTCCCTACCGCCTCAGTCGCCTGGCCATGATGCACCGGCCGGTCGACGGTGAAGGGCTGCCGGTAGCGGAACATCAGAAGCGCCAGCGCTTTATTACCCAACTGTTCGACGAACTGGCCGCGGCCGACCGTGGCGTTAGCGTGCTGGACCCGGCGCCCCTGCTGTGTGGCGCCGATGGCCTGTGCCGGGTGGAGCTCAACGGCCGTGCGCTGTACACCGACGATAACCATCTTTCGGACGTCGGGGCGCGGCACATTGAGGCGTTCCTGGAGCCCTTGTTCAATTCGCTGCAATCGCGCGGGCTGACGGCCAATTAAGCTGCCAGCCGCCTTCAGAGCAGGTAGGATGTAGGCCTATTTTACGGGTGGCATGGTTAATGAAATTCAAGGATCTTCGGGATTTCGTGCAGCAACTTGAGCAGCGCGGAGAGTTGAAACGTATCCAGGTACCGGTTTCGCCGGTGCTGGAAATGACTGAGATTTGTGACCGTACCCTGCGCAGCAAGGGCCCGGCACTGCTGTTCGAAAACCCGACCGGCTTTGATATTCCGGTGCTCGGCAACCTGTTCGGTACGCCCGACCGCGTGGCCTTTGGCATGGGCGCCGAGTCGGTCAGCGAGCTGCGCGAGATCGGCAAGCTCCTGGCCTTCCTCAAGGAGCCCGAGCCACCCAAAGGCCTGAAGGATGCCTGGTCGAAGCTACCGATCTTTCGCAAGATCATTGCCATGGCGCCCAAGGTGGTCAAGGACGCGGTGTGCCAGGAAGTGGTGATCGAGGGTGATGATGTCGACCTCGGCATGCTGCCCGTGCAGACCTGCTGGCCCGGCGACGTCGGCCCGCTGATCACGTGGGGCCTTACTGTGACCAAAGGCCCGAACAAGGATCGCCAGAACCTGGGTATCTACCGTCAGCAAGTGATCGGCCGCAATAAAGTGATCATGCGTTGGCTGAGCCACCGTGGCGGCGCACTCGACTTTCGTGAATGGTGCGAAAAACATCCCGGCAAGCCTTTCCCGGTTTCCGTCGCCCTGGGCGCTGACCCGGCGACCATCCTTGGCGCCGTCACGCCGGTGCCCGACAGCCTGTCTGAATATGCCTTCGCCGGTCTGTTGCGCGGTAACCGCACCGAACTGGTGAAGTGCCGCGGCAACGACCTGCAAGTGCCGGCCAGTGCGGAAATCATCCTCGAAGGCGTGATTCATCCGGGCGAAATGGCCGACGAAGGCCCTTACGGCGACCACACCGGTTACTACAACGAAGTCGACAGCTTCCCGGTGTTCACGGTCGAGCGCATTACCCACCGGATCAAGCCGATCTACCACAGCACCTACACCGGCCGGCCACCGGATGAACCGGCTATTCTGGGTGTGGCGCTGAACGAAGTGTTTGTGCCGATCCTGCAAAAGCAGTTCCCGGAGATCACCGACTTCTACTTGCCGCCCGAAGGCTGCTCGTACCGCATGGCCATTGTGACCATGAAGAAGTCCTATCCAGGCCACGCCAAACGGGTAATGCTGGGAGTGTGGTCGTTTTTGCGACAGTTCATGTACACCAAATTCGTTATCGTCACCGACGACGACATCAATGCTCGCGACTGGAACGACGTGATCTGGGCCATCACCACGCGCATGGACCCCAAGCGCGACACGGTGATGATCGACAACACGCCGATCGACTACCTCGACTTCGCCTCGCCGGTGTCGGGCCTCGGTTCAAAGATGGGCCTGGATGCCACCCACAAATGGCCGGGTGAAACCACCCGCGAGTGGGGCCGGGTGATCGTCAAGGATGAGGCTGTGACTGCCCGTGTCGATGCTATGTGGAAAGAATTGGGAATAGATTGATGCGTGTAACCCTGCAACCTTCCGGCGCGGTACTGGAACTGATCCCTGGCGAGCGAATCCTTGAAGGCGCGCGCCGTCTGGGCTACGAGTGCCCTCAGGCGTGTCGCAATGGCGTGTGCCATGTGTGTGCGGCGTTGCTGGTTGAGGGCCGGGTGCTGCAAGCCGGTGAGGTGCTCGACCACGGTGAGTTTTACACCTGCATCGCTGAGCCGCTGGAAGATTGCATTGTGTTATGGGATGGCGTGCTGGCGCCGGGAGAGTTGCCGTTGCGCAAGTTGTCGTGCCAATTGACTGAATGTGTGGAGGTCGGTGGTGATGTGTGGCGCGTGCGCCTGCTTGCCCCGGCCGGTAAAGCGCTGCGTTACCACGCTGGGCAATACTTGATGATCGAGCGGGAGAATGGCGAGAAGTCGGCGTTCTCGCTGGCGTCGGCGCCGCATTCCGGGCGTGAGCTGGAGTTGCATGTGCTGGTGCGGGAAGACAGCGCGCGCAACCTGCTTGAGCAGTTGCAGCGTAATCAGATGGCGCGCATCGAATTGCCTTTTGGCGACACGCACCTTGCCGAGCTACCCGACGGGCCGTTGGTGTTGATCGCCGCGGGTACCGGCATGGCGCAGATGCACAGCTTGATAGAGCATTGCCGCGCTTCCGGTTTCAAGCACCCGGTCCATTTGTACTGGGGTGTGCGTCGGCCGGAGGATTTTTACCAGATCGAGCACTGGGACCAATGGCTGCAACTGCCGAATTTATTCCTGCACAAAGTGGTCAGCGACCTGTGTGGTTGGCAAGGGCGTTGCGGGCTGCTGCATGAAGCGGTGTGTGAAGATATTCGCGATCTCAAGGGTGTGCACGTCTACGCAAGTGGCTCGCCTGCGATGATCTACGGCACGCTGGATGCGCTGGTTGACGCCGGCATGGACGCGCATCAGATGCGTGCTGATGTGTTCGCCTACGCACCGCGCCCTTAATGTGGGAACCGGCGCCTACACAGATAGGCAGTGTCGTTAGAAACGCGCCCCCGCCGTCAGCATCGCCGCATTAAAGCCCAGCAACACCAACTCGCTGGTCACCGGGCCGAAATTCACGCCCACCGAGGGGATGATCGCCGGTGCCACGCCAAAGCGGTTGAGCGGGATTTTGTCGCGGTACTTGCCGCGATACCCCTGAAGCGCGCCTGCGGTCACCTTCATGTAGAACGGCGAGTCGCCAAGGTCATAGCGTTTACCCGCGTAAACATAATATGAGCGCTGGCTGAACGAGTTGCGAAAGGTCGCCCCGCCGTACACCAGCCCGGACGCTTCGTTGCGCTCCAGGTTGATCAAATCCTGGTTGTTGTTGTGCTTGGGGTTCGGTGAAAAGTGCTGGGTGTAGAGGCTCGTCTGGGCGTACCAGAAGCCCTTATCGCCTTTGACGGCCGCCTCAGAGGCCAGCGCGGTAGCGGCTTGTGCCATAAGCAGCAAGCCGGAATAAACGTACTTCATGGTTCGACCTCGATAGTCGTTTGAATAGGCGGCTAATGTGGGGTCGCTAAACTTCTACAGTTTGGCGGCTAACGTCCTGCGGGGCCTGAACCTGCGCTGAAGGTTTGGTCGCCTATGCTTATGCAATTAAGGTATTACTTATGTAGGAAAAATCTCATTAAGCTATAAGGCACCGGACTACCGCCTTTCATCAATCACCAATAACTGACCGCCACCGCCCGCCAGACGGATCGATCGTAAGCACTCAGAGCAGCAAGTTCTGATGTTTGATTCCTGGGTTAAAAGGAGTGGGAGCGGTATGGGGAGCTACAACAAACACGCGCTGTACACAGCGATTTTGTCGGCTAATTTGCTGACCGCTGTGGGATTTAATCCAGCCTTGGCGGCCGAAACAGCCGCTGCCGATGTGCCAAAACTCGACACCGTGATCGTCACCGGTACGCGCGCCCAAGAGCGCACCGCCAGTGCTTCGCTTTCGCCGATTGATGTGATTTCCGGCGAAACCTTGCGCAGTACCGGCTCCGATGAGCTGGGAGCAGTGCTGGCGCGCTTGATTCCGTCGATCAACTTCCCGCGTCCAAGCCTGGTGGATGGCGCCGAGCTGGTGCGCCCCGCGCAGTTGCGCGGCCTGTCGCCGGATCAGGTGTTGGTGCTGATCAACGGTAAACGTCGCCACACCAGTGCCTTCGTTAACCTCGGCGGGGCCGTTGGCCGTGGCTCGGCACCGGCGGACTTGAATGCAATTCCGTTGTCGGCGGTCGACCACGTTGAAGTGCTGCGTGACGGTGCGTCGGCGCGCTATGGCTCTGACGCGATTGCCGGGGTAATCAACGTGATCCTCAAGCACGACGACCATGGCGGTTCGGTCTCGAGCAAATTTGGCGAATACAAAAAGGGCGATGGTATTCAACGCAATGTCAGCGGCAATACCGGCTTGGCGCTGGGTGACAATGGTTTTATCAACCTTTCCGCTGAAGGTGCCGACAACGATTACACCAACCGCGCCGGCGATGATTTCCGCCCGGCCAGCGTAGGTTCCACCACCTACGGCCAGCGTGTGTTCCGCCAGGGCGAACCGGCTACCAATGAAGGCAAGTTGCAGTTCAACTCCGAGTATTCCTTCAGCGACGGGCTGGAGTTCTACACGTTCGGCGGCTACAGCAAGCGACGTGGCGAAACCGCAGCGTTCTACCGGGCCAGCAATGCGTCCAACAACATTGCAGCGCTCAACCCCAATGGCTACTTGCCGCTGATCAAGGGCAACCTTGAAGACACCTCATTGGTGGTGGGCTTGCGCGGCTTGCTGGCCTACGACTGGCACTATGACCTGTCGGCCAACTATGGCAAAAACCAGTACGAATTAAGCACCGACACCATCAACACCTCACTCGGCCTTGCTACGCCGCGCAAGTTCGACAATGGCACCCTGAGCAACGATCAGAAGCAAGTCAGCCTGGACCTCTCACGTGAATTCGACGTGGGCTTTTTGCCCTACCCGGTGTCGGTAGCTTTTGGTGGCGAATACCTGCACCAGGGCTATGAGATCGAAGCGGGCGAGCCTGCGTCCTATTACCAGACCGGCAGCTCGGGCCTCGGTGGTTTCCGTGATGCCGACGCCGGCAGCAGCTCGCGGCATAACTGGGCGCAGTACCTGGACCTGGAAACCAACTTCACCGAAAAGCTCAGCGCCTCGGCCGCCGTGCGGCATGAGGATTACAGTGACTTTGGCTCCAACGTCAGCGGCTCGCTGTCGGCGCGGTATGACTTCACCCCGCAAGTGGCGTTGCGTGGCAGCATTTCCAACGGTTTCCGCGCGCCATCCCTGGCCCAGCAGAATTTTGCCTACACCTCGTCGCAGTTGATCGGCAGCACCATTCAGGAGGCGGGCACCTTTCCGGCCGACAGCCAGGTGGCAAGACTGCTCGGCGCCGAAGACCTGAAAGCCGAAAAGTCACGTAACTACAGCCTCGGCCTGGTGCTGGAGCCTGCAGATGACCTGACCGTAACGCTCGACGTTTATCGCATCGACATCCGCGACCGTATCAGCCTGTCCTCCAACCTTAATCTGAACCCGGCAACCGTGGCTTACCTGCAAGCCAACGGTGTTGGCAACATCAACTACACCAGCGCGCGCTACTTCACCAACGCCACCGATACCAGCACCGATGGCGTCGATTTGGTGGCCAACTATCGTTATCAATTCGATAACGGCATTCGTTGGAACAGCACGGTAGGGTATAACTACAACCACACCAAAGTGACGGACGTGAAAGCCAACCCGGCCATTCTGGACAGTTTGGGCGCCAACTTGGTGCGGGTGGACCGCCGCGAGCGTATCGGTTTACTCGGCGACACCACGCCGCAGCACAAACTCAGCCTGGGTAACGATTTCACCTACGGCCGTTGGGCACTGCACAGCAACCTGGTGCGTTATGGTGAGTTCACCAGTTACCAGGCGGACAAGGTCAACGACCAGACCTTCAAGGCGGCTTGGGTGCTGGACCTGTCGGCGGACTACAAACTGAAGAACTGGACGTTCACCGTGGGCGGTGACAACGTCACCGACAAATACCCGGAGAAGGTCAATGCCTACGCCAGCAGTGGCGGCAATTTGGCCTATAGCACTTTTTCGCCGTACGGTTACAGCGGCGCGTTTTATTACGGTAAAGTTGCTTACAACTGGTAATACACAGGAGGCGCACCGCTTTTCGCCATGACCGCCATTGAAACCGATCTTTTGCAATTGGCTTACCCTCCGCGGCTCGATCTTGGGCCGCAACTCACTCACGAACAGTTAATGAGCTCGATGCAGGCCACGATGGCCCGGCATAAGGGTGGGCCGGTCTGGCTATTCGCCTACGGGTCGTTGATCTGGCGGCCTGAATGTTCGTCGACCGAGCGCGTGCGTGCGCGGGTTCACGGTTACCACCGGGGCTTGTACCTGTGGTCCCACGAGCATCGGGGCACGCCGGAATTGCCGGGGTTGGTGTTCGGGCTGGACCGTGGCGGTTCCTGCAGCGGGTTTGCCTACCGTTTGCCGGAAGACCAGTTGGAAGCCTCGCTTTACGCCTTGTGGCAGCGCGAGATGCCTTACCCCTCCTACCGGCCGCACTGGCTGACCTGCCGTTTGGAAGATGGCAGCCAGGTTCAGGCGCTGGGTTTTGTGTTGGAGCGGCACTTGCCCAGCTATGCCGGCAACTTGCCCGACATCGTGCTCAATCACGTGCTGCAAAGCGCTTGCGGGCGTTACGGCACGACTCGCGATTATGTCGAGCAGACCGTTAACGCCCTGCGTAGCCACGCCATGCCAGATAAAAACCTGGAGGCGCGGCTCAAGCGTTGTGCAAAGGATTGCTCAGGCGATTAACGCGCTGTGCTGACACTGTTGGTGTGCCACAGCGTTGGGATCAGGAACGCGATCGCCAACAAGCACGCACCTATCAGCAGGACAAAACCACCGTCCCAGCCGAAATGGTCAACGGTGTAGCCCATGGCCGCACTGGCCGCCACCGAGCCACCCAAGTAGCCGAACAAACCGGTGAAGCCCGCCGCGGTGCCAGCGGCTTTTTTCGGCGCCAACTCCAGCGCCTGCAGGCCGATCAGCATCACCGGGCCGTAGATCAGGAAGCCGATGGAGAACAGCGCAATCATGTCGACCATCGGGTTGCCTGGCGGGTTGAGCCAGTAAACCAGGGTCGCCACGGTGACCAAGGCCATGAATACGATGCCGGTCAGCCCACGATTGCCACGGAAGATCTTGTCCGACATCCAGCCGCACAGCAGCGTGCCCGGAATACCTGCCCACTCATAGAAGAAGTACGCCCACGAGGTTTTATCCACGTCGAAGTGTTTGGCTTCCTTGAGGTACGTCGGTGCCCAGTCCAGCACGCCGTAGCGCAACAGGTAGACAAACACGTTAGCGAAGGCGATGTACCAAAGCATTTTGTTGCGCAGCACGTACTTGACGAAGATTTCCTTGGCGCTGAATTCGTCTTCGTGGCTGGCGTCGTAGCCTTCCGGGTAATCGTTTTTGTATTGCTCAATCGGTGGCAGGCCGACCGACTGCGGCGTGTCGCGCATGGTGATGAAGGCAAACGCCGCCACGGCCAGGGCCACGGTCGCCGGCACGTAAAACGCTGCATGCCAGTCGTTAAACCACGCCATACCGAGCAAGAACAGCGGGCCGATCAGGCCGCCGCCGACGTTATGCGCCACGTTCCATACCGACACCACGCCGCCGCGTTCTTTCTGCGACCACCAGTGCACCATGGTCCGCCCGCTGGGTGGCCAGCCCATGCCTTGGGCCCAGCCGTTGATGAACAGCAAAATGAACATCATGGTCACGCTGGACGTTGCCCAAGGTGCGAAACCGAAAATGAACATTACGCCCGCCGACACCAGCAGGCCAAAAGGCAGGAAGTAACGCGGGTTCGAGCGGTCGGACACCAGGCCCATCAGGAACTTGGACAGGCCGTAGGCAATCGCAATTGCCGACATCGCCAAGCCCAGCTGGCCGCGGGTGTAGCCCTCGTCAATCAAGTACGGCATGGCCAGCGAGAAGTTCTTGCGCAGCAAGTAGTAGCCGGCGTAACCGAAGAAAATACCGGCGAAGATCTGCCAGCGCAGTCGTCGATACGTGCTGTCTATTTTTTCTTCAGGCAGGGGCGCCTGGTGTGCGGCAGGACGAAAGAAAGCAAACATTCAAGAGCTCCAAATTTCTTGTTTTAACTGCGGATGCGAATGTTACAGTTTCGTTACCGAATATAGCATCATTGTCGTTATTGAATTCTTCAGTGCTATAGAGATGCAAATGTGGGAGGGGGCTTGCTCCCGATAGCAATGGCTCAGCTAACATTTCTGTTGACTGAAGCACCGCTATCGGGAGCAAGCCCCCTCCCACATTGATTGCATTCAGGTCGGTTAGCGGACTTGAACCACCACTTTGCCCACCGCCTTACGCTGCCCCAAGTCATTGATCGCCTGGGCGGCCTGTTCGAGTGGATAGACTTTCGACACCAGCGGCTTGAGCTTGCCCTCGGCGTACCACGTGAACAATTGCTGGAAGTTCGCCGCATTGTCTTGCGGCTGGCGCTGGGCGAACGAACCCCAGAACACCCCGACCACGGCTGCGCCCTTGAGCAACGCCAGGTTCACCGGCAGTTCCGGGATGCGCCCGCTGGCAAAACCGACTACCAACAGGCGGCCGTTCCAGGCGATGCCGCGGATAGCCTGGTCAAACAGATCGCCGCCCACCGGGTCGTAGATCACGTCGACACCGTTGCCATCGGTCAGGCGTTTTAGTTCGTCTTTAAGGCTGGCTTCGCTGTAGTTGATCAACTCGTCCGCGCCAGCGGCCTTGGCCACGGCGAGTTTATCCGCACTGCTGGCGGCGGCGATCACCCGGGCGCCCATGGCTTTGCCGATTTCCACCGCCGCCAGGCCCACGCCGCCGGAGGCGCCGAGCACCAGCAAAGTTTCGCCGGGTTGCAGGTTGGCGCGTTGTTTGAGGGCGTGCATCGAGGTGCCGTAGGTCATGCTGAAGGCGGCGGCGGTGTTGAAGTCCATGCTCGGCGTTATCGGCAGTACGTTGTAGCCCGGTACCGCGACCTGTTCGGCAAAGCTGCCCCAGCCAGTCAAGGCCATCACGCGGTCACCGACTTTCAGGTGGCTGACTTTTTCGCCCACTTCGGTGACCACGCCGGCCGCTTCGCCACCCGGTGAAAAAGGGAAGGGCGGCTTGAACTGGTATTTGCCCTCGATGATCAAGGTGTCCGGGAAATTCACCCCCGCCGCGTGCACGTCCAGCAGGACCTCGTTCTTCTTGATCGCAGGGTTCGCGATCTCATCGAGCACCAGGGTTTCGGCGGGGCCGAAGGCTTTGCACAGCACAGCTTTCATCGGACTATTCCTTTTAGCATCGTGGCCGATAAGTGTAGGTGGGTGCGCCCGTGGGTCAACGAGCATGCCCGGGCCTGATAAGCCGCCATAAGCTTGTACTCAGCCTTGCTAGCGTTATGCTACCCGGCAACCGAATTCGAGGAATGAACTGTGAAAGCGTGGATCCTGTTGATGCTCGCCCTGACTTTGCCGATGGCAGCCCAGGCCGAAGAAGCGAAAGAAGGCGAGGCCCCCAAGGTCAGTTATATCAGCCTGACCCCGCCGTTCGTGGGTAACTACGGCTTGGACGGCACGGCCAAACTCAAGGTATTCAAGGCCGACATTGCCCTGCGCGTGACCGGCACTGAAGCCGCCGCCGCGGTCAAAGCCAACGACGCGCTGATCCGTAACCAATTGGTGGCCCTGTTTACCCAGCAGACCAACGACGCCATGAGCACGGTTGAAGGCAAAGAAAAGCTGCGCCAGGAAGCCCTCAAGCAAACGCAACAAGTGATGAACGACGAGACCGGTAAACCGATGGTCGAAGACCTGTTGTTCAATAACCTGATCATTCAGTAACGGGTGGCGTCACGTTCCAGATTTTCAGCAATGCTGCGCTGAAGGCGGGCTCAAGCACGCGGTTGCCATGGCCGCTGAGGTGGTTGGAGTCAAAAAACAGGGGCTTGGCATGTTCGTCATAGGCCGAGCAGGTCGGGCCAGGGCACAGCAGCGGCAACGGGTCCCAGACGTGCAAGGCCGAGTAATCCGCCTGCAAATTTTGCAGCAGTTGCATCTGCGGCGCGCGTAGCCGTTCAAGCTGGTCACGCGCCATGGTCATGCCCGGCTCGCAGATTGGGTTCATCCGGTTGAACCAGTCCGAGCAGCGGTTGGGCGCTGACTTGAACAATGGTTTGGGGGCGTCAATCAAGAGGTTGAGCTGTGCCGCCTGCAAGCGGCTCAACAACGCATCAGCGGATATTCGCGCCGCTTCGAGGTTTTCGGCAGTCAACTCACCCAGTGCCTCGTCGATCATCGCCGCTTCACCGTTCTGCCACGCGCGCCCGTCGAGTTCCGGCATGCGCAGCGAGGCCAAAAATACCACGTCACCCGGCTTGGCCTGCGCCTCGATTGCCCTGAGTTGGGCTTCGCGTGAAACGGCGCAATGCGCGGGGTCGGCGCCGATCAGGCTGACGAGCGCGCAGCCGCCTTGTTCGTATTCCACTACCGTGATGCCCAGTTTGAGCGAGACCAGTTTCAGCAAGGTGCGGTAGGCGGCCGTGTGCGAATCGCCGATGACAAACAGCTGCCGTCCCTCTAGGCGCGGGTCGTCGAGGGTCTCGAAAGCTTCCTGGGGATAGTGTTGATAGGCATACCAGGTGTAGCTGTCGCGAGTCTGGCTGAGTGACAGGGTTGATGCGTTGTTTGACACCCACTGCGCACCCAGCCACATCAGGCCCGTAACGCCCAAACCGCTCGCAAAGGTGAGCCATGCCGTGCGTTGCACAGCCGACTTGCCGCTGCGCACAGGCGTTTCTATCCAGTGGTAGGACGCCGCCGCGAGCGCGAATACCAGCACGGGGTAGAGCACTTGTACGGCCAGCAGCTCCAGACCGGTGGTCCACCGCAGGAACACTGCAACCGGCCAGTGCCACAGGTACAGCGAATAGGACAGCCGGCCAATGTAGGTTGCCAGCGGGTGTTGCAGCAGGCGTTGCAGCATGCCCGGGGCGCTGTCGGCCTGCAGCACTATCCCGGCGATCATCGACAGCGAGCCTGCTACGGTGAGCATTGCCCACGGAAAAGGGAACTGGCTGGGGCTGGCGAGCAAGAAACCGGCGACCGCCAGGCCGAGGCCGCCAGCCAGCATGGCCGGTGCCAGGCGGTTTAGGCGCGGCGTCACATCGCGCGTACCGATCAGTTGAAACAGGATTGCACCGGCGGCCAATTCCCAGAAGCGCCCAGGCAGCAGATAAAACGCCGACAGCGGCTCGGCAGTTACCTGATAAGCACCGACGCTCAGCGAGGCAATCGCCATCAGCGGCAGCACCGCCCAGGCACATGCCGCCTGCCGATAACGCAGCCACACAAAAAACAGGGCCGGGAAGATTACGTAGAACTGTTCTTCAACGCCCAGTGACCAGGTGTGCAGATACGGGTTGAGTTCAGCGCTGGGTGAAAAGTAGGTGTCGGTGTTCCATGCGAGGACAAAATTGCTCAGGCCAAAAAATGCCGCGAGGCCGGTGCTGTTGATCATCTCGCTGAGCCAGAACTGCGGCATGAACATCGCCGAAAGCACAAAGCTGACACACAGCACGGTCAGCAACGCGGGCATGATGCGCAGCAGGCGGCGCCGGTAGAAGTCTGCCAGGTAACGGCCGAAGGTCAGGTCACGACGCTGCCACAGTGATTGGCTGATCACGTACCCGGAAATCACGAAGAACATATCCACGCCGGTAAAACCACCGGGCAGCCAGTCTGCAAAATTCAGATGGAAGATGATCACGCTGAGCACGGCAATGGCGCGCAGCCCATCGATAGCGTGTCTGTAAGTGGGAGTAGACACGCGACCTTCCTTGCTGATGGGCGGGGCAGTGATTCTGCCCCAACCTACGGTGAGCGGCGACTAGCCGTTTGGACAGGTTTGAGTCGGCGTGTTTCGTTATCAGCGCACCGAGTGTGTGCTGATCAATCAACTAATTGAAGGATGGCGGCCCACTGCTCGGCAGTGACCGGCATCACTGAAAGCCGGCTGCCTTTTTGCACCAATGGCAGCTCGGCGAGAGCGGCCTGCTGTTTCAGATAGCCCAAGCCCAGCACCGCGGGAAAGGTCTGTAGGTGCGCGACGTTGATTGCGCTCCACGGATTTTTTTCGGCGCTGGCCTTGGCGTCGAAATAGTGGCTTTGCGGCTCCAGCGCGGTGGGGTCCGGGTAGGCCGCCTGGGTGATTTTGCCGATGCCGGCAATGCCAGGCTCGGGGCAACTGGAGTGGTAGAAGAAAAACTCATCGCCCACTGCCATGGCCCGAAGAAAATTGCGTGCCTGATAGTTGCGCACCCCGTCCCAGCGGGCTTCGCCAAGTGTGTGCAGGTCTTTTATCGAGAGTTCATCGGGCTCGGATTTCATCAGCCAATAGGCCATTTGTGGGCTCCTGAAAAAGGCAGTGGGGAAGTTGCGGGGCAATTGCATGACAAACCGACAGTCGGTTGGCGTCAAGGTTTGCGTGTTGGTTCACGTTACCGCAGAATGCCCGCTTTTAAGCTTGACGCAGCTGCAACGGACTACTTTGGAACGTTGTTGTCATCGTGTACGAGGTGCCTGCAGGGGGGCAATCGATGCAACGTAAGCCGGATTTACTATGGATTTTGGTTATTTTGTTTGGTCTGGGCGTCGTGACCACCGGTTATGCCCAGAGCTTGTGGTCGAACAAGACCGATGCGCCGATTGAGCTGGCTCAGCAGCAGCCACAACTGTTCAAGCGTTAATACGACTTCAAGGCGTCGCTGACTCCAGCGGCGTTTCTGCGACATACCACTGCTTATCGGTAACGGTGCCTGCCAGTGGCACGTCCCAACTCGCCTGTGCCAGGCGTTCGACTTTCTGACATTCGTGGGCCAGCCCCAGCAGCGTCGGCGCACGCCAGTTTTTGCGCCGGGCAAGGTAGGCCAGGCTGCGATCATAAAAGCCGCCGCCCATACCCAGGCGACCACCCACATCATCAAAGCCCACCAGCGGCAACAGCACCAGGTTCAGTGCCCACACGTGGCGCTGGCGATGGGCATTGATGCGGGGCTCAAGAATGCGAAAGCGGTTGGGCAGTAACGTATCCCCAGGCCGCACACGCTGGAACACCATCTTGGTTCGCGGCCAGGCACTCAGCACCGGTAGGTACGTCGCCTTGCCCCGGCGCTGAGCGGCGCGCAGCAGCAGGCGCGGATCGATTTCGCCGTCCGTCGGTAGGTATAAAGCAATATGTTTGGCGCGGCGAAACAGCGGGTGCTGTGCCAGCTGGCGATACAAGCCTTGGGCTGCCTGGCGCTGTTCACTCGGCGTGAGGGCGCGGCGGGCTTTGCGCAACATGCGTCGAAGTTGCGGACGAGAAAGCGGCGCAGGTTCGGTCATGGCTTTTCGGCTCATAAAACAATGCCAGTCCTGAGACTGGCATTGAGTTTGGATATTCAGGCTCCCCGACAGAGTCGCTGTCGACTAAGCCCTTGAACCCGAAAGTTCAAGGTGGAAGATGCAGTAGGCTTTAAGGCTTTCCGTCTAGCGGACATGCACACCAGCCCAACGTGCAACTTCCAGGGTAGTGCGAATCGGCTCCGGGACATCGCCGACTGGCAAACACGCCAGGGAGTGAGGCGAGTATACCTTAAACGTGCGCGGCAATCAGCCCTTGGGTGGCTCTTGATCGGTAGACAGCACCAGATCCACGCGCTCCAGCAGGTCACGCACTTGCTCACGTGTCGAGCCGCTGGCCTGCACGTCAGGCCGTTCCTGCTTATGCAGCAAGTCGTGGGTAATGTTGAGTGCAGCCATCACGGCGATACGGTCGGCGCCGATGACTTTGCCGCTGCTGCGGATTTCACGCATTTTGCCGTCCAGGTAGCGGGCAGCACTCACCAGGTTGCTGCGCTCTTCCTGGGGGCAGATGATCGAATATTCTTTGTCGAGGATCTGCACGGTTACGCTATTGCTTGAACTCATGAGTCTTGCTCCAGGGCCTTCAGGCGCGAAATCATCGATTCGACCTTACGCCGGGCGATTTCGTTTTTTTCAATGAGGTGAGCGCGTTCCTCGCGCCAGGTCTTTTCCTGAGCTAATAGGAGTCCGTTTTGGCCCTTTAGTTGCTCGACCCGGGTAATTAGCAATTCGAGTCTGGCCATCAGCGCTTGCAGGTCGGTGTCTTCCATTGGGTTCCACTGGATTTGTCTGATGAATGGCGACTGCAGGATAAACGATCTGACGCCCTTGATAGTCTTGGTACGTATGCCGGTGCTAGGATACAGCGCTTCATTCTAGACATTGCGCCGTCTGGCGCCTAGCTCACCATGCCTATTCAGAACTCCCCGTACGATGCTTTTTCCAAACTGCTGAGCACCAGTGGCCATCCTTGCTCGCCTGCCGAACTGCACGGTGTGTTGTTGGGCCGCAGTTGCACCGGCGTCGGCTTTGACGCCGACAACTGGCTGGCTGACGTCGCCGAACTGCTGGAGACCGAGCCGACCGAGAACGTGCGTAATGCGTTGATCGGCCTGCAAGAAATGGTCAAGGGCGAGCTGACCGGTGATGACGTCACCGTGGTCTTGCTGTTGCCGACCGACGATGCGCCGCTTACTGAGCGCGCCGCAGCGCTGGGCCAATGGTGCCAGGGTTTCCTCCACGGCTTTGGCGTGAACGCCGGCGGCCTGGAGCTGAGCACTGACGCCAAGGAAGTGTTGCAAGACTTGGCCGCCATCTCCCAGGTGCAGGATGCCCTGGAAGAATCGGAAGACGGCGAAGGCGACTATATGGAAGTGATGGAATACCTGCGCGTCGCGCCGTTGTTGCTGTTCACCGAGACCAAAAAGGCCGCTGAGCCAACCGCAACCAAGCCGTCGCTGCACTAAAAAAGGAAGCCCAACTGCCCATGATTCATATCCCAAGAGCGGAATACACCCGTCGCCGCAAGGCGCTCATGGCGCAGATGGAACCCAACAGCATCGCGATACTGCCGGCCGCCGCCGTGGCCATTCGCAATCGTGATGTCGAGCACGTTTACCGTCAGGACAGCGATTTTCAGTACCTGAGCGGGTTCCCTGAACCTGAAGCGGTGATCGTGCTGATGCCCGGTCGCCTGCACGGTGAGTACGTGCTGTTCTGCCGCGAACGCAATGCCGAACGCGAATTGTGGGACGGCCTGCGCGCCGGCACCGAAGGCGCTGTGCGTGACTTTGGCGCCGACGATGCGTTTCCCATCACTGATATCGACGACATCCTGCCCGGCCTGATCGAAGGTCGTGACCGGGTGTATTCGGCCATGGGCAGCAACGCCGAATTCGACCGGCACGTGATGGAGTGGATCAACGTTATCCGCTCTAAAGCGCACCTCGGCGCGCAGCCGCCGAACGAATTCGTTGCCCTGGACCATCTGCTCCACGACATGCGCCTGTATAAATCGGCGGCAGAAGTGAAGGTGATGCGCGAGGCTGCGCGAATTTCCTGCGCCGCGCATGTGCGGGCGATGCAGGCCAGTCGTGCCGGTTTGCACGAGTTCAGCCTCGAAGCCGAGCTGGATTACGAATTCCGCAAGGGCGGCGCCAAGATGCCCGCCTATGGCTCCATCGTCGCGGCTGGGCGCAACAGCTGCATCCTGCATTACCAGCAGAATGACGCCGTGCTCAAGGACGGCGACCTGGTGCTGATCGACGCCGGTTGCGAGATCGACTGCTACGCCAGCGACATCACGCGGACCTGGCCGGTCAACGGTAAGTTTTCGCCGGAACAAAAGGCCATCTATGAAATCGTGCTGGCCTCGCAGGAAGCCGCCTTCGCCGAGATCGCGCCGAACAAACACTGGAACCAGGCCCACGAGGCGACCGTGCAAGTGATCACCGCCGGGCTGGTAAAGCTGGGGCTGTTGCAGGGTGACGTTGACGCGTTGATTGCCAGCGAAGCCTACCGTGCGTTCTACATGCACCGCGCCGGCCACTGGCTGGGAATGGATGTGCACGATGTGGGCGATTACCGGGTGGGCGGCGAATGGCGTGTGCTGGAAGTCGGCATGGCATTGACCGTGGAGCCAGGCATCTATATTTCGCCGGACAACCAGAGCGTGGCGAAGAAATGGCGTGGTATTGGCGTACGTATCGAGGACGACGTGGTGGTGACCAAGCAAGGCTGTGAAGTTCTGACCGGCGGCGTGCCCAAAACCGTCGACGACATTGAAGCGCTGATGGCGGCTGCGCGATGAGCCGGGTCAACCTGGCGATCATCGGCGGCGGCCTGGTCGGCGCCAGCCTGGCGTTGGCATTGCAGGCGGGCGCGAAGGCACGTGGTTGGAGCATCGTGCTCATCGAACCGTTCGCGCCCGGTGACACTTACCAGCCGAGCTATGATGCACGTTCTTCGGCGTTGTCCTTCGGCGCGCGGCAGATTTACCAGCGGTTGGGTGTGTGGCCGGAGATTTCCCGTCGCGCCGAACCGATCAAGCAGATTCACGTGTCGGACCGTGGGCGCTTCTCTACCGCGCGCTTGTCCGCCATCGAAGAGGGCGTACCCGCGCTCGGTTATGTGGTTGAAAACGCCTGGCTGGGCCAATGCCTGTGGCAAGGGTTGGACAAAGAGGTGGTCAGTTGGCGCTGCCCGGCGGAAGTCACGCGCATGGAGCCGCTGCCGGATGGCTATCGCCTGACCCTCAACGATGAAACCGTGCTGGAATGCGACCTTGCGGTGCTGGCCGACGGCGGCCGTTCGGGTTTGCGCGAGCAATTGGGCATCGGCGTGAAAACCCGCCCTTACAACCAGAGCGCGCTGATCGCCAATATCACCCCAAGCGAAGCGCATAACGGCGAGGCGTTCGAGCGTTTCACCGATGACGGGCCGATGGCTTTGCTGCCGCTGCCGGACAACCGCTGCGCGCTGGTCTGGACCCGCATCGGCATGGACGCGCAGCGCCTGGCTAACCTTGATGAACGCAGTTTCTTGAGCGAATTGCAGGGTGTGTTCGGCTACCGCCTGGGCACCTTGAAACAGGTGGGGGCTCGCCATTTGTACCCGCTGACGTTGGTTGAGGCAGAAGAGCAAGTACGCTCGCATTTGGCGGTCCTCGGCAATGCCGCGCACAGCCTGCACCCGATTGCCGGGCAGGGTTTCAACTTGTCCCTGCGCGACGCGAATGCATTGGCCGAGGCCTTGCTGGCCGGGCCGGCGGTGCCAGGTGATTTGGCGACCTTGCAGCGCTATCGCCAGCGCCAGCGCCAGGACCAGAACCTCACCGTGGGTTTCTCTGATCACGTCACGCGTTTGTTTGGCAGCGCTCAACCGTTGGTCGCGCTGGGCCGAAACATGGGCTTGCTGGGCCTGGATGTGTTGCCGCCGGCCAAACGCTGGTTTGCCCGTCAGGCCATGGGCCTGGGCACGCGCCCGGATGCGTAACTGGCTGATCAAGCGGTTCGGCAAGGCGCGGTTGTTGCGTTGGATCATGACCCTGTACCCGCCGTACTTGGGCGCCGGGGTCAGCGTGCAGCACATGAGCGCGGATTTTCGTCACGTCAAAGTGCGCATGGGCTTGGGCTGGTACAACCGCAATTACGTTGGCACACAGTTTGGCGGCAGCCTGTATTCAATGGTCGACCCGTTCTACATGCTGATGCTGATGGAGAACCTTGGCCGCGATTACATCGTGTGGGACAAGGCCGCGAGCATCGACTTTATCTCGCCGGGCAAAGGCCCGGTGTACGCCGAATTTTCAATCGACGAAGCCTTGCTGGATGAGGTTCGTCGACACACCGAAGGGGGCGATAAGTACTTGCCCCACCTTGAGGTGCAGATTCATGACGGCTCCGGCACCCTGGTGGCGCGAGTCGACAAAACCCTTTACGTGCGGCGCAAGCCGCCAGCGAGACAGGCTTAAAGCATGGACATGCGCGCAGATGTGCTGATTGTCGGGGCCGGAATGGTCGGAAGCGCCTTGGCGCTGGCGTTGCAGGGCAGTGGCTTGCAGGTGCTGCTGGTCGACGGCAGCCCATTGAGCGTCAAGCCGTTCGACGGTGAAGCGGCCTTCGAGCCCCGCGTCAGTGCCCTGTCTACCGCCAGCCAGCGCATTCTGGAACGCCTGGGCGTATGGGATGGTGTGGTGTCGCGCCGCGCCAGCCCCTACGGCGAGATGCAAGTGTGGGATGGCAGCGGCACCGGGCACATTCATTTTTCGGCGGCCAGCGTGCACGCTGAAGTGCTCGGGCATATCGTCGAAAACCGCGTGGTGCAGGATGCCTTGCTCGACCGCTTGCATGAGTGCGACCTGGGCTTGCTGGCCAATGCACGCCTGGAACAGATGCGCCGCTCCGGCGATGAGTGGCTGCTGACCCTCGCCGACGGCCGCAGATTGCGCGCGCCGCTGGTGGTTGCTGCCGACGGCGCCAACTCCGCCGTGCGCCGCCTGACTGGCACGGTGACGCGCGAATGGAATTACCTGCATAACGCCATTGTTACCAGCGTACGCAGCAGCCAACCACACCAGCGCACCGCCTGGCAGCGCTTTACCGACAACGGCCCGCTGGCGTTTTTGCCACTGGTGCGCGATGGCCAAGAAGATTGGTGCTCGATCGTCTGGTCAACCACGCCCGCCGAGTCCGAACGCCTGATGGCGCTGGATGATGAACGCTTCTGCCATGAACTGGAGCGCGCCTTTGAAGGGCGACTCGGCACAGTCATCAGCGCCGACCCACGCCTTTGCGTGCCGTTGCGTCAACGTCACGCCAAGCGCTACGTGGCCGAAGGCCTGGCGTTGATTGGCGATGCGGCGCACGTGATCCATCCCTTGGCGGGGCAGGGCGTGAACCTTGGTTTTCTCGATGCGGCGACCCTGGCCGAAGTGCTGTTGGCGGCGAACGAACGCGGCGAGCGTTTGGCGGATGTAAAGGTGCTGAGCCGTTACGAGCGCTGGCGCATGCCGCATAACCTGGCGCTGATGGCGGCGATGGAGGGGTTTGAGCGGTTGTTCCAGGCTGATCAGTTGCCGTTGCGCTGGCTGCGTAATGCCGGGTTGAAGCTGGTCGACCAGATGCCCGAAGCCAAGGCCGTGTTCGTACGCCAAGCGCTGGGCTTGACGGGTGATCTACCGAAACTGGCCAAACCCTGAACCTGAAATACAAACCCCTGTGGGAGCGGGCGTGCTCGCGAAGAGGCCACTCGCTCCACTGCACATGCCGGCCATGCAACATCTGGTAACGCCTCCATCAAGCGTTACCAAATGTGAGTCCTTATCATTTGCCCTCTTTTTGCAAATGAGAGACCGCACCCATGTTGGCACCCAAGCGCCTCCTGACTGCCCTGGCACTCACCCTAATCGGCAGCACCACCGTGCAGGCAGCCGACGAAGTCGTGGTCTACTCCTCGCGCATCGACGAACTGATCAAGCCGGTATTCGACGCCTACACGAAAAAAACCGGCGTACAGGTGAAGTTCATCACCGACAAAGAGGCTCCGCTGATGCAGCGCATCAAGGCCGAAGGCGAAAACGCTACGGCCGACCTGTTGCTCACCGTCGACGCCGGCAACCTTTGGCAGGCCGAGCAAATGGGTATCCTGCAACCGTTTACCTCCGATGTGATCAACAAAAACATTCCGCTGCAATATCGCTCATCCAACCACGGCTGGACCGGCTTGAGCCTGCGTGCGCGGACCATCGCCTATTCCACCGACCGCGTTAAGCCGGCTGACCTGACCACGTACGAAGCCTTGGCCGACAAGCAGTGGGAAGGCCGCTTGTGCCTGCGCACTGCGAAGAAGGTCTACAACCAATCGCTGACCGCCACCCTGATCGAAACCCATGGCGCGGCCAAGACCGAAGAAATCGTCAAAGGCTGGGTCAACAACTTGTCCACCGACGTGTTCTCCGATGACATCGCAGTGCTTGAAGCGATTAACGCCGGGCAGTGCGACGTGGGCATCGTCAACACCTACTACTTTGGACGCCTGCACAAAGAGAAGCCGGACCTGGCGGTGAAGCTGTTCTGGCCGAACCAGGGCGACCGTGGCGTACACGTGAACCTGTCGGGCATTGGCCTGACCCAGCATGCGCCGCACCCGGAAGCGGCCAAGGCGTTGGTGGAGTGGATGACCACGCCTGAAGCGCAGAAGATCTTTGCCGATGTGAACCAGGAGTTCCCGGCTAACCCGGCCGTACCGCCATCGGCGGAAGTGGCGACCTGGGGCAAATTCGTCGCCGATACCTTGCCGGTGGAAGTGGCGGGCAAGCGCCAGGCTGAAGCCATTCGTTTGATGGACCGCGCCGGCTGGAACTGAATGTGTAAAAGGTGCGAGGCTCCCCTACAGCCTTGATGCAGCGCCGTCGAAAGCGCTTTTTTGTGGGAGCGGGCTTGCTCGCGATTGCGGTTCGCCAGTTGAAAAATACTGATCTGACACACCGCAATCGCGAGCAAGCCCGCTCCCACATTTTATCGCGTTCGGCTTTTGAGCTTGGCGGGGCTTGCCCGTCACTGTTTTGTGTCTGCCTTTAGATTACCCACTCACTGAGAATCCCTTTTGGCCCACCCCGCCCAACGTCGCTGGTACCTGCCGGTGTTCAGCGTCGCCGCCCTGGTGCTGCTGCCGCTGAGCGTGCTGTTGCTGTCCTGGCAAAGTATCGATCAACAGATCTGGGCGCACCTGTGGGAGACCCAGATGCCGCGCCTGCTGGGCAACACCTTGACGCTGGTGCTGGGTGTCGGTGTCGGCGTGACGCTGTTGGGCGTGAGCCTTGCGTGGTTGACCAGCCTTTGCGAATTCCCGGGGCGGCGCTGGCTCGATTGGGCGTTGATGCTGCCCTTCGCGATTCCGGCCTACGTGCTGGCCTTTGTGTTTGTCGGCCTGCTGGACTTCGCAGGCCCAGTGCAAACCCTGCTGCGTGAATGGTTCGGCACGGGCTTGCGCCTGCCGCGCGTTCGCTCTACCAGCGGCGTGATTATCGTGCTGGTGCTGGTGTTTTACCCGTATGTCTATCTGCTGGCGCGTAGCGCATTTTTAGCTCAGGGCAAAGGCCTGATGGAAGCGGCGCGGGTACTCGGGCAATCACCCTGGCAAGCGTTCTGGCGCGTGGCGCTGCCCCTGGCGCGACCGGCAATTGGCGCGGGTGTGGCGTTGGCCTTGATGGAAACCCTGGCGGATTTCGGCGCCGTTTCGGTCTTCAACTTCGATACCTTCACCACCGCCATCTACAAAACCTGGTACGGCTTTTTCAGCCTGTCCAGCGCGGCCCAACTGGCGAGCCTGCTGCTGTTGGTGGTGATGCTGGTGCTGTACGGCGAACGGCGTGCGCGGGGTGCGAGTCGACCGAGCAATGAGCGGCCACGCGCCAAGGCGTTGTATCAGCTGCGTGGGTTCAAGGCGGCAGCGGCCAGCGCGTGGTGTGGCGTGGTGTTCGCCTGCGCCTTCGTCATCCCGATGCTGCAACTGATCGCCTGGTTCTGGCAGCGTGGCCGGTTTGACCTGGACGAGCGCTACACCGGCTTGATCATCCACACCCTGTATTTGGGTGGTATGGCCGCTCTGATCACTGTCAGCGTGGCGCTGGTACTGGCCTTTGCCAACCGGCTGGCGCCAACCCGGGCGATTCGCTCCGGCATCAGCCTGGCCAACGTCGGCTATGCCTTGCCGGGCTCGGTGCTGGCAGTGTCGATCATGCTGGCGTTCAGCTACCTGGACCGCGCGCTGGTGGTGCCGCTGTCGGGTTGGCTCGGCGGCGCGGGCAAACCCTTGTTGCTCGGCAGCCTCTTGGCGCTGGTGCTGGCGTATCTGGTGCGTTTTCTGGCGGTGGCCTACGGGCCATTGGAAAACAGCTTGGCGCGAATTCGTCCGTCGTTACCGGAAGCGGCCCGCAGCCTCGGGGTGAGCGGCCCGCGACTGTTTTACAAAGTGTATCTGCCGTTGTTACTGCCAGGCACATTGAGCGCGGCGCTGTTGGTATTCGTCGATGTACTGAAAGAGATGCCCGCGACCCTGCTAATGCGTCCGTTTGGCTGGGACACACTGGCGGTACGGATCTTTGAAATGACCAGTGAAGGCGAGTGGGCGCGGGCGTCGCTGCCGGCGTTGACCCTGGTATTGGTGGGCTTGTTGCCGGTGGTTGGCTTGATCCGGCGCTCAGCCCGTCAAATCGGCTAGGTGTCAGTCCTACGGCTTGCGGCTACAATGCGCGGCATTCGGTGCGCTTCGTCTTTCGGGGTGAGTCGCTGTATGCCGCTGCAGGCCTCGTAATTCGAGGCGTATAGCGCACATGGCAATTCTGCGCATCTTCGCCAAGCCCGGAAGGAGAAACCCATGGGACAGCGTACGCCTCTGTATGACCTGCATCTCGCCCTCGGCGCGAAAATGGTCGATTTTGGCGGTTGGGATATGCCTCTGCACTATGGTTCGCAAGTTGAAGAACACCATCAGGTGCGACGCGACTGTGGGGTGTTTGATGTATCTCATATGACCGTGATTGATGTCACAGGCCTTCAGGCCAAGGAATGGCTCCAGCATTTGCTGGCCAATGATGTTGATCGTTTGCAGGGCTGCGGCCGTGCGCTTTACAGCGCCATGCTTAATCAGCAGGGTGGCGTGGTGGACGACATGATTGTCTACCGTACCGAAACCGGTTATCGGCTGGTGGTCAACGCCGCTACGCGCGACCAGGATATGGCCTGGATGCAGGCACAGTTGGGCAACTACTCGGTGCAATTGCATGAACGGTCCGAGTTGGCCATGCTGGCCATTCAAGGCCCACATGCGCGGCAAAAAATCGCCGAGCTGGTTACCCAGTCGCGCGGCACGCTTATCCACGCGCTCAAGCCCTTTGAAGGCCAGGCGGATGGCGATTGGTTTATCGCCCGCACCGGTTACACCGGTGAAGACGGCCTCGAAATTGTGCTGCCAGCCGATCAGGCGCCGGGTTTTTTCAACGACCTGGTCGGTGCGGGTATTTCACCCATTGGCCTCGGCGCCCGCGATACCCTGCGCCTGGAAGCCGGCATGAACCTGTATGGCCAGGATATTCACCAAGGTGTTTCGCCGCTGGCGGCCAACATGGCCTGGAGCATTGCCTGGGAGCCTGCTGCGCGCCAATTCATCGGGCGCGCCGCCCTGGAGGCGGAAAAAGCCGCCGGTGTGCAGTCCAAATTGGTCGGGCTAGTGCTGGAAGAGCGGGGTGTTTTGCGCGCTCACCAAGTGGTTCGTATCGCCAATGTTGGCGAAGGGGAGATCACCAGTGGTAGTTTCTCTCCTACGCTGAGCAAATCCATTGCCCTGGCGCGCGTGCCGACGGCCACGGCTGATCGGGCCGAAGTGGAAATCCGCGGCAAGTGGTACCCGGTTCGAGTGGTCAAACCGACCTTCGTGCGCCATGGCAAAACCTTGATCTAACTATTCCGGCAGGCCAAAGGCCGCTGACATTTCTTCTTGAGGACACAGACTATGAGCAATATCCCTGCCGACCTGCGTTTTGCCGAAAGTCACGAATGGGCCCGTCTGGAAGCTGACGGCAGCGTGACCGTCGGTATCTCCGACCATGCTCAGGAAGCGTTGGGTGATGTGGTGTTTGTTGAGTTGGCTGAAGTTGGCGCCACCTTCAAAGCTGAAGGCCAGGCCGGCGTAGTTGAATCGGTGAAAGCCGCTTCGGATATATACGCCCCGATTGCCGGCGAAGTGATCGCCGTCAACGAAGATCTGAGTGCCAGCCCTGAGCTGCTGAACTCCGACCCGTACGGCGCCTGGATCTTCAAGCTCAAGCCAAGCAACCCGGCAGACCTTGAAAAACTGCTGGACGCTGCCGGTTACAAATCCGCCATCGGCGAATAAACGCAAAACCCCTGTGGGAGCGGGCTTGCTCGCGAATGCGGTCTGTCAGTAACAGATGTCCTGATGGATACAGCGCATTCGCAAGCAAGCCCGCTCTCACATTGTGCTGTGCCTGCCGTAAATGATCAGTTTGCTTTCAATACCGCTTTCACCGCCGCAACCGACCGCTCGACGTCCGCCTCTGTCATCGCTGTAAACATCGGCAACGACACGATCAAACGTCCAACACGCTCCGCTACCGGGAACATACCTTCCTTGAAACCCTGTGCCCGATAAAGGCTGAGCAGGTGGATCGGCGGGTAGTGATAGCCAATGCCCACGCCGTGAGCCTGCATCTGTTCCATGAACGTTGCGCGCGCAGGCAGGCCATCCTGACGCTCTGGCAGCACCAGTTGGAACAGGTGCCAGTTACTGTTTTCGAAATCCGCCGGCGGCAACTGCGCGCCGTATTGCGCTTCAAAATCACTGCCGAAGCACTTGAAGTAGTGGCGTGCCAGGTTCTGACGGTGCGCGGTGATCTTCTCGATGTGCGCAAACTGCCCCAGGCCGATAGCGGCGGCAATGTCGGTCATGTTGAATTTGCCGCCCAACACATCCACGTCCAAGCCATCGAAGCCGGTACGGGTCACACCTTGCAGGCGGTACTTTTCGGCCAGGCGCGCTTCTTCGGCGTTATTCAGCACCAGGCAGCCGCCCTCGGAGGACGTAATGTTCTTGTTCGCCTGGAAGCTGAACGATACGAAGTCACCGGTAGCGCCGATACGCTCACCGTCCCAGCTGGAGCCCAAGGCTTGGGCGGCGTCTTCGACGATACGCAGGTTGTACTTGTTGGCCAGTGCATACAGCATCGGCATGTCCAGCGGCAGCCCCGCCAGGTAAACCGGAATGATCGCCTTGGTGCGTGGTGTGATCGCGGCTTCCACTTGGGCCAGGTCGATATTGCGCGTGACCGGGTCGATGTCGGCAAACACCGGCGTGGCGCCGACTTCCAGAATCACGTTGGCCGTGGCGACCCAGGAAATCGGTGTGGTAATGACTTCATCCCCAGGGCCAATCCCGGCGATGCGCAAGGCAATCTCCATGGTGCACGTGCCGGAGTTGAATGTGCGTACCGGCCGGCCGCCAAAGTATTCCGACAGTTGCGCTTCGAATGCCTGCACTTTCGGTCCGCTGGTGATCCAGCCCGAGCGTAATACATCGCCGACCGCCGAGATGGTGGCTTCATCAATGGTAGGTTTGGAGAACGGCAGAAAGGGCTGTTGGCTCATAACGACGAAGGCATCCGTTTCAGATAGGCGATGAGTGGGGTACGTATCAGTACCCGCATGGTTACACGACTCGACTGAATATAGCCTGTCACCCGTGAATGAATCGTCATGCCGGGCACAAAAAAAAGCCGCTCCCAAAGAGCGGCATTTTTTATGCGGGGTGGTTACTCGGTCACAGCGTTTTTCGCCAGGATCGCGTTGGCCAGCTCCATGTCCGTTGCCTGCAGGGTAGGGTTATCGGCGCGGACTTTTTGCATGGCAGCTTCCAGATACGGGCCACGGATACCGCCGTTGCTGGCAACAAAGCTGCCCGCGTCGTCTTGGGCGGCTACCACCAGCTTGTGGTCCTTGAAGGTCAGGTATGTCGAGCCAGTAGTGGCGCCCGAGGAAATGACATTGCGCCAGAAGCTATCGGCCATGGCTGAACCGACAGGTAGGGAAAGCACAGCGAGGGTCGCGACAGCATATTTGAGACGCATGGTGGGTAACTCCGGTGGGTTATCTGTACGTTATGATTGTGTTTAGCCCAACTGAGTTCCCTCACGGGCTAAACCGTTTCGACCTTCAACATCGTCCCATCCTGCCCAATCACCCGTACTTGGGTGCCTACAGGGCTGTCTGGTCCGCAGGCGATCCATACACCATCGCCGACTTTTATCTTGCCTCGGCCATCGACAATCGCCTGATGCACCATAAACGTGCGCCCGATCAACTCGGAACCACGCATGTTCAGTCCCGGCTGGTCGCTGACCTTTGCGCTGCTGCGCTGGCGCTTCCACCAGTACACCGCCGTCAGAATCGACAGCACGGCGAATAGCAGCAGTTGCCATTCCAGGCCAAGCGGCGGCACCAGAAACTTGATCACGCCCACGGCGGCTGCGGCGATGCCCATCCACAACAGGTAGCCACCGGTGCCAAATACTTCAAGAATCAACAGCACGGTGCCCAGTGCCAACCAATCCCAAAACGATAGATGCTGCAGGAAATCCCACATGGCGATTGCCTCAGCCTTTTTTGTTGTCGAAGGTTGCCTTGACGATTTCGCCGATACCACCGACGGCGCCAATCACCTGGCTGGCTTCCAGCGGCATCAGGATGACTTTGCTGTTGTTGGCCGAGGCGAGTTTGCCCAGTGCATCAATGTATTTTTGCGCGACGAAGTAGTTGATGGCCTGCACGTTACCGGTGGCGATTGCTTCGGAGACCACCTGGGTCGCGCGGGCCTCTGCCTCTGCCTGACGTTCACGCGCTTCAGACTCGAGGAACGCGGCTTGGCGCCCACCTTCGGCTTCTAGAATTTGCGCCTGCTTCTTGCCCTCTGCCGTCAGGATCGCCGATGCGCGCAAGCCTTCGGCTTCCAGTATTTGCGCACGCTTGATGCGCTCGGCTTTCATCTGGCCAGACATTGCGGCCATCAGGTCGGCAGGCGGGCTGATGTCCTTGATCTCGATACGCGTGATCTTGATGCCCCACGGTGCCGTGGCTTCGTCGACGGTACGCAACAGTTTTTCGTTGATGCCGTCGCGCTGGCTGAGCATTGCGTCCAGCTCCATGGAGCCCAGCACCGTGCGGATATTGGTTTGCAGCAAATTGCGAATGGCGTGCTCGAGGTTGTTCACCTCGTACGCAGCTTGTGCGGTGTTGACCACCTGAAAGAAGCACACGGCATCGATTTGCACGGTGGCGTTGTCGGCGGTGATCACTTCCTGAGGCGGTATATCCAGCACGCTTTCCATCACGTTGATCTTGCGGCCGATACGGTCCATGACCGGGATGATGATGTTCAGGCCAGGCTTTAGGGTGTTGGTGTAGCGGCCGAAACGTTCGACCGTCCACTGGTAGCCCTGAGGCACCACTTTAAAACCCATGAACAGGATGGCAATCGCCAAACCCACGAAAAGAAGCAGTACCGTTCCAATCTGCATAACGATTCCTTATCTGGTTGTGTCAGTGAAACAACGTTGGGCCGATTGTAACGGTCTGCTCACCGATAAGGAGGGTTTCACGGCCTGACGCTAAAAGCATTTGTATCTGAATCCCCAGGCGTGACCCGTAATGCCTCTGCCATCGTGGTCAGCCCGGCGTTGACTTTGTCGATGCCGGCCATGCGCAGGCTGCACATACCTTGCCCGAGCGCTGCACGACGTATTGCCTGCACATCGGCGCCGGGAGTGATCAGCGCTTTCAGCGTTTCGTCCATCGGCATGATTTCGTAAAGCCCGGCGCGGCCTCTGTAACCGCTGTCCCGACATTCCGCACAGCCTACGGCTTGGTAAACAGTACCGAGCGCATTCTCTGCGCGTTTGCAGTGCGGGCACAAAAGCCGCACCAAACGCTGTGCCATCACGCCGACCAACGTAGCCTTGATCAAATAATGAGCAATGCCAAGCTCTTGCAGACGACTGATGGCGCCGGGTGCATCGGTGGTGTGCAGGGTCGACAGCACCAGGTGCCCGGTCAGCGCGGCCTGGATCGCCATTTCTGCGGTTTCCTGGTCCCGGATCTCGCCAATCATGATGATGTCCGGGTCTTGGCGCAGCAGGGCGCGGATACCGCTGGCGAACGTCAGGTCAATGTTGTGCTGCACTTGCATCTGGTTGAAGGCCGGCTCAACCATTTCGATTGGGTCCTCCACCGTGCACAGGTTGACCTCCCGGGTCGCCAGTTGCTTGAGCGTGGTGTAGAGCGTACTGGTTTTGCCCGAGCCGGTGGGGCCGGTGACCAGGATGATGCCATTCGCTTGGCGGGTCATGGCGTGCCAGCGCTGTTGGTCCTCGCGGGACAAACCCAACTGGTCAAAATCCTTGAGTAGCACCTGCGGGTCGAAAATCCGCATCACCAGCTTCTCGCCAAACGCCGTCGGCAAGGTTGAAAGGCGCAATTCGACTTCGGCGCCCGTCGGGCTCTTGGTTTTGACTCGCCCGTCCTGGGGTTTGCGTTTTTCCGCGACATTCATTCGGCCAAGGCTTTTCAGGCGGCTGACCACCGCCATGCTGACCTGAGGCGGAAACTGATACACGTCGTGCAGCAGGCCATCAATACGAAAGCGCACACGGCCTTGGTCGCGGCAAGGTTCGATATGAATGTCGCTGGCCCTTTGGCCAAAGGCGTACTGCAGCAGCCAGTCGACAATATTGACGATGTGCGCGTCGTTGGCGTCCGGCTCTTTATCGCTGGCACCGAGGTTGAGCAGTTCACTATTGCCCGGCGCCGCCACCTTTTGCTCTGCGCCGCTGACCGACTTGGCCAGCCGGTAAAATTCGCCGATGCAACGTTGAATGTCGTGAGGGTTGGCCACCACCCGTTTGATCGAGCGTTTGAGCACATGTGCCAGCCCTGCTTCCCAGCCGGTGATGTAGGGCTGGGCGCTGGCGACGGTAACGGTCTGCGCGTCCACGGCCACCGCGAGAATAGCGTGGCGTTGGGCGAAGGCGTGGGACATCAGTGGCACCACCGTCGCCACATCGATTTTCAGCGGGTCGATACGCAGATAAGGCTGCCCGACATGCAGGGCCAGCCAGTGGGTCAACGTTTCCAGGCAAGGCCCTTCAGCCGCGATGCATTCCAACGCATGTTGGGTAGGCGTAACGCTCGACAACCGTTGCGCCCTGTCCGCTGTTATCAACCCCTGCTCGACTAACGCAGGCAGCAGCGCTTTTAGGTCCAATCGACGATCTTGCAAGGCAGCGGACATTAAGGTGTTCCTGATCGGCATTGGGCTTAATCGCAGGCTAGTCAGCCTTTGGCGTTCCACCTCCCGCCGTGTGTTGCAGGCCTTTACTGCGCGACTGTCAGCACTGCCTCAGGCCGCGCAGAGTCAGCCGACCACACGTCCAGCGAACACACGCTGATCAGGTTTCGAATCTTTTCAGCGATGACTTGAGCGCGGTGCCAGCTCAAACCGTCCATCACGATAGTGATGTTCAGGCGATCTTCTTGCCGGTGCACACTCACCTGTTGCGGCGTTAAAAACTGCAGCGCGAAATAGTTGAGCACCCGGCACAGCACGTCCGGTTCTGCTTCGGCAACAATCCGGTAATGCGCCTGGCAATGGGGGCTGTTGACGGCCCACGCATCGACGCGGGTAACGGGGTGAGTGGTTTCGACGACGTGCATGCGCGTTCTCCGGTTTCATTGGAGAAATTTTTACATCCGACGTTGGGTATTTCTTATCTAAGATGGGCTTTAATGACGATTAATCGAATCAATCAATTCAAGATCAGCGCTATATAAGGTTTTTTTATGCACAGTGAGTTGGACGTCTATGACCGCCGTATTCTGGCCCTGTTGCAAGAGGACGCCTCGCTCTCCAGCGCGCAGATCGCCGAGCAGGTGGGCTTGTCGCAGTCGCCATGCTGGCGACGCATTCAGCGGCTCAAGGAAGAGGGTGTAATTCGCGGCCAAGTCACTCTGCTGGACCGAAAAAAGATCGGTCTCAACACGCAGATTTTTGCCGAGATAAAACTCAGCGCCCACGGCCGATCCAATTTCACCGAGTTCACCGAAGCGATTCGCGGGTTTCCCGAAGTGTTGGAGTGTTATGTGCTGATGGGGTCGGTGGATTTTCTACTGCGCATCGTCACTTCCGACATTGAGGCGTACGAGCGGTTCTTCTTCGAGAAGCTGTCGAGGGTGCCGGGGATTCAGGAGGTTAACTCGATTGTGGCCTTGTCCGAGATCAAGTCCACCACCAGCCTGCCGGTTTTGCGCTGACAGGGCGGGCCTCATCGGGAGCGCCCCTCCACAGGGGGACGGGGCTTGCTCCCGAGGACGGTATTACAGACGCAGCAAGGTTTTCCAGGCGCGGTTCTGATACACCGCAATCGCCTGATGCATGCGCGCATCCAGCGACTCATCGGTGATCGGCTGGTTGGCCAGTTGCACCAGCTTGTTCAGCTCGCCGTACAAACGGTCCAGCTCTGCAACGTCGAGCACTTGGCGCGCGTGATGCAGCCAGGCCTGGATGCGCTCGATGCGCGGCAGTTGCTCGGCCAAATCTTCGGGTTGCTGCTGATAGCGCGGCAGTTGCAAGGCCACGGCGTCGTCGGCCAACAGGCGCGGCAGCCAGTTGGCGATTTGCGCAGCGCCCTGGCGGTTGCCACGCACGGTGCGGTCGGCGGTCCAGGTGCGAGCCAGCAACCAACGGGAGGTGTTCAGCGAGAACAAACCCCAGCGCACGTCGTCCAGTTCTTCAGCAAACTGTTCCGGTGCGGCTTTGCGGATGTCTTCGTCGTCTTCACCGGCTTGCACCAGCGGGCGCCAGTCTTCCAGCAACGCGTCCAATGCACTGCGCAGCTCGCTGGTGGCCTGGCGCGGAGCGGCTTGGCCGAGGCTGCCGATCAGGGCACGCAGTTCGCCGAGGTTGTCGACCCAGTCCTGCAACAAGCGCCAGTGGCCATTAAAACGGTATTGCTCAGCCAGGCGCTGGCTGCTGCCGAGCAAGTGCCACATGATCGCGGCGAAGGCATCGTCCAGCGGCATTTCGGCGTGAATTTCAGGGGCTGGCAGGCTCAGCGAGTAGCTGCTCGCGTCGTACAGGCGGTAGCCGCGCTCAGCCTTGCTGATGTCGCAGGGCATCAGCGCCAGGGTGGCGGCCAGTTCAGCGGCCAGCTCCAACAGGGCGGCGGGTTCGCCTTCGCGCAGTTCCAGTTCCAGCTCGCAGATTTCTTCTTTCTGCTTGCCGACCACAACATGGCCCAGGTCCAGGGCAGCTTCGATCACCACCTTGGCCTTGCCACGGCCCCAAGCGATTTCGGCGCGCTCACGCACAAAGTCGGTGGTGAAGATCGGCTTGAGGGTCTTTTTGTCCAACTCGGCCAATTGCTCGGGCCAGCACTCGCCGTCGAGTTTCTTCACGTCGAGCTTGGCTTTGGGCAGGTCCCAGTTGTACTCGTTGCGTTCCGACAAGCCGGCAACGCTTTGGCCACGGGTTTTGAGGGTCTGGATGATGTCGTCACCGTCCTTGCGCAAGCGCAGGGCAACCTTGGCCTGGGCCAGGTCGCGCTCGGGGGTGTCGAAGTACTGGTTCATCAACTCACGGCGTTCCCAGCCACTTTTGTTGCGTTTTTTCAGTAACGGGTGCTCACGCAGCGCGGCGAGTGTTTCGCGGCTGACGCGGAGCTTGATTTCGGTTTCTTTCTGCATGGCCGGAAAATCCAGGATCGGGAGCGCAGCCGGGAAAAAGAGTGGCTGCCAAGGTCGTGCAGTGTACAGGACTGAGCCTTGCAACGTGCCGCAACGGTTTATTGTGTTGTGCAGATGCCTCTATAGTGGGGCTCATCCGGGAAGTTGGGAGACCGCGCATGCCGTTACCGTCCATGAAAGAGCAGTTCGCCGCATTGATTGCCGCGCCTTCGGTGAGTTGTACCCAAGCGTCTCTCGACCAGACCAACCGCCCGGTGATTGATTTGCTTGCCAACTGGCTGGGCGACTTGGGTTTCGCCATCGACATTCAACACGTCAGCCCCGGCAAGTTCAATTTGCTGGCCAGCTTCGGCAGTGGCCCCGGCGGCCTGGTGCTGGCCGGGCACAGCGACACCGTTCCTTATGACGCCGCGCTGTGGAAAACCGACCCGCTCAAGCTGACGGAGGTTGACGGGCGTTGGGTAGGGCTGGGCAGTTGCGACATGAAGGGCTTTTTCGCCCTGGCGATTGAAGCCGTGTTGCCGCTGCTGGATCAGCCGTTCAAGCAGCCCTTGCTGATTCTCGCCACCTGCGATGAAGAAAGCTCGATGTCCGGCGCCCGCGCGCTGGCCGAAGCAGGCCGCCCACTCGGCCGTGCAGCGGTGATCGGTGAGCCGACGGGGCTCAAGCCGATCCGCCTGCACAAAGGTGTGATGATGGAACGCATCGACATTCTCGGGCGCAGTGGCCATTCGTCGGACCCAAGCCTTGGGCACAGCGCCCTCGAAGCCATGCACGATGCCATCGGCGAACTGCGTGGCCTGCGTTTGGCCTGGCAGCGCGAGTACCGCAACGCGCAATTCAGTGTGCCGCAACCGACCATGAACTTTGGCTGCATCCACGGCGGCGACAACCCCAACCGCATCTGCGGCCAGTGTTCGCTGGAGTTCGACTTGCGGCCCTTGCCGGGCATGGACCCGCAGGTGCTGCGCGCCGCGATTCGGCAAAAGCTTGAACCCTTGGCCGAGCGCCATCAGGTAAAAATCGATTACGCACCGTTGTTTCCCGAAGTGCCGCCGTTCGAGCAGGCCGAAGACGCCGAGTTGGTGCGGGTGGCTGAACGATTGACCGGCCATCGTGCCGAAGCAGTAGCGTTCGGCACCGAAGCGCCTTATCTTCAGCGCCTTGGCTGTGAAACCCTGGTACTTGGCCCCGGCGATATTGCCTGCGCTCACCAGCCGGGCGAGTACCTTGAAATGTCACGCTTGACGCCTACAGTGCGTTTATTGCGCGAACTGATCGAGCATTACTGCCTCAAGCCTGCATAAATTAACCTTTGCCCATTCGTACATAAGGAGAGCGAGCGTGTCGCCAAGCCTGTTCCGACGATAACCATCAGCCCG
This sequence comes from Pseudomonas kitaguniensis, assembly GCF_049199985.1. NCBI lineage: Bacteria > Pseudomonadati > Pseudomonadota > Gammaproteobacteria > Pseudomonadales > Pseudomonadaceae > Pseudomonas > Pseudomonas kitaguniensis. The sequence goes on from NZ_JBLZPT010000007.1 coordinate 218,814, forward strand.
CTGTGCGTTTTCACGATTCTTCCTTTTTTGGCTGCTCTTTATTACAGGCCCAGGTTTTATGCCCGACTACGTCAATTGGCTTCGTCATGCTTCGCCTTACATCAATGCTCACCGCGACTGCACCTTTGTGGTCATGCTGCCCGGCGATGGGGTTGACCACCCGAACTTCGGCAATATCGTTCACGACCTGGTGCTGCTGCACAGCCTGGGCGTTCGGTTGGTGCTGGTCCACGGTTCGCGCCCGCAAATCGAAACACGCCTGGAAGCACGCGGCCTCACCCCGGTTTACCACGAAGGTTTGCGCATCACCGATGCCGCCACGCTGGAATGTGTGATCGAAGCGGTTGGCCATTTGCGCATCGCTATCGAAGCACGCCTGTCGATGGACATGGCCTCATCGCCCATGCAGGGCTCGCGCTTGCGCGTGACCAGCGGCAACCTGGTGACTGCGCGGCCAATCGGTGTGCTTGAAGGCGTGGATTACCACCACACCGGTGAAGTGCGCCGGGTCGACCGCAAGGGCATCAACCGCTTGCTCGACGAGCGCTCCATTGTGCTGTTGTCGCCGCTGGGTTATTCGCCCACCGGGGAAATCTTCAACCTGGCCTGCGAAGACGTCGCGACCCGCGCCGCCATCGACCTTGGCGCCGACAAGCTGCTGCTGTTCGGCGCCGATCTCGGCCTGATCGATGAACATGGCCGACTGGTACGTGAACTTCGCCCGCAGCAAGTGCCGGCGCACCTGCAACGCCTTGGCAATAACTATCAAGCCGAACTGCTCGACGCGGCCGCCCAAGCGTGCCGTGGCGGAGTAGGGCGCAGCCATATCGTCAGCTATGCCGAAGACGGCGCATTGCTCACTGAGCTGTTCACCCGCGACGGCGGCGGTACGCTGGTGGCCCAGGAGCAATTTGAGCTGGTGCGCGAAGCGGCCATTGAAGACGTCGGCGGTTTGCTCGACCTGATCAGCCCGCTGGAAGAGCAGGGCATTCTGGTACGGCGCTCACGTGAAGTGCTGGAGCGTGAGATCGAGCAGTTCAGCGTGGTCGAGCGCGAGGGCATGATCATCGCCTGTGCGGCGCTGTATCAGATCGCCGATTCGGATGCCGGTGAACTGGCGTGCCTGGCGGTCAACCCGGAGTACCGCCACGGCGCTCGCGGGGATGTGTTGCTGGAACGCATAGAGACCCGCGCTCGCTCGCAGGGTTTGAAAACCTTGTTTGTGCTCACCACGCGCACCGCGCACTGGTTCCGTGAACGCGGGTTTGAGCCGAGCAGTGTTGATCGCCTGCCTTCTGCGCGGGCGTCGCTGTACAACTATCAGCGTAACTCGAAGATTTTCGAGAAAGCGCTGTAAGCCTGGTGCTGCTTACCTCGCCAGTGCAAATGTGAGAGGGGGCTTGCTCCCGATGGCTTTGAGTCAGTCAGGTAACTGCCGACTGACACTGCGCCACCGGGAGCAAGCCCTCTTTCACATCCCATCACACTAGCAGGCCTTCAGAAGCGTCGATCCGCGCCGATAGCGTCAATGCAGGCGCAGCGCGTGACACTAAAAGAAATTATTAGTGACACAAAAACTGTAACAAATTGACGTGAGTATGTGCATTTCGCCATCATGGCGTCGCTTTTTTGATCGAGAGTGACGTATGCGGCGTTACGTCTACGCCAATCGATCTAAAAAAAAGCGAGTAAATACCCTTGGGGAATTAGCTTATAGCGACGGATGGTCTACGCTGACCGGCTCGTCTGCGTTAAGCGCTTATTCCAGAAGCGTATGAAAAAGAATGAAACAATTCTTTTTGGGTGTATGAAAAACTCATTACCCTGCAGGGACCAAATTAACTGCAGTTAGACCAAGGTAGTAGACACACAAAGTTACGATTGACTTGTGGGTCACTCTCTGGCGCTAATCGCGCATCTGTGGATCGAGGGCGTTAGACCCAAGACCGAAGACATACAAAAATTAGAAATGAGAGGAGCGGTACATGAAGAAGTCTACCTTAGCGTTGGCTGTGGCTTTGGGCACAATCGCCCAGCAAGCAGGCGCCGCTGGTTTCATTGATGACAGTAAAGTAACGCTGGGTCTGCGTAACTTCTACATCAACACCGACAACCGCGATGGCCAGCCATCCGCGACGTCCAACACCCGCAACAAGAATGCTGAATGGGGCCAGGGTTTCGACCTGCGCTTCATCTCCGGCTTCACCCAAGGGACTGTTGGCTTCGGTCTTGATGCTATCGGCCTGTACGGCGTGCGCCTGGACTCCAGCCGTGCCGAACACGGCAACTACACGGGCACCGCTTCGGGCGGCACCGTGTTCCCAAGCGATGGCAACACTGCCGTCAACGATTTCGCCAGCCTGGGTGTGACCGGTAAGGTCAAGATCTCCCAGACCGTAGCGAAAATCGGCACTCTGCAGCCAAACAACCCGGTCATCAAGACCAACGACGGTCGTTTGCTGCCACAAACCTTCCAGGGCGGCGAGATCTCTTCGAACGAGATCAAAGACCTGACCCTGACTGCTGGTCAGATCGAGCACGCCAAGGGCCGTAACTCCAGCAACAACGAAGGTTTGTCGCTGGCTGGCGCCAACGGTAGCTCGAACTACAACGCGGGCAACTTCGTTAACAAGTTCTACTACGCCGGTGCTGATTACAAAATCACCAAAGACCTCACCGCTTCGTACTACTTCGGCGAGCTGAAGGACTTTTACGCGCAGAACTTCCTGGGCCTGGTACACAACTGGTCCATCGGTCCTGGCGTACTGAAAAGTGACCTGCGCTACTACCGCAGCCGTGACAACGGTGCCAACGGTGACGAAGCTGGCTACTACACCTCGGGTTACTACTCGGACAAGCCGACCAACGCTACCAAGGTTAAAGGTAAGGTCGACAACGACCTGTACAGCTACCTGGCGTTGTACTCGATTGCCGGTCACACTTTTGGTGGCGGTTACCAGTACACCAAGGGCGACAGCGACTTCCCTTGGCTGAACCAGGGTGATGGCTCGTCGAACAGCACCACGACCGACATGCAGATCCAGAAGTTTGCCCGTGCTGGCGAACGTACCTGGCAAGCTCGCTACGCTTATGACTTCGCCAAGATTGGCGTGCCTGGCCTGACGGCCGGTATGGTCTACCTCAAAGGCAGCAACATCGAAACTGTTGTCGGCGAGAAAACCGAGTGGGAACGCGACCTGACCCTGGCTTACGTTGTTCCAGAAGGTCCGCTGAAGAACCTCGGCGTAGCCTGGAAAAACGCTATGTGGCGCACCGACTTGGTGAACACCCGTTCCCAAGACGAAAACCGCGTAATCGTTAGCTACAGCTACGCGTTCAAGTAAGACTGTAAAACCTTGCCCGGCGCAATGCCGGGCAAGGTGTCTTGCTTTCAAGTCGGGCTCAACCCCCGCAAGCCCTTCCCGAATTCCTCTTTGCAGCGTCTCAAGGCCTTCTCGAACCTTGGAATGGATGTTGATCCCAGCCTTTTCTCACGTCCAGTGAACAGATTTTTAATATTCCTTTATCGTCTGGATAAATCGATATTTATTCTTTTTAAATAATCCTCAACCCATGCACAGTGGGCTCCATAAGCACTCATCAGGAGCCACACCATGAGCCTAAGACTGGGCGACATCGCCCCCGACTTCGAACAGGATTCCAGCGCCGGCAAGATTCGTTTCCACCAATGGTTGGGCGACAGCTGGGGTGTGCTGTTCTCTCACCCGGCCGACTTCACCCCGGTGTGCACCACCGAGCTTGGCTTTACCGCCAAGCTCAAAGACGAGTTCGCCACACGCGGCGTCAAAGCCATCGCCCTGTCGGTGGACCCGGTGGACTCGCACCACAAGTGGATCGAAGACATCAACGAAACCCAGAACACGGTGGTCAACTTCCCGATCCTGGCGGATGCCGATCGCAAAGTGTCGGACCTCTATGACCTCATCCACCCGAACGCGAGTGACACCCTCACCGTGCGCTCGCTGTTCGTGATTGACCCGAACAAAAAGATTCGCCTGACCATTACCTACCCGGCCAGCACCGGCCGTAATTTCCACGAAATTCTGCGGGTGATCGATTCGCTGCAACTGACCGACAACTACAAAGTCGCCACACCCGCCAACTGGCAGGACGGTGACGAAGTGGTCATCGTGCCGTCGCTCAAGGACGAGGAAGAAATCCAGAAGCGCTTTCCCAAGGGCTACCGTGCAGTGAAGCCATACCTGCGCCTGACCCCACAGCCCAACCGCTGAGGCTGACACCGCCATCGGGGGCAAGCCCCCTCCCACAGTTGACCGCGTTCCCCTGTGGGAGGGGGCTTGCCCCCGATGGCGTCTGTAGATACACCACTGATTCAATGCAAGGGTTTTCAGGCCGTTTTCACGGCCTTTTTTTTCGCCTGGCGGTTCAGTTTTCGCATATGCATTTAGAGAATAAACAAATGAAAAAATGAGATTTATAGATATATAAATCTACTGATAAGGTCTGTCCCATCTTGGCGACATCGCCACACAGCGAACCGCTGACACTTGCTCAAGGAATTTCCTACATGCTGGTCGTAACACTTGGAGGCAGTCCCAGCCAGCGTTCGCGCTCCGGGGTCTTGCTGGAAAAATCCCGTCAGTGGCTGCAAGACAAAGGCGTGGAAGTCGTCAGTTATCAGATACGCGACTTCCCCGCCGAAGACTTACTGCATGCCCGCTTCGACAGCCCCAAAGTCATCGACCTGTTGCAGCAGGTGGCCAACGCCGACGGCCTGGTTATCGCCACGCCGGTGTACAAAGCGTCGTTTTCCGGTGCGTTGAAAACCGTGCTCGACCTGCTGCCCGAACGCGCACTGGCGCACAAAATCGTATTGCCGATGGCGACGGGCGGCAGCATCGCCCACATGCTGGCGGTCGACTACGCCTTGAAGCCCGTGTTGTCGGCCCTCAAGGCGCAGGAATTGCTCCACGGCATTTTTGCCGAAGACAGCCAAATCGCCTACGCCGAAGGCAGTGCCCAGGCGCAATTGGTGCCGGTGCTTGAGCAGCGTTTACACGAGGCGCTGGAGACGTTTTACAGCGCCATGGCGCGTCGCCCGAAACCGCTTGATCCGAATGTGTTGAATGAACGTTTGTTGAGTGCTCGCTGGAGCATTTAAGCCTTACCGGATTGTGTAGTACTCACCTTACTCAGCCGCCAACGGCCAAGCAGGTGCAGCCAACCCCCTAATCGCACTTTTTGGAGAGAGCGCCATGCGCACTGTCATCTTGCGTCGTGGTCTGGTCGCACTGTTTGCTGCGGCTGTGTCCTTCGGCGCCATTGTCCAAGCCCAGGCCGCCGACACCCTGCGGATCGGTTATCAGAAATACGGCACGCTGGTGTTGCTCAAGGCCAAAGGCACGCTCGAAAAACGCCTCGCGGCTCAGGGCGTGCAGGTGCAGTGGACCGAGTTCCCCGGTGGCCCGCAGTTGCTCGAAGGCCTGAATGTCGGCTCCATCGACTTCGGCGTCACCGGCGAAACCCCACCGGTTTTCGCCCAAGCCGCCGGGGCAGATTTGCTGTATGTCGCCTACGAGCCACCGGCGCCGACCAGCGAAGCGATCCTGGTGCCGAAAGACTCGCCGATCAAATCGGTGGCAGAGCTTAAGGGCAAGAAAGTTGTGCTCAACAAAGGCTCCAATGTGCACTACCTGCTGGTACGTGCACTGGAAGACGCCGGCCTCAAATACACCGATGTGCAGACCGTGTTCCTGCCGCCCGCCGATGCCCGCGCCGCGTTCGAGCGTGGCAGCGTCGACGCTTGGGTGATTTGGGACCCGTACCAGGCCGCCGCCGAGAAACAACTGCAAGCGCGCACCCTGCGTGACGGCACCGGCATTGCCGACAACCATCAGTTCTACCTGGCCACCAAGCCCTACGCCGAACAACACCCTGACGTGATCAAGGCATTGGTGGAAGAAGTGCGCGCCGTGGGCGAATGGTCCAAGGCCCACCCGGAACAAGTCACCGAACAAGTCGCACCGCTGCTTGGCCTGCCGGCTGACATCACCCTGACCTCGGTGAAGCGCCAAGGCTACGGCGCGTTGTTCCTGACCCCGGAAGTGGTGGCCGCCCAGCAGAAAATCGCCGACAGCTTCTACCAACTCAAATTGATCCCCAAACCCTTGAACATCAAGGACGTGATCTGGACGCCACCCGCCGCCGTTGCCAACGCGCCGTAATTCGATTTCTTCAGGAGACAACTCCATGAGCCTCAATATTTTCTGGTTCCTGCCTACCCACGGCGACGGCCATTACCTTGGCACCGCCGAAGGCGCTCGCGCCGTCGATCATGGTTATTTGCAGCAGGTGGCCCAGGCCGCTGACCGCCTCGGCTTTGGCGGGGTACTGATCCCCACCGGTCGCTCCTGTGAAGATTCGTGGCTGGTGGCCGCCTCGCTGATCCCGGTGACCCAGCGTCTGAAGTTTCTTGTCGCACTGCGCCCAGGGATCATTTCCCCGACGGTGGCTGCGCGTCAGGCCGCGACTCTGGATCGCCTGTCCGGCGGCCGCGCGTTGTTCAACCTGGTGACCGGCGGTGATCCCGACGAATTGGCGGGCGACGGTTTGTTCCTCAGCCACGAAGAGCGCTACCAGGCCTCGGTAGAATTCACACGTATCTGGCGCCGCGTGCTGGAGGGCGAAACCGTGGACTACGACGGCGAGCACATCAGCGTCAAAGGCGCCAAATTGCTCTACCCGCCGATCCAGCAACCGCGCCCGCCGCTGTACTTCGGCGGCTCCTCGGAAGCGGCCCAGGACCTGGCAGCCGAGCAAGTGGAAATGGTGCTGACGTGGGGCGAGCCACCGGCTGCGGTCGCTGAAAAAATCGCCCAGGTACGCGCCAAGGCCGAAAAGCTCGGGCGCACGCTGCGCTTCGGTATTCGCCTGCATGTGATCGTGCGCGAGACCAACGAAGAAGCCTGGCAGGCCGCCGAAAAACTGATCTCTCACGTCGACGACGAGACCATCGCGCGCGCCCAAGCCTCGCTGGCACGCTTCGACTCGGTTGGCCAGCAACGCATGGCTGCCTTGCACGGCGGTAACCGCGACAACCTCGAAGTCAGCCCCAACCTGTGGGCCGGCGTCGGCCTGGTACGCGGCGGCGCGGGTACGGCGCTGGTGGGTGATGGCCCTACGGTGGCTGCACGCGTCAAGGAATACGCCGACTTGGGCATCGACACGTTTATCTTCTCCGGTTACCCACACCTGGAGGAGTCGTATCGGGTCGCTGAACTGTTGTTCCCGCACTTGGACATCGAACGTCCCGAGCTGCCTAAAGGTGCCGGCTACGTGAGCCCGTTTGGCGAAATGGTCGCCAACGACATTCTTCCTAAAGCTGCGTCACAGAGCTGAGGCGGCGTTATGAATTTTGAGAAATTAAGCCATCGCGTAGCCCCATGGGTGCTACCGGTTTTATTGCTGGCGGTGTGGCAGTTGTCGGTGTCGGCGGGTTGGTTATCGACGCGTATTTTGCCGGCGCCGAGTGCGGTGATTGAAGCCGGCGTCAACCTGGTGCGCACGGGCGAAATCTGGACTCACTTGGCCATCAGCGGCTGGCGTGCGGGCCTCGGTTTTGTGATCGGTGGCAGCATCGGCCTGGCCTTGGGTTTTATCACCGGCCTGTCGAAATGGGGCGAGCGCCTGCTGGACAGCTCGGTGCAGATGATCCGCAACGTGCCGCACCTGGCGCTGATTCCGCTGGTGATCTTGTGGTTCGGCATTGACGAAACCGCGAAAATTTTCCTGGTCGCGCTCGGCACGCTGTTCCCGATTTACCTGAACACTTACCACGGCATTCGCAACGTCGACCCGGCGTTGGTGGAAATGTCGCGCAGTTATGGTTTGTCCGGCTTCAGCCTGTTTCGTCAGGTGATTCTGCCGGGCGCCTTGCCTTCGATTCTGGTGGGCGTGCGCTTTGCGTTGGGCTTTATGTGGCTGACCTTGATCGTGGCGGAAACCATCTCGGCCAGCTCCGGCATCGGTTACCTGGCAATGAACGCGCGCGAATTTCTGCAAACCGACGTGGTGGTACTTGCCATCGTGATGTACGCGATTCTCGGCAAGCTGGCCGACCTCGCCGCCCGCGGCCTGGAGCGTGTATGGCTGCGCTGGCACCCGGCGTATCAAGTGAATAAAGGCGGTGCGGCATGACAGCTCAACAACCCCCGCGCCTGCTCAAAGGCATCCCGCTGGCGGTGCGCAAACTGCGCAAGGCCTTTGGTGCACGCGAAGTACTCAAGGACATTGACCTGCACATTCCGGCAGGCCAGTTCGTGGCCGTGGTCGGTCGCAGCGGCTGCGGCAAAAGTACCTTGCTGCGCCTGCTGGCCGGTTTGGACAAAGCCAGTGGCGGTGAGCTGCTGGCCGGTTCCGCGCCGCTGAGCGACGCGATTGAAGACACGCGGTTGATGTTCCAGGAAGCGCGCTTGCTGCCGTGGAAAAAGATCATCGACAACGTCGGCCTCGGCCTTCATGGCAACTGGCGCCCCAGGGCGCTGGAGGCGCTGGAAGCGGTCGGCCTGGCCGAGCGTGCCAATGAGTGGCCGGCGGCCTTGTCCGGCGGCCAGAAGCAACGTGTGGCCTTGGCGCGTGCGTTGATTCACCAGCCGCGCTTGCTGCTGCTCGACGAGCCGCTGGGTGCGCTGGACGCCCTGACCCGCATCGAGATGCAACAACTGATCGAAAACCTCTGGCAGAAGCATGGTTTCACCGTGTTGCTGGTGACCCACGACGTCAGTGAAGCCGTGGCGATTGCCGACCGGGTGATTTTGATCGAAGACGGCGAAATCGGCCTGGACTTGATCGTCGACCTGCCGCGGCCACGCGCCCGAGGCTCGCATCGCCTGGCCGCGCTGGAAGCCGAAGTGCTTAACCGTGTGCTGTCGTTGCCCGGCTCGCCGCCGGACCCTGAACCTGTTTCACCGTTGCCTACGCAATTGCGTTGGGCTCAATAAAAGCAGCGGCAAGCTTCAAGCTACAAGCTACAAGCTTCAAGCTTCAAGCTTGTAGCTTGTAGCTAACAACTTGTAGCTAACAACGTGCAGCTAACCACTTGCAGCTATTTCGACCCGAGGAGAAATCGTATGACTATTAAAGCCATCAACGTGCGTAACCAGTTCAAAGGCACCATCAAGGAAATCGTTGTAGGCGACGTGCTGTCGGAAATTGACGTACAGACCGCGTCCGGTATCGTTACGTCGGTGATCACCACTCGCTCGGTCAAAGAGCTGGAGCTGGTGATTGGCAGCGAAGTGATCGCCTTCGTGAAATCCACCGAGGTATCGATCGCCAAGTTGTGATCGAAATGTGCGGCGGCCTCATCGGGAGCGATTCGACTCGCCGCACCGCCCCTTCCACACTTTGATATGTGAACGCAGTCAAATGTGGGAGGGGGGCTTGCTCCCGATGAGGCCCGCCCAGCCAACACAAACCCTAGCGCTTAGGCAAATAAGCCGGCAAATAAAGCCCCACATACGCATCAAACACCCGCATGCCTTCCTCGGCCATGCGCGGCGTAATCTGCCCGTGCTGATGCACCGAGCGTGCATATACGCGGTCGCTCAACTCCAGCGCCAATGCAAACACGTCGACATCGGTGGGCAGTGTCGGCACTTCGAAGTGACAATTGAACACGTCAAGCATCAAGTCTCCCAACTCCAAATCATGCTGACGATCCGCCTGAGTCACTTCGGTGAGACCGTGCTGCGCCAGGATCAACTGCCGTGCGGCCGCATCGTTGCTGTAGACAGTCAGCATCCGCTGCTCGACGATGTAGGACAGGTCACGCCAGTGCTTGAGTGAATCGTGGTCGATAGGCGCCTGAATGGCCGCGCGAAAAGCGCTGTGCACATCCGCCGTCAACGCTTCCAGCAACGCCGGCACACTGGCGAAGAAGTGATACACCGACGACGGGGGAATCTGCGCCCGCTCGGCCACGCTGTAGATCGACAAACCGGCCACGCCTTCGGTCGCCAGCAATGTGCGGGCGGCGTCGAGGATCGCGTCGATTCGCGCCTGGCTGCGGGCGCGGGGTTTGCGAAGGGCGGCGGGGCGGGTTGTCATGGAAGTCTCCTACAAGGCAGAGCGCATTGTACGCAGAGATCCAGGCATGTAGAGAGAGTGGGGAAGGTTGTTATTGCCAGCGGGGTTATTGTAGTGAACAGGCCCCTTGTGGCGAGCGGGCCCGCTCGCCACAAGGGAGTACAGCAACCGCTTACACGGTATGCAGATACCAGTTGTACTCAAGGTCGGAGATGGAGTGTTCGAACTCCTCCAGCTCACTTTCCTTACAGGCCACGAAGATGTCGATGTACTTGGGATCGATGTACTTGGCCATCACTTCGCTGTCGTCCAACTCACGCAAGGCATCACGCAGGTTGTTCGGCAGGCTTTGCTCGTTCTGCTCGTAGCTGTTGCCCGCCACTGGCGCGCCCGGTTCGATCTTGTTGGTCAGGCCGTGGTGCACGCCCGCCAGCACTGAAGCCATCAGCAGGTAAGGGTTGGCGTCGGCGCCGGCCACGCGGTGTTCGATACGCACCGCATCGGCCGAGCCGGTCGGTACGCGAATCGCCACGGTGCGGTTGTCCAGGCCCCAGCACGGCGAGTTCGGCACGTAGAACTGTGCGCCGAAACGACGGTAGGAGTTGACGTTAGGGCACAAGAACGCCATTTGGGCGGGCAGGGTCTCGAGCACACCGCCGATCGCGTGACGCAATGCGGCGTTCTGCTCGGGATCCTCGCTGGCAAAGATGTTCTTGCCGTCTTTGTCCAGGATCGAAATGTGCACGTGCAAACCGTTGCCTGCCTGGCCTGGGTAAGGCTTGGCCATGAAGGTGGTGTCCATCTCATGGTCGTAGGCGATGTTCTTGATCAGGCGCTTGAGCAGTACCGCATAGTCGCAGGCCTTGATCGGGTCGGCCACGTGGTGCAGGTTCACTTCGAACTGCGCCGGGGCACTTTCCTTGACGATGGCGTCAGCCGGGATGCCTTGCTCTTTGGCGCCTTCCAGAATGTCCTGGAGGCAATCGACGTATTCGTCGAGGTCGTCGATCAGGTAGACCTGTGTCGAGTGCGGGCGTTTGCCGGAGATCGGCGAGCGCGGTGGTTGTGGGCGGCCGTTCACGTTCTCCTGGTCGATCAGGTAGAACTCAAGCTCGAAGGCGGCGCAGATCGTCAGGCCGAGGTCGTCAAATTTGCTGACGACTTGGCGCAGCACTTCGCGAGGGTCGGCGAAGAAAGGCGTACCTTCAAGTTCGTGCATGGTCATCAGCAATTGCGCGGTAGGGCGCTTTTGCCAGGGTTCATTGCACAGGGTGTCGGGGATCGGATAACAGATTCGGTCAGCATCACCGATGTCCAGACCCAAGCCGGTGCTTTCCACCGTCGAGCCGTTGATATCCAGGGCAAATAGAGAGGCAGGCAGGTTAATGCCCTTCTCGTAAACCTTGTGGAGGCTGGTGCGTTCGATGCGCTTGCCGCGCACCACACCATTCATATCCGCAATTAGAAGGTCTACGTACAGAACCTCAGGATGATCCTTAAGGAACGCGTTCGCTTCATTAAGCTGAACGGCACGCGGGGGTACCGACATGATGCAACACCTTTGTTGTTAAAAATATCAATCATTGATCTTTTCTGGTTTCAGTCAACCCGAACGGCATGCCGAAGTCAAGCAAGGGCTTTTTTGCCCTAAAAAAGCACCGCGAAGGCTTTTTTGGGGCTTTTTGGGGCGATTTTTTGGGTTTAGAGGGCGCAGGATTCGCAGGCTTGAGCGGGCCGTGTTGTATTTTTTACGGGGGTGTTGTGTAAAAAAATGAACAAGGCTAAGCTCGATTCAAACCCATAACAGCAATAATACCGGGGTGCTCCATGTCTCGCCTGCCGCCACTTGGCGTCTTGGCCTGCTTTCGCCAGGCCTTGTCAGCAGTCCGTTTTCCCCGCGTGAATGCCCACGCACCGGCCAATATTCTTGACGGCCCCGTCGCTTCCCTTTTTGCCATTTCGACTGCCACTGAGCGGCTGCCATCCGCGCTGCCGCTCAAGATTGCGCACGACTTTGGCGTGAGGAATGCAACGTTGCAGCAAATGGCAGGTAAGCTCCTACCCTGAACGAAAAAACGACGCGGATGCTGCGTCAACCAACGCCTGGCCTTTAATGGATGCCAGGAAACCCAGCCCAGAGGCATTTATGAGTAACAACCTCGACCAGCTCACCGATTGGTTGAAAGACCACAAGATCACAGAAGTCGAATGCATGATTGGCGACTTGACCGGCATCACCCGGGGCAAGATCTCGCCGACCAACAAGTTCATCGCCGAAAAAGGCATGCGCTTGCCCGAGAGTGTTCTGTTGCAAACGGTTACCGGCGATTACGTCGAAGACGACATCTATTACGAATTGCTCGACCCGGCCGACATCGACATGATCTGCCGCCCCGACCAGAATGCCGTGTTCCTGGTGCCCTGGGCCATCGAGCCGACCGCCCAAGTGATCCACGACACCTACGACAAGCAAGGCAACCCGATAGAGCTGTCGCCGCGTAACGTGCTCAAGAAGGTCCTCAAGCTGTACTCCGACAAAGGCTGGCAGCCCATCGTGGCACCGGAGATGGAGTTCTACCTGACCAAACGCTGCGAAGACCCGGACTTCCCGCTGCAGCCGCCGATTGGCCGTTCCGGGCGCCCGGAGACCGGTCGCCAGTCCTTCTCTATAGAAGCCGCCAACGAGTTCGACCCGTTGTTCGAAGACGTCTACGACTGGTGCGAGCTGCAAGAGCTGGACCTCGACACGTTGATCCACGAGGACGGCACGGCGCAGATGGAGATCAACTTCCGTCACGGCGATGCGCTGTCACTGGCCGACCAGATTCTGGTGTTCAAGCGCACCATGCGTGAGGCCGCGCTCAAGCACAATGTGGCCGCTACCTTTATGGCCAAGCCGATGACCGGCGAGCCCGGCAGCGCGATGCACTTGCACCAAAGCATCATCGACATTGCCACCGGCAAAAACGTGTTCTCCAATGAAGACGGGAGCATGAGCCAGCTGTTCCTGAACCACATCGGCGGCCTGCAGAAATTCATCCCTGAACTGCTGCCGCTGTTTGCGCCCAACGTGAACTCGTTCCGCCGCTTCCTGCCCGACACGTCGGCGCCGGTCAACGTGGAGTGGGGCGAAGAGAACCGCACCGTCGGCCTGCGCGTGCCGGATGCCGGCCCGCAAAACCGTCGCGTGGAAAACCGCTTACCGGGCGCCGACGCCAACCCGTACCTGGCGATTGCCGCCAGCTTGTTGTGTGGCTACATCGGCATGGTCGAAGGCCATAACCCGAGCGCGCCGGTGGTGGGGCGTGGTTACGAGCGGCGCAACCTGCGCTTGCCGTTGACCATCGAAGACGCGCTGGAACGCATGGAAAACAGCAAGACCATCGAGAAATACCTGGGTAAAAAATTCATCACAGGTTATGTCGCGGTCAAGCGGGCCGAGCATGAAAACTTCAAGCGCGTGATCAGTTCGTGGGAGCGGGAATTCCTGCTCTTTGCCGTCTGATGCGCCGGGGGGGGGGGGGGGGGGGGCGGCCCGACGCGACAACAAAAAAAAAAAAATATATTTTAATAAAAACA
>NZ_JBLZPT010000070.1:0-261 GCF_049199985.1 Pseudomonas kitaguniensis
AAACCGAGTTTTATCGGTACGACGAGCAGCACGTCATTCTTGAGCGGCAGTTGGCCGGTGGCGCGCGTTTCTTTTGGGCGTGGGAGCGATCAGGCAAGGCGGCGCGGTGTGTTCGGCATTGGGCCAGCTTTTCACAGATGGACACGCGTTATGCCTGGGATGACAACGGCAGGGTCACGGTTCACAACGCCGATGGCAGCCAGGAAGTTTACGTGCATGACCAGCGCGCACGGCTGGTGCAGCGGATTGATCCCGATGGCG
>NZ_JBLZPT010000071.1:0-261 GCF_049199985.1 Pseudomonas kitaguniensis
TTTCAATGTCTGTCAGCAACAACCGCACGTTGTCGTAGCGGTATTTGACTTGGGTGCCGTCGGCGTTAATGCGGCGGCTGATCAGGTGCAGGCCGTCGCCGTATTCGTAGCGGGTAACGTGGCCCAGTTCATCCCGCTCGGAGGTGATTTTTCCGTAGGCGTTGTAGCTGTATTCCCGCGTTGCGCCGCCGGGTAACACGACGCGATTCAACCGACCTACGCCATCCCACTGATACTGGGTCAGTGCGCCATGTTCATCCT
>NZ_JBLZPT010000072.1:0-261 GCF_049199985.1 Pseudomonas kitaguniensis
CGTATGCGCAACATGAGGTCCAGACAAAACGTCGCGTCAGCTTCCCGGGCGTAGACAACCACCTGAGCGCCAAGTACGTCAGCCGCACCGTGCAGACGTTTGCCGAGGCGAACTACACGTTCAGCCATGACAGCTGGGATTGGCAGCCGTACCTGCAATTGGCCAATGTGCAGCAGCGCAGCGAAGGGTTCAAAGAACGCGGCGGCATAGCGGCATTGCGTGGCAAGCGCTCTAAAGAGAGCGTCAACCTGACCACCGGCG
>NZ_JBLZPT010000073.1:0-259 GCF_049199985.1 Pseudomonas kitaguniensis
TAACCAATACTAATTGCCCGTGAGGCTTGACCATATAACACCCAAGCAATTTGCTTGCTCTGACGAGCACCAGATTGCGGTGTGTGAAGACGATAGAACCGAAAGTTCGATCTCACAAAACACCGAAAGCTGTCACATACCCAATTTGCTGAAGCGAGGCCATCAGGCCACGACTCAGTACCCGAATTTCTTGACGACCATAGAGCATTGGAACCACCTGATCCCATCCCGAACTCAGTAGTGAAACGATGCATCGCCG
>NZ_JBLZPT010000074.1:0-256 GCF_049199985.1 Pseudomonas kitaguniensis
TCCAATCGCGTACTGAGGCGGTCCAACGCCGCGCCGCTGACGCTCATCACGCGTCCGCCGTCCCAGGCTGCCTGGGTAGTGGATTGCAAGTCGCCGCTGGCATGCGTGTAAGCCAGGCCGCCGCGCAAACTCAGCCATGACGGGCCTAGCTGCGCTTTGCCCAGGTCGAGGTTGGCCCGCACGCCGCCGGTGGTCAGGTTGACGCTCTCTTTAGAGCGCTTGCCACGCAATGCCGCTATGCCGCCGCGTTCTTTGA
>NZ_JBLZPT010000075.1:0-255 GCF_049199985.1 Pseudomonas kitaguniensis
CGATCTTCTCGGTCGAAAGCGGAGAAAAAGAGGTGTTGACAGCAGCGTGTAACGCTGTAGAATTCGCCTCCCGCTAACGAGAGATCGGAAGCGCAAGTGGTTGAAGTTGTTGAAGAATTCTTCGAAAGCTTCTGAAAATAATCACTTGACAGCAAATGAGGCTGCTGTAGAATGCGCGCCTCGGTTGAGACGAAAGATCTTAACCAACCGCTCTTTAGCAACTGAATCAAGCAATTCGTGTGGGTGCTTGTGGAG
>NZ_JBLZPT010000076.1:0-255 GCF_049199985.1 Pseudomonas kitaguniensis
GGGCCATAGCTCAGCTGGGAGAGCGCCTGCCTTGCACGCAGGAGGTCAACGGTTCGATCCCGTTTGGCTCCACCATTAACTGCTTCTGCTGTTAGAGTTTAGAAATGAATATTCCGGTGTGAATATTCATTTCTAGTCTTTGATTAGATCGTTCTTTAAAAATTTGGGTATGTGATAGAAAGATAGACTGAACGTTACTTTCACTGGTAACGGATCAGGCTAAGGTAAAATTTGTGAGTTACTCTGCATTGAGTA
>NZ_JBLZPT010000077.1:0-255 GCF_049199985.1 Pseudomonas kitaguniensis
CGTCAGAGCAAGCAAATTGCTTGGGTGTTATATGGTCAAGCCTCACGGGCAATTAGTATTGGTTAGCTCAACGCCTCACAGCGCTTACACACCCAACCTATCAACGTCGTAGTCTTCGACGGCCCTTTAGGGAACTCAAGGTTCCAGTGAGATCTCATCTTGAGGCTAGTTTCCCGCTTAGATGCTTTCAGCGGTTATCTATTCCGAACATAGCTACCCGGCAATGCCACTGGCGTGACAACCGGAACACCAGAG
>NZ_JBLZPT010000078.1:0-255 GCF_049199985.1 Pseudomonas kitaguniensis
GGGGGGGGGGGGGGGGGGGGGGGGGGGGGGGGGGGGGGGGGGGGGGGGGGGGGGGGGGGGGGGGGGGGGGGGGGGGGGGGGGGGGGGGGGGGGGGGGGGGGGGGGGGGGGGGGGGGGGGGGGGGGGGGGGGGGGGGGGGGGGGGGGGGGGGGGGGGGGGGGGGGGGGGGGGGGGGGGGGGGGGGGGGGGGGGGGGGGGGGGGGGGGGGGGGGGGGGGGGGGGGGGGGGGGGGGGGGGGGGGGGGGGGGGGGGGGG
>NZ_JBLZPT010000079.1:0-255 GCF_049199985.1 Pseudomonas kitaguniensis
TTTGTATGGGGCCATAGCTCAGCTGGGAGAGCGCCTGCCTTGCACGCAGGAGGTCAACGGTTCGATCCCGTTTGGCTCCACCATTAACTGCTTCTGCTGTTAGAGTTTAGAAATGAATATTCCGGTGCGAATATTGATTTCTAGTCTTTGATTAGATCGTTCTTTAAAAATTTGGGTATGTGATAGAAAGATAGACTGAACGTTACTTTCACTGGTAACGGATCAGGCTAAGGTAAAATTTGTGAGTTACTCTGC
>NZ_JBLZPT010000008.1:0-208696 GCF_049199985.1 Pseudomonas kitaguniensis
ACCAGCCCGGTCATCAGGGTTGAACCGGCCGCTTGGGTGTAATCGCCCTCGACGGCCAATGAACCGTTCAGGCGCAGAACACCGCCTTCAAGGTTTACGTCGCCCTTGAGGTGGTTAGCCCCGTCCAACTCCAGAATGCCTTCCTTGATGGTGGCCCCGGCGAAGCTGTTGTTGCCACTCAGGCGCAGCCAGCCGATGCCGCTTTTTTCCAGACGGCCCGGGCCACCGATATCGTTGCGCCAATCGTCCCAGGCGCCGCC
Organism: Pseudomonas kitaguniensis; assembly: GCF_049199985.1. Taxonomy (NCBI): domain Bacteria; kingdom Pseudomonadati; phylum Pseudomonadota; class Gammaproteobacteria; order Pseudomonadales; family Pseudomonadaceae; genus Pseudomonas; species Pseudomonas kitaguniensis. Next base: position 261 of record NZ_JBLZPT010000008.1, read on the forward strand.
TTGCCAGACGATTGCGCCGCCGGCGGGGCGGTCCATGTTGACGCTGGTATCAACCCTTAACTGGCCGGGCCCATCGATGGCTTTTTTCAGGTTCATCAGCCCCCAGCCGTAAATGTCGTCTATGCCTGGTTCGCCGAGGTCGGTGGCGGTGGTGAGCAACACGTCGCGGATTTGCGGGTTGCTCAAGTAGGGGAAGCGCTCCATCAACAACGCCAGACCACCGGCGACGTGGGGGGCGGCCATCGAGCTGCCGGAACTTAACGCATAGCCTAACTGGGGTGTATCACCTGTCACTGCGAACCCGTCGACATTCCCGTCTTGGTCATTGTGGTTTTCGGTTTGTATTGAACCTGTAATCCAGGACGAGTTGATATCGGTTCCGGGTGCGGCCAGGCACCAGTCTTTGCTAAAGCCGCAGCGTTTTGAGTAATCACCCAGGGTCATGTCTTTATTTACGTTGACGGCCGTTAACCAATAGGGCTCCAGCTCTGCAATGGCACGTGGCAGGCTGGGATGAAGTCCGGAATTGGGTGCCTTTTGGGGGGATTCGTTTGCCACGCTTACATTGCCTGCTGACCAGACTTGCAGCATCCCATACTTGATAGTGTTGTCTGCGATGGCTTTGAGTTCTGCATAAACGAAGGTGTCGGTTTGGCCTAGCGCGATGTCCAGCTCTGTTTCATTCACAGGAGAAAATGCACTGCCCCAACTATTATTGACCACACGCACATTCTGCCTGTGCAATTGGGCATAGGCGACGTCTACCGCTGCCGCTGTAGGAAGAGGCGCACGCACTATATCTGTGATGGAAATGGGGCCTGCCAGGTAGGTATTGCCGTACTTGCGCACCGCACTCAAGTTGGCCGCGTAAGCCACTCCATGAACGCCGTTGCCATCACGATTGGCGAGTGCTGTGCCTGCAACGTGAGTGCCATGCGCGTCATAGTTAGCGCCTACAACCGCGAGATAATTATCAAGTTCCGCTCTGGTGAGAATGCCGTCGGCAATAAGTTCTTCAAGGCTCGCCAATGCTTCAGGTGGCAATGAGTCTATAAGGGTTACCGCAGCGCGATCACCTACGGTGTAGAAGCAGCCTTTTTCCAGCACGGTTCCACTCATGCAGCCAGTGTCAGCCATGAGCACGCCGTCATTGGGTTTTCCCGCAAACTCGCTATGGCGCAAATCGGTGCCGGAGTCGTAAACGCCCATTCTAACCCCGGCGCCACTCAACCCTCTTGCATAAGCGTAATCGGCGCCGATTGCGCCCAGCCCCCAGTTATTCTTGAACTCTTCACTGCGCCAACTGGCGGCATCGTGCAGCCGGCCTTGTTCGACATAACGTGCGGCTTGCACAGGCATGCCCGACAGGCAACCGAGTACACAAAACGCGATGGCGTTTCGCTTGAAAGATGATTGAGCGGGCGCGTTGCTAACTGCGGCTCGGGTAGTTTTCGTGGGCGACATTGTCCGCACACCTGTAAAAAAATTGGGCTCACAGGGTGTGTGAATGTGCCGGGGAAATGATGTAGGACTTGGCTTGTAGCGAGGTGTGAAAGTTAACTTTTTACTGGCTAAGGTCGCCCAGTGCGCAAGCCCCCTCTTTGGCGAGAGGGGGCTGCACGTATTACAGCAACTCGAAGGTCTGCTGCTGCACCGCCTGGAAGTCCAGCCCTATCTGTACATTGAACTCGCCAGGTTCCGCGGCAAACTTGAGCTGTGTGTTGTAGAACTTCAAGAGCTCAGGCCGTATCTGAACTGAACACCTGCTCCCACATCAGGCAGTGTTGACCTTCAGCACGGGCGCAGGCTGCACCGCAGTCTTGCGCCCAAGCATCACTGTCACGATGACGCCACCGGCAAACAGCCAGGTAATCGGCTCGATATGCTCACCAAAAAACAACGCTGAAAACGCGATGGTGAAGAATATCTGCAACAGCTGGATCTGGCTGACCCGGGCGATCCCGCCCATGGCCAACCCGGCGTACCAGGCAAAGAACCCCAGAAACTGCGAGAACAATGACACATAGCCGAACGCCCACCAGGCACGCATCGAAATCGCACCTTGATGCTGCGCCGCCAAGTACCACACGGGGCCGATCAACACCGGTGTCGACAGCACCAGTGCCCAGCAAATCACTTGCCAGCCGCCCATCTCCTTGGCCAACCGGCCACCTTCGGCATAGCCTAAACCGCCCACGGCAATCGCGCCGAGCATCAGCAAATCGCCCGCCTGGATACTGCCGGCACCGCTGATCAACGCATAACTCAACACCAACGCACTGCCCAGCGCCGCGCAGGCCCAAAAGGCTTTCGACGGCCGCTCGTGCGACAACCACGCCGCATACAGCGCCACGCACAGTGGTTGCAAGCCATTGACCAGCGCGCCATGCGACGCCGGCAACGTTTGCATGGCCCACGCCGACAACACCGGGAAGCCCAGGATCACGCCGGCAATCACCAGGCACAACCCGCGCACCTGGCGCCAGGTCGGCCAGCGTTCACGCCGCCACAGCAACAGCGCCGCCGCCGGGATTGCCGCCAACAGCGCGCGGCCCAGGCCATTGAGCAGCGGGTGCATTTCCTGCACCACGATGCGGGTGAAGGGCAGGGTGAGGCTGAAGATGATGACGCCCAGCAGGCCGAGGGCCATGCCGGTGTTTTCGCGCGAACTCATGGTGGCGGGACCGGGATCAAAAGGGCTTCAAGGGAAGCCCATCTAGCCACAACCTTCGCCGATTGCGGGCCTACAGCTAAGCGCGGATTTATCCGTACAGTTGAGGGGGGGTGGGAGGCTCCAGTGCATTTGGTGTTGCGCTGTCGCGCAGCAAACTGGCGCGGGGTGTTCTTTGGATTGGGTATACATCCGGTATTTGGGTTATGGCTTATATTGGTTTCGCTTTTACACCGAGTCACTTTTGATAGATCCGGAAGCCTGCGTGCGGCCATCGTGGTTTAACGGGGCGCTTCTCAGATCAAGATCAAGATCAGAAGCAAAAGCACGGCGGCCTGAAAGCCGACCTGAGTGGTTGAAGCAGATCAAAAGGGCTTTTTGTGGGGCTTGCTCGCGATGCAGGCACCTCGGACCATCAGGCATACCGAGTTGACGCCATCGCGAGCAAGCCCGCTCCCACAGTTTGATCGAGTGCGACCTAAACCTTGAACAGCCGCAATAGCCCATCAAGCTGTTCACTCAACCCACGCAAATGCTCACTCGCGACGCTGGACTGTTCAGCGGCCAGCGCGGTGCTGTGGGACAGCCCGGCGGCTTGTGTGACGTTCTGGTTGATGTCTTCCACCACGTGCGCCTGTTGCAGCGTGGCGCTGGCGATCGAGGCGTTCAGCCCGCTCAGGTTGAGCAGCGCCTGGCCGATGGCATTGAGGCTGGCACCGGCTTGGCCGGCTTGTTCGATGGTCAACTGCGAGGCGCTGTGGCTGTCGCTGATCACCTTGACCGCCGCTTCGGAGTGGCCTTGCAGGCGCTCGATCATCACCTGGATTTCGGCGGTTGATTTTTGCGTACGCTGGGCCAGCAAGCGCACTTCATCCGCCACCACGGCAAAACCACGGCCTTGTTCACCCGCGCGTGCGGCTTCGATAGCGGCGTTGAGCGCCAAAAGGTTGGTCTGGTCGGCAATGGAGCGAATCACTTCCAGCACGCCACCAATCTGCGTGCTTTCACTGGAGAGTGTGCGGATCACCTCCACGGCTTGGCTGATGGTGCTGGAGAGCTGGTCGATCTGCTGTAAGCTGCCGTCGATATTGATTTGGCCCTGTTGCGCCTGGGCCTGAGCATTGCGCATTTCGCTGGCGGCATGTTCGGCGTTTTTTGCCACGTCCTGCACGCCGTAGGTGACTTGGTTGACCGCGGTCGCCACCAGTTCCATCTGTTGCGACTGTTGCTGGCTGCGGTCATGCGCCTGGCTGGCGCTGTTGCCCAGCTCGGTCGATGACTGGCCAAGCGCGCTGGCGCAGGTCTGCAATTGGCTGACCACGCGGTGCAGCTTGGCGGTAAAGCTGTTGAAGTGCACAGACAATTGGCTGATTTCGTCGTGCCCGTGGGTGTCGAGGCTGCGGGTCAGGTCGCTTTCGCCGCTGGCGATGTTGGCCATGGCGTTCACCGCCGCCTGCAACGGGTTGACGATGCTGCGCGCGATCAGCATGACCAAGGCGGCCATCACCAGCGCAATAGCCAGGCCGATCAGCGAGGCTTTCCACACCTGGCCCTTGAACTCGGCCTGCACGTCGTCCACGTACACGCCGGAGCCGATAATCCAGCCCCACGGCTCAAACAACTGGATATACGACGTTTTCTCCACCGGCGCGTCGGCGCCAGGTTTGGGCCAGCGATAGTTGACGATACCGGCGCCCTTGGCCTTGGCCAGGATCACAAACTCGTTGAACACCGCAAAACCGTCAGGGTCACGAATCGCCGAGAGGTTCTGGCCGTCGAGCTTGGGGTTGGCCGCGTGCATGATCATCACGGGCGTCAGGTCGTTGATCCAGAAATAGTCGTCATGGTCGTAGCGCAGGCCACGCACCGCGCTCAGGGCTTGTTGCTGCGCCGCTTCGCGGGTCAGTACGCCGGTTTTTTCGAGGTTCTGGTAATAGGTGAGTACGCCACTGGCGGTTTGCACCACGTGCTGGGTTTGTTGACGCTTGGCCTGGTAGAGGTCGCCATGGATCTGTTTGAGCATCAGCAGCCCCAGGGTCAGCAGCATCAACACGGCAACTACCAGGATCAGCCAGAGCCGGCGGCTGATCGACATGCTGCGCAAACTGTTCATCGTACTGTCACTCCGTGCTTTTTATAATTGTGGGCGCTGCATCGACATTTCCCGCGTGTCTGATAGGCTTTCGGCCTGAAATTGAAAAACCTGAGTACTCGCTGATTTTTCACGGAAATTTTGCAGTCCGGTGTTGAGAATCAACCCCGGGCCTTGAGTGCGCTCGTCGTCGGTGAACCCTTAAAAAAGACTAACAAGGCACGCCGATGGGCATGACCTTTGGAGAAAGCATGGATTTTTGGACCGCCATACAGGCATTGATTCTTGGCGTGGTGGAGGGGCTGACAGAGTTCCTGCCGATCTCCAGTACCGGCCACCAGATCATCGTCGCCGACTTGATCGGCTTCGGCGGCGAACGCTTCGAAGCGTTCAACATCATTATCCAGTTGGGTGCGATCCTCGCCGTCGTCTGGGAGTTTCGGCGCAAGATTTTCGACGTGGTGATTGGCTTGCCAACCCAGCGCAATGCCCAGCGCTTCACCGTCAACCTGATCATCGCGGTGCTGCCGGCCGTGGTGCTGGGGGTGATTTTCGCCGACCTGATCAAGCACTACCTGTTCAACCCGATCACCGTGGCCACAGCGTTGGTGATCGGTGGCGTGATCATGTTGTGGGCCGAGCGCCGCGAACATGCGGTGCATGCACACAGCGTGGACGACATTACCTGGAAAGACGCACTCAAGGTCGGCCTGGCCCAATGCCTGGCGATGATTCCGGGCACCTCGCGTTCCGGCGCAACCATCATCGGCGGCTTGCTGTTTGGCCTGTCGCGCAAGACCGCAACCGAGTTTTCGTTCTTCCTCGCGATGCCGACCATGGTCGGCGCGGCGGTGTATTCGGGTTACAAGTACCGTCACCTGTTCCAGCCCGATGACCTGCCGGTTTTCGCCATCGGTTTTGTCACCTCGTTCATCTTCGCGATGATTGCGGTCAAGGCCTTGCTCAAGTTTATTGCCAGCCACAGCTACGCAGCGTTTGCCTGGTACCGGATTGCGTTCGGTCTGGTGATCCTGGCGACCTGGCAGTTTGGCTGGATCGACTGGACCGCCGTAAAACCATGACCCTTCAGCGGCCACGCTTGAAGGCGCTGATCTTTGCGTTGGTGTGCGCGGCACCGCTGACCGGTTCGGTATTGGTGTGGCAGAGCGGCGAGACGGTTTTGCCGCTCGCCGCTTACGCGGTGGTCAGTGTGCTGGCGTTTTTGCTGTACTGGAACGACAAGCGCAAGGCGCAAACCGAAGGCCGGCGCACCCCGGAAAACATCCTGCACGCCGTGGAACTGGCGGGCGGCTGGCCGGGTGCATTGATCGCCCAGCAGGTGCTGCGGCACAAGACGCGCAAGGTGTCTTACCAGGTGCTGTTTTGGGTGATTGTGTTGCTGCACCAAGTGTTCTGGCTCGACCAGTTGTTCCTCGGCGGCACCTTGTGATCAGTCGTCCAGGCGCAAGCCGATCTGCGTGCGTTTGGGCAGTTTGCTCACCACCAGTTGGTGAGAGCGCTGCAACAGGCTGCGCAGCTCTTCGGCGCCGAGCGGGTAGGGCGTGTTCATGATCACCCACTGCGCCCGTGCCAGGTAAGGCGCCGGGTGGATGCCCGGGCGGTCTACATGGCCCAGAAACAACTCTTTGTCGACCTTGAACGCGAGCGACTCGCCGCGCAGGTTTTGCAGGGCAAACATCTTGTTGCCGGCGATCGAGAACACCCTCACGCCGCCCCATTTGTAGTCTTCCCGCGCGCCGGGCAGGCTCAGGCAGAAGGCCGCCACCTGTTGCTCGGTCATGTTCATAACAAACGGTCCCCGCAGCCTTTAAAGGCTTCTTCCAGATAGTCGATCCACGCCCGAATCGCCGGCAGCACGCCACGCCGGTGCGGGTAGACCGCCTGCAACCAACCGCCCGGCGACGACCATTGCGGCAGCAGTTGTACCAACTCGCCGCTGGCCAATTCTGCTTCGCAGTACATCATCGGCAGTAGCGTAAAGCCCAGGCCTTTCAGGGCGCAGGCCTTGCGGACGATGAAATCGTCGATGCCCAAGCGTGCTTCCATCATCAAGACTTCGCTGTGGCCTTGCGGGTCGATCAGGCGCAGGTGCACCAGGCGGTCGGCTTCGAGCGCACCGAGTATCGGCAATTGCTTGAGGTCTGCCAGCGCAGTGACCTGTCGGCCCTGCAGGAATTCAGGGCTTGCCACCAGCAGGGTCTGCGCCTGACGCAGGCGCTTGGTCACCAGCAGCGGGTCTTCATCGCCGAGCTCGCGCACGCGCAGGGCCACGTCGATGCCTTCGGCCACCAGGTCGACACGGCGGTTGACCAAAATCATTTCCAGTTGCACCAGCGGGTGGGCGGCGAGAAACCCCGCGACCATCTCCTGCAGCATGTGCTGGCCCATGCCCACCGGGCAACTGACCCGCAGCCGCCCGCGCGGTTCGCTGGACATACTCGCCACCGCCTCGTCGGCCATTTCGGCTTCCAGCAACATCGCCTGGCAGTGGCGCAGGTAGCGCTCGCCCACCGCGGTGAGGGTCAGTTGCCGGGTGGTGCGTTGCAACAGGCGTGCGCCCAGGCGTTCTTCGAGTTCGGCAATGCGCCGCGACAGCCGCGATTTGGGAATGCCGAGTAGCCGGCCAGCCGCCGCGAAACCACCGGCTTCGACGACTTTGGCGAAATAATAGAGGTCAGACAGATTCCTCGCGGTGCCATCTGACAAGGTCATAACAAAACCTGAATATTCAACGTATCAGCCTATTTTTCGGATTCATGCCGGGTCCACTGCGACCGACTTGTTGCGTCGGCAGCGTTCTGAGCAATAGCGTACCTGGTCCCAGCTGCGCGCCCACTTTTTTCGCCACGCGAAGGGCAGCCCGCAGGTCGCGCAGGTTTTGACCGGCAGCTCGGCCTTTTTCAAAGTGACTCACCCGCATCCAGTTTTGCCAGCAATGCCTGGCCACGGTGCCACAGCGCCTGCTGTTTGGATTCAGCCATGCGATCGAGGTTTTTGTACAGCATGCTCATCCGGTGGTTGCCGCGCAGCAGGTCACGGTGCCGCATCAGAAAATGCCAATAAAGCGCGTTGAAAGGGCAGGCATTGTCGGTGGTACTTTCAGTCACTTTGTAGGCGCACCCGCCGCAATAGTCCGACATCCGCTTGATGTACTGGCCGCTCGCACAGTAAGGCTTGGAGCCAAGATAACCGCCGTCGGCGTGCATGACCATGCCCAAGGTATTGGGCAGCTCAACCCAGTCGAAAGCGTCCATGTAAATCGCCAGGTACCACTCGCAGATTTGACTCGGCGCGATGCCGGCAAGCAGGGCGAAGTTACCCGTGACCATCAGCCGTTGAATATGGTGAGCGTAGGCGTGCTCAAGGCTTTGGTTGATGGCTTGGCGCATGCAGTTCATGCGGGTTTTGCCGGTCCAGTAAAACTCGGGAAGCGCGCGCGTATTGCCGAACACATTGCCGTCGGCGTAGTCGGGCATTTTCAACCAGTAGACGCCACGCACGTACTCGCGCCAGCCGATCAGTTGGCGAATGAAGCCTTCGGCAGCATTCAGTGCGACATTGCCCGACCAATAGGCCGCCTCCACATCGCTGCACAGCGTGCGCAGGTCCAGCAGGCCAATATTCAGCGCAGCGCTGATTCTGGCGTGAAACAGAAACGGCTCGTCGCTGGCCATGGCGTCTTGATAATCGCCGAAGGCGGCCAGGCCCCAGTCCAGAAAATACGCCCACAACGCCTGAGCGTCGGCGTGGGTAACCGGGTAGTCGAAGGTGTCGAGTGCGCCGTAGTGACCGCTGAAATGTTTGGCCACCAACGCGAGTACATCCTGGGTGATGGCGTCCGGGGCATAGCGCGCGGGTGAGGGCGGTCTCACGCCTTTGGGCAATGCCTTGCGGTTTTCGGCATCAAAGTTCCACGCGCCGCCGACCGGGGTGCCGTCGCCATTGAGCAATAACCCGCTCTTGCGACGCATCTCGCGGTAGAAAAACTCCATGCGCAGCTGCTTTTTGCCTCGCGCCCAGTTGGAGAATTCGTCGCGTGTGCACAGAAAACGTGTGTCGCTGTGCCACTCGATCGCCACGCCACAATGCTTGAGCGAATGTTCCAGACGCCAGTCGCCGCATTCCGTCGCGTGTATTTCAACTGGCCCCAGCAGCGCCTGCCAGCGCTGCAGTTCGCCCGCCACCGAGCCGCTATTGTGCGGATCGTCGAGTGTGACGTAGTGCACGTTGACCCCGCGTTGGCGCAAAGCCTCGGCGAAGTGGCGCATGGCGCTGAAGATCAAGGCGATTTTTTGCGGGTGATGAGGGACGTGGCTGGCTTCCTCCATGACCTCGACCAGCAGCACCGTATCGTGTTCGGCGTCCAGGTCTTGCAATGAGGCGAGGTCAAACGACAATTGGTCGCCCAAAACAAGGCAGAGTCGGCGCGGCGTTTTCATCAAACAGAACCCAATGATGCTCGACGATCAATTACCCGCCGCGCGTGAACGTTAGTGTTTTAGAGGCGTGGATGCCAGGTAGTTGCTGAACAGCAGCGAACCGTAACCGAGCTGATCAAAACCCCCGCTGGTGGTTCCATAGGCACCGGCTTCAGGGCCGAAATTGTCCATCATTTGTTTGGTGTAAGGGGCTTGCAGGTGGCTGATCCCCGCATAATGGTTGTAAATCAACGTCCATATCGGGCGGGTACTGCCGCGACTTGCCGGCGAGATTTGAGTCTGTACCGAGCCGTTAGCGGTGGTGTAGGGGGTCCACGGAACATCATGGAAAAGATTGTACTTCGCAACGTATTCACTGGCTTTCAATACCAGATTGTCGTTAGCGCTGAATAGATCATCGCCTTGGTTCCAGGCCATTTGGCAAATCACTCCGATCAACGCAATGTCTAACGTGGAGTGGCCCTGATCACGGCCGCTTTCCTGAACCTGAGCCAGGCCGACGTCGGTTCCTGTGCCGGGATACACGGCCCACATGGCGTGGTTGAAGGCGCCGTTGCCTTTTCCGTGGCGTACATACTCAAGCGATTCTTGATAAATGTCGTGGCGGTCGGTCAGGATGCCGATGGCCATCATCGAGGCAAGATTGGCCAAATCCCAATTGGCCCAGTAATGCAGCCCCGCTTCGCCGTAACCATTATGTTGGGTAATGAAGTCATGGTTCATCGGGTAAAAAACCTTGAGCATCATCTGTTTGAACGCCGGGAATTTTGTCCAGCCGGGGTAAGTTCGCATGATCTCTGCGGCGTTGGCCAGTTGATACCCATACAGGCCGGACGCCAGGTATTTATCGCTGGTGCCGATCACGTCGGTCAGTGTGCCTGCCCACGCATCAAGCACCGCAATGGCCGCCGTCGCGTATTCGACATTTCCAGAGATTTTCCAGCGCACAGCCAGTTGGTAAGCAGCGGCGGCGTCCTGGTAGAGCAGGGCGTAATTGTCTTTGCCCCATGACGGGTTGCCACGCACTACTTTATCGACCGGGCGGGGTGTGTAGTCGGCGGCTGCATAGCGGCTTTTTCTCAGCAGGTTCCAACTGTCAATCGCAGGCGATACTGTGGCGTTGATCATTCTTTTGGCACGCGCAAAATCATCCTCCGTACTGAGCATCCCCGGATGCACGAACAGGGTGTCCTCAGCCTTCGCCACCGGCGCAGTGCACAAGGCCAGTAGCAGGCCGATTACCTTAAAGACGTTACCTTGCATTGTTCACCTCAGTCAGTTGCGGAGGCGGGAATGTTCGCTGCTGAGCTTTGCAGAAAACGGCGCAGAGATCTCGCAACTCAACCCTTCCTGCTCGAAGGAAAACAGCGCACGCCCATCAAATGCGTTACTCAGCGTGCCGCTTATCATCCGTGTTCCATAGCCCTGGCGTGTGGGTGGCAGAACGGTTGGGCCGCTGCGTTCGGTCCATTGAAGTTTGAAGGCTGTGCCAGCGCCTGATTCGTCCATCGCCACGATGTTCCAGTTCACCGTGAGCATGCCGCCGGCCTTGGACAGTGCGCCATATTTCGACGCGTTCGTGCCCAGCTCATTGATGGCCAACGCCAACGCACACGCGGCGTCCGGGGTGAGGTTGATGTCTGGCCCGTTGATGCTGATGGCATAGTCTTGGGTATACGGCGCGAGCATTTCATTTATCAACTGCGCCAGGCCCATTTCACGCTCGCTGAACGCGAGTGAGTGGGCGCGGTGCATCAGGGTCAGGCGTTCGCCGAAGACGCTGCGAAATTTACCCGGGTCCGGGTAGCTTTTGATGGTCAGGTTGGCCAAACCACCCACGGTCATATAGAGGTTTCGAATACGGTGCTCAAGCTCACCCAGCAAGAACTGCGTGGTTTCACGCGTTCTGCTGTACGCGCAGATTTTTGCGCAGAGTGCGGCGACCGGTTTCAAGTCATTGATCTGTTCAGGCGCAAGCGGTGCGGCGTGAGGATGAATGATCGCCAGGCTGCCATGCGCCTCGCCGTCTGCGCTCAATGCGGGTATGGAGACCAGGGACGCTAATCCATACTGCGCAAACAGGGCTTTCCATTCATCCGAAAAGCGCTCGTCATTAGCCACGTCAGGCACGTTGACTATTTGGCCGGTCAGCACGCCCAGCCCGCACGAGCCTCTTTTTCCGGTGATGACATTGCCTTCCAGTTCGCGCGCGAACTCATCGGGCAGGTTGGGGAAAATTGAATGGCGGAACGTTCGGCCGGGCTTGTCGAGCACGTTAATGCCCACCACGCAGCCCGGCAGATTACCCTGCAGCAAACTCGCGAGTTCCCCCAGCAGGGGCACGGCAGGTGAGCCGGATGACATGACATCGAGCGCACGATTGAGAAGCTGCTCAAGCAACTGATGCATGAAAACCGAACCTAGGGAAACGTACAGTCGCCCATATTACAGAGAGATTATGAATCTGCCATCCGCCCACGGTAGTCCCATGGGGGCGAGCGATTCGTCAAAGGCGCAGTGCCCGGTAGTGCTCGCAGCTCAGATGCCAGTGTTGCTAAGCGCCATGATCAGTCGGTCCTGAAGCATTTTTTCATCAAACGGCTTTTGAATCACCGTGGCCGTTTGCAGCCCCAGCACATCGACGTCTGCGTAGCCTGTGACGAAAACAATCGGCATCGTGGGGCGCGTCTGGCGAATGGTCGAGGCCAACTCGCCGCCGGTCATGCCAGGCATCGCAAAGTCAGTGACCACCGCATCAATCACAGAATCAATCTTTTCCAGCGCCTGCACGCCGTCGCAGGCTTCGACTACGTTGTAACCCAGTGACTCAAGCATTTGAGAGGTGACCGCCCTGACGGCTGAGTCATCATCCACCAGCAAAACGGTTTTACTGCCGGCAATGACCTTAGGCGAGGGGCTCGGCATCAGCGGTTCTGGCGCGTGTTGGGATTCCTCTACGCTGGGCAAGTAGACCCTGACCGAGGTACCCACGCCCATCGCCGACTCAATATTGACGCCGCCGCCAGACTGCTTGGCAAACCCGAACACCTGAGCAAGTCCCAAGCCTGAACCTTTGCCGACTTCTTTGGTGGTGAAGAACGGCTCAAACGCCTTGCGTAACGTGTCCGCGTGCATGCCGCTGCCGGTGTCGCTGATGGTCAGCACGGCGTATACCCCGGGTTCAGGGTCCTCAGGGTGTAGCGGCGGGCGGTCGACGCTGAGGTTCGCCGTCGAAAAGGTAATGGTGCCGCCCGCAGGCATGGCATCTCGCGCGTTGATCGCCAGGTTGAGAATGATCATTTCTGTTTGCGTAGGGTCGCCCATGGCATTGCGCAGGTCCGGCGCCAACTCATAGCGGATAGAGTTTTTTGCACCCAGCGCCCTGGCGATCAGGCTGCCCATGCCCCGGATCACGTCATTTAAATTGATCACCACAGGCACCAGGCGTTGGCGCCGCGAGAACGACAGCAACTGCGCCGTGAGCTTGGCGCCACGCTCGCCGGCTTCTTTTACGTGGCTCAGACGATTGATGGTTTTGGCCAAGGTGCCCTTTTCAATGTCGCGAATGGCAAACGTCGTGCTGGTCAGAATGACCGTCAACAGGTTGTTGAAGTCATGCGCAACACCGGCGGTAAGCTGGCCAACGACTTCGAGTCGTTGCAGTTGCTGTAATGCCGCTTCAACGCGCTCTCGCTCTTTAATCTGGTCACGCAGCCTTTGGTTGGCCGCGGCGAGTTCTTCGACAACGGCGCGCTCATCGGTGATGTCACGCACCGCTGCATACATCAGCCCGTTCTCGGGCACTATCGTCCACGACAACCAGCGATAGCCGCCCGAGACGTGACGCATGCGGTTCACAAAGCGCGTCGAGATGTGCCCGCGCGCGATGTTCTCGGTCTCTTTTACCGTGGCCTCAAGGTCTTCGGGATGGATCAGCTCCCACAGGCGCATGTCGTTGATCTGCGTGTCAGACCAACCGAGTGCAGACCGCCATGCGGGGTTGATCGCGATGGGCGTCATGTCAAAGCGCAAGACTGCCAGCAATTCTCGGGACAACTCCCACGTGCGGTCTCGCTCGCGCGTTCGCTGCTCAACGCGTTGACCCAGTTCTTCATTGCGTTCGACCAGCTCTTTGGTCGCACGCTTGCGTTCACTGATGTCTTGCACGACGCCGGTGAAGCGCACGCACTTTCCGTGTTCGAACACCGATCTGCCGTTGGCGAAAACCCAGCGTTCCCGGTTGCCGGGCAGCACTATGCGGTACTCAACCTGGTAGTTTTTTTGAAAGGTGATTGCTTCCTGAACGTTTTTCTCGACGTTAGGGCGGTCATCGGGGTGGCAGCGACTAAAAAAGTAGTCCAAATCTATATTCAGGGTGGGCGGCAATTCATATAACGCTTTGCAACGCTCGTCCCACAGCAACCGGCCCGAGACCAGGTCGAGTTCCCAAACGCCCATCATTGCCGCTTCGATGGCCAGGCGTGCGCGCACCTCTACTTCCTGCAGTGCCGCCTCGGCCTTGAGCCGTTGCTCGCGCTCTCGAACCTCAAGCACAGCGCGTCTGACGGCCTTGGGGAGCATCTTCATGTTCTGCTTCAGAACATAATCGACGGCGCCCAGGCGAATCATTTCTACAGCTTGCTGCTCGCCAAACATGCCCGATAAAAAAATGAACGGCGTTTTTGGCGCGAGCTGCTGGGCGATGCGCAACACCTCTGCACCGGATGACCCCGGCAGCAGGTAATCGCACAGCACCACATCAAATACACCCGAACGAAGCGCTTGCTCCGCTTGCGCATGGTTGTGAACCAGCGAGGAATCAACCACGAATCCACTGGCTTCCAGTGCCAGAATGGTCAGCTCCGCGTCGTGAGGGCTGTCTTCTACCAGGAGTATTTTGATCGTGTTCACGGACATGGAAATGAGCTGTTCTTAAATGTAGCGCTATCAGGAATTTGGGCGGCGTACCGCTCTGACAGATCCCGGTGGGGGTTCGTTCAAGACAGCCCAGAAGATACCCAAGTCAGAAATGGCCCCGACAAACTCCTTGAATTCCACGGGTTTGACCACGTAGGCATTCACTCCCAACTGATAAGCGCGCGAGAGGTCGGGCTCTTCCCGGGAGGAGGTCAGCATCACCACGGGGATGCTGCGCAGCGCTTCGGTGGCGCGAATCGCTTCGAGCACTTGCAAGCCATCAACTTTGGGCAGTTTAAGGTCGAGCAAAAGAACCGCAGGGTTGCCGTCGGCGCGGTCGGCGAATGTGTCGCGCTTGAACAGGTAGTCCAGCGCCTGCGCGCCGTCACGCACCACGATCACTTCGTTCGCAAGCTGGCTGCGCTCCAGCGCAACCAGCGTCAGTTCCAAGTCGTTGGGGTCGTCTTCTACCAGTAATATCGGTTTAAGCATGGCTTTATCTCGGTTTTTTCAGCCCAAAGGGCTAAGGTGTTTTTTTGGCAACGAAAAAGAAAACGTCGCGCCTTGATTCAGGCTGCCTTGCGCTGTGACCGTACCGCCATGACGTTCGACGATGCGCCTCACGTTTGCCAGGCCGATGCCGGTTCCTTCAAATTCGTCCATGCGGTGCAGGCGCTGGAACACGCCGAACAGCTTGTCGGCATATTTCATATCGAACCCGACCCCGTTGTCTTTAATGCTCACCATCACATGGTCCGATGCGTTGACGGCTTCGATCTGAATCACCGCCACAGGCTCATTGCGCGTGTACTTGATGGCGTTGGACACCAGGTTGCGCAGCGCTAAATGCAGAAAAGCCGGGTCGGCGACGATGACCGGCAAATCGAGCACGCGCCATTCAATCGTGCGGTCCTCGTATTCCGGTTTCATCTCGCGTTGAATCGATTCGATCATCGCGGCAAGGTTGACCTCGCTTAGCCGCATGGCCGAACGGCCCATCTGGGAAAAGCTTAAAAGGTTGTCGACCAGCGTGCCGGCAAACTTTGCCGACTCGCCAATCGTGCCCAAAAAGCGCTGCCCGCGCTCCGTCAGGTTGCCTTGTTCCATGTCGCCAAGCAGCTCCGCATAGCCTGCAATGTGGCGCAGCGGCGCGCGCAGGTCGTGCGAAACGCTGTACGAGAACGCTTCCAGCTCTTTGTTCGAGCGTTTCAACTCATTCGCCAGCTGCGCGAGTTCTTCAGCCTTGCGCAAGACGATGCCAAGCACGGCCAGGCGCAGTTCCGACACGCCTTCGATTTCACTGTTGTCCCATGGCGTGGAGAAACCCTCGACCGTCTCTTGCCACATGGCAAAGCTCTGGCGGGGTGAAAGTTGGCCGTTATCCTCAACCCGCTTTTGAGGTTTGCCCGCCCAATTGACGATTTGGACTTGTTCCGGTTTAAACCAAATGATGTAGCTGGAATGGACCTCCGAGATCGACACCGACAGCAGCCCGCCCACCGACTTGGCAATGCCGGGCAGATGAGGAATATCGCGCCCCACATTGTCGCTGGAGAACAGGTGGGAGCCGCCGCGTTCATCCAGCCAAGTGGTCAGCGCCATCACCTGACTTTCAGTCGGGGTGATGCCATACAGGTCGCATTCGGTGTCGGAAACCACCGCCGCGCCCGAGGCACCGACAAAGCCCAAAAATACTTCAGGCACGGCTCGAATGCCCTTTAACACGCTGTCGTGGTCGGCCATCGCGGCCAGCATTTGCACGATTTGCTTGCGCAGGCTGAGCAACTTGTGGGCGCGCAAATGCGCAGATTTGGTCTCCAGCTGCAACGACAGCACACGGCCCAATAACTCGCAGGCCGTGCGTGATTGAAAGCTGACGGCGCGTGGCAGGGTGTTGTGGCAGGAAATCAGCCCCCACAACGTGCCGTCCATCACGATTGAGATAGACATGGACGCACCGGTGCCCATGTTGCGCATGTAGTGCAGGTGCACCGGCGAAACACTGCGCAGCGTGGCGTAACTGAGGTCCAGTGGCAGGCCGGTTTTCGGGTTTTCAGCGGGCACGATCGGGGAGGGCGTGTAGTCGACGTCCGCGATGATCCTGATGCGGTTGGCGCAATAAAGATCACGCGCTTGCTGCGGAATATCAGAGGCCGGGAAGCACAGGCCGTAATACCGGTCAAAGCCTTCATCCGCCAACTCCGCGTTGACCACGCCGTTGCCCGCGGCATCGAAGCGGTACGCGTTGACACGTCCGTAGCCGGTGATGCGTTTGATAAACCCGACGGCGCGCAGGCACAGCTCATCAATGCCTTCGTCTTCACGCATTTGGCTGATAAACGCGCGAATCAGCGGATACAGACGGCCGTGCCCAACAGCCACATCGCTGGCGGGCTCAAATTCTGCAATCAGCACGCCGTCGTTTCGGTGCAGCATCATCGCGACCAGCATGCCCTGCTTGTCGCCCTTGAGAATCCTTGCGTCACCCACGTGGAACGCTTGCAACTGGTCTTCGTCAAGCTCACTGAGTTGGTCGACAAACGCAGAGCCATGGCTCACCAGCTCGTCGAACGGGGTGCCGAGCAGCTCGGCCACCTCAATGCCGACCCACTCGGCAACGTTGGCGCTGGCCTGGATGATGCTCATCGTGGCTTCTTCAATCACCAACAGAAACCCTTGAGGCTGGATGCTGCCTGGCGTTCTGATGGGTTCGCGGGCACAGTTATCGATAGCGGCCAGAAGCGCTTGTGCGGTGTCGGTGGGGCTCAAAATCCTTTCCTCTTTAAGGCGTCAGAAGCGGTTGGCGGAGGCCTGCTTAGCTTTAGGTCGCCAATTTCATTCGCTCCAAAAAGTCGGCGATACGTTATCAAACTTTGAAAATAGAATCTTTGAGAGTTCCATTTGGAACGGGTTTTTCCGACAAAACCGGTGGGGATTATCAGCCTTGTGCAGTCACTGCATGGGGCCGCGCGGGGCGGGTTGCGCATTGTCCTGCTGATAGAACGAACAGTCACAATTGCGCCCTCTAATCGAGCATTCGCTTCACCTGTAGGATTAACCTCATTCGATCGCCTCGTCGCGATCCTCACTTGGAGATCCCGCATGAAACTGTTGCATATCGATTCCAGCATTCTCGGCGACAACTCGGCATCGCGTCAGCTCAGCGCTGCGGTGGTCAAGGCATGGCAAACAGCACAACCGGGCGTGCAAGTGACTTACCGTGACCTGGCGAGCGAAGGCATCAGCCACTTTTCCGGCCTGACCCTCGGCGCGCTGGGCACGGCTGCCGAACTGCGTGACGCGGTACAACAGCACGAAGCTGAGCTGAGCGCATCGTCGCTGGCTGAATTTATCGCTGCCGACGCCGTCGTGATTGGCGCGCCGATGTACAACTTTTCGGTGCCTTCGCAGCTCAAGGCCTGGATCGACCGCATCGCGGTGGCTGGCCAGACGTTCCGTTACACCGAAGCCGGCCCTGAAGGCCTGTGCGGTGGCAAAAAGCTGATCATCGTCTCCACCGCCGGTGGCCTGCACGCCGGCCAGGCGAGCAACGTCGGCCATGAAGACTATTTGAAGCTGGTATTCGGCTTCCTCGGCATCACTGACATCGAGTTTGTCCGCGCGCAAGGCTTGGCTTACGGTGAAGAAGTGCGCAGCAAGGCGTTGAGCGATGCCAACACAGCGATCAACGAGCAATTGTTCGCCGCCGCGTAAGGCTTGTGTAAATTTCGCCTTTGACCGGTTTCAATCTGAAGCCGGGCGCCTAAACTCTGTATTCTGGTCGCCTGAAAACGACCGGAGTATGGAGTTTTTTCGTTTACCCGCTGTCACTACTTTGGCCCAGGTTATGCACGTATGGGTTTATCACCCGGCTTGAGCGCCTTGAACTATGGACTTTTCAAACAGACATGCCGCGGGTGTTGACGTGATTGCGCAGCAAAGGTGGACATCCCCATGATGCGTCTTTGTGCCGTTTTGGTTCTTTCCCTGTTCGCTGGCCTGATTTCAGTGCAGGCCGCCTCTGCGCCGCACCCACATTGGAGTGTGGGCTTTCATCGCATGACTTTTCTCGACCCGCTGGATTCGCAGCCGATGAAAGCCATCGCGTTTTACCCCTCGACCGACGCTGAGCAGGCCACGCAAATAGGCGCGTACCACGTTGCCGCCGCCGAAGACTCCAAGGTCGCCATCGGCCGATTCCCGATGTTGCTGCTGTCGCATGGCAACACAGGCACGCCGCTGGCCCTGCACGACTTGGCCACCTCGCTGGCCCGCAAGGGGTTTGTGGTAGTTGCGGTGTTGCACCCCGGCGATAACTACAAGGATCACAGCCGCCTCGGCACCGTGAGCAACTTGTATGGCCGGCCAATCCAGATTTCCGAAGCGATCACCGCCACGTTGGGCGACCCGATGCTGTCGCCGTTCGTCAACGTCGACCAGGTGGGGGTTATCGGTTATTCCGCTGGCGGCGAAACCGCGCTGATCCTGGCGGGCGCCAAGCCCGACTTCGACCGACTGCGCCGTTATTGCCAGGAACGCCCGGAAGACCACGATGCCTGCACCACCAAAGGCGAGCTGGTGGTCGACCGCGACGACCTGCAGCCGCAGGCCGACCCGCGCATCCACGCGTTGATGCTGATGGCGCCACTGAGCCTGATGTTCGGTCGCCACACGCTGGCCGACGTGCACGTGCCGGTGCTGCTTTACAGCGGCGATGGCGACAAACTGGTGGCCGTCGACAAGAACGCCGCAGCGCTGGCGCGCAAACTGCCGGAGCCGCCGGACTTCAAGTTGTTGGCCGGGGCAGGGCACTTCGTGTTCATGGCGCCGTGTGACGATGATCAATTGATGGCAATGCCGGCGATTTGCACGGATGCCGACGGTGTCGACCGCGAAGGCATCCACCGCGACCTGATTTCCGAGGCGGGGCGTTTTTTCGTGCACACCCTTGGCAAGTCGACCCGCGCGGGGTTGCAGACCGCTGATCAGTAAACGCGGCGCTTGAGCAGCAGCGTCAGGCCCAGCGCCGCGACCGACAGCAGGCTGGCGCAAAAGAAGATCCAGCCATAGCCGAGGTTCAGTGCCACGGCGCCCATCAACGGCCCGGCAATCGCCAGGGCCAAGTCAAAAAACACCGCGTAAGCACTTAGCCCGGCGCCACGGCTGCTATTGGGCACTTGCTTGATGGCTTCAACGCCCAATGCCGGGTACACCAGTGACAAGCCGAAGCCAGTCAGCCCCGCACCCATCAACGCGACGCCGGTGGACGGTGCCAGCCACAGCAGCGTCAGGCCGAGGGTTTCGATGGTCATGCAGGCAATCGCCGCGCTGAACCCACCAAAACGGCTGATAGCGGAAATAAACACCAGGCGCGACACAATAAAGCACACGCCAAATACCGTCAGGCAGTACGCCGCGCCCGCCCAACCGCGATCCAGGTAGTACAGCGTGATAAAGGTGGTGAGTGTGCCGTAGCCGATCGACGCCAGGCACAGGCTCGCGCCAAACGGTGCGATACGCCCGAATACCGCCCAGAACGGCAGCCGCTCGCCGCGCACCACCGGCACCGAAGGTTTATGCCGAATCAGCAACAAACCCAGCGCCGCCAATACCGACAGCGCAATGCCGAGGCTGGTGTAGCCAAACTCGGCCACCATCACCACGCCCAAGGGCGCGCCAATCGCAATGGCGCCGTAGGAGGCGATGCCATTCCACGAAATTGAGCGTGCGGTGTGTTCGGCACCCACCGCGCCCATGCACCAACTGATGGTGCCCACGCCGATCAGCCCTTGCGCCACGCCGAGCAGCAGCCTGCCGACGATCAGAATGCCCAAGCTCAACGCGGGCAGGCTTTCAACCAACGTCGCAAGCAACGTGAGCACGCCACTGACGAGAATACCGGCCAGGCCCAGCACAATCGCGCGTTTGGTGCCCACGTTGTCCGACATGCGCCCGGCCATGGGACGGCTGAGCAGGGTGGCCAGGTATTGCGAGCCGATGGTGACACCGGCTACCACCGCGCTGAACCCCAGTTGTTCATGCACATAGCCAGGGATTACCGCAATCGGCAGGCCGATGCAGATGAAGGCGATGAAGGTATAAAAAACGATGGAGACGATCTGCAGGGTGATCGACAGTGAGCTGGGGGCGGTGGCAGGCATGGTCACTTATTCGCGGGCGGGCGGTGAACGCATGATGGCAAGGGCTTGGGGGAAAAGGAAGCAGGCTAACTACTTTGGCGAGTGGGGAGCTCGGGATTGTTGTGGTGTGCCGGGCTTATGTAGCGAGCAGGCTTCTATGGCGACAGGGCTTCCTGTGGCGAGCGGGCTTGCTCGCGCTGGGCTGCGCAGCGGCCCCAAAAAAAACACCGCGTTCTGCCAGGCAAAACGCGGTGTCCGGTTTTAGGGCCGCTGCGCAGCCCATCGCGAGCAAGCCCGCTCCCACACAGGCCCGCTCGCCACAGAGCTGGCGCTATTTAGAACACCACGCCTTGGCTGCGCAGGTAGTCATCGTAGGTGCCGCTGAAGTCGATCACGCCGTTGGCGCTCAACTCGATAATGCGGGTGGCCAGGGACGATACGAACTCACGGTCGTGGCTGACGAAGATCAGCGTGCCCGGGTAGTTTTCCAGCGCCAGGTTCAGCGCTTCGATGGATTCCATGTCCAAGTGGTTGGTCGGTTCGTCCATGATCAGCACGTTCGGCTTTTGCAGGATCAGCTTGCCGAACAACATACGGCCTTGCTCACCACCGGAAATCACTTTGACCGACTTGAGAATTTCGTCGTTGGAGAACAGCATCCGCCCCAACGTGCCGCGAATCACTTGCTCGCCTTGGGTCCACTGGCCCATCCAGTCGAACAGGCTCATGTCGTCTTCGAAGTCGGAGGCGTGGTCCTGGGCGTAGTAGCCCAGCTCTGCGGCGTCGGTCCACTTGATGCTGCCGGCGTCCGGCGTCAGTTCGTTGACCAGCGTGCGCAGCAGGGTGGTTTTGCCGATACCGTTAGGGCCGATGATCGCCACGCGCTCGCCGGCTTCAACCTGGAAGCTGAAGTCCTTGAACAGCGGCTTGCCGTCGAAGCCTTTGGCCATACGGTCGACGATAACCGCCTGACGGTGCAGCTTTTTGGTTTGCTCGAAACGGATGAACGGGCTCACACGGCTCGAAGGCTTGACCTCGGCCAGTTGAATCTTGTCGATCGCCTTGGCACGCGAAGTGGCCTGCTTGGCTTTCGAGGCGTTGGCCGAGAAGCGGCTGACAAACGATTGCAGCTCGGAGATTTGCGCTTTCTTCTTGGCGTTGTCCGACAGCAGTTGCTCGCGGGACTGGGTCGCCACGGTCATGTACTCGTCGTAGTTGCCCGGGAACAGGCGCAGCTCGCCGTAGTCCAGGTCAGCCATGTGGGTGCACACGCTGTTCAGGAAGTGACGGTCGTGAGAGATGATGATCATCAGGCTGGAGCGCTGGGTCAGGATGTTTTCCAGCCAGCGAATGGTGTTGATGTCCAAGTGGTTGGTCGGTTCGTCGAGCAGCAGCACTTCCGGGTCGGAGAACAACGCCTGCGCCAGCAATACACGCAGTTTCCAGCCGGGCGACACTTCGCTCATCGGGCCGAAATGTTGTTCCAGCGGAATACCCAGGCCCAACAGCAGTTCACCGGCACGCGATTCGGCGGTGTAGCCGTCCATCTCGGCGAACTCGGTTTCCAGCTCGGCCACGGCCATGCCGTCGTCTTCGCTCATTTCCGGCAGCGAGTAGATACGATCGCGCTCGGCCTTGACCTTCCACAGCTCCTCGTGGCCCATGATCACGGTGTCGAGCACGGTGAATTCTTCGTAGGCGAACTGGTCCTGGCGCAGTTTACCCAGGCGCACATTCGGCTCCAGCATGACCTGTCCGCCGGACGGGTCGAGGTCGCCGCCAAGGATTTTCATGAAGGTCGACTTGCCGCAACCGTTGGCACCGATCAAACCATAACGGTTACCGGCGCCGAACTTGACCGAGACGTTCTCGAAGAGCGGCTTGGCGCCGAACTGCATGGTGATGTTAGCTGTGGAGATCAATTACTTTACCTATCAATGAGTTGCGAGCGTGGCGGCAGGAGCCTTCAGGCATGCGTCAACAGCGACATCAAGGCGCGAAACCCGGTCGCTGAGCAGAAAATTTTGAATGTGTGTTGGAATTTGGCGCGCATTGTCGCATATGTCAGGCGACAGTTGTATGGCGAGCGAGGGATGGTTTTGCCAGCGTCTCCGGCATGGCCAGCCATAACAACGCCAGGGCCACGGCCGCGACCGCCGCCAGCGTCAGGAAAGCTGCGTTGTAGCCGGCCTGTTGCACCACAAACCCGGCCAGGCTGTTACTCAGTGCCGCGCCGAGGCCAAATACCGTCGACAGCGCGCCAAGGCTGACGTTGAAGCGGCCGGTGCCTTGGGTCAGGTCCTTGACGATGACCGGGAACAGCGCGCCGAAAATCCCCGCGCCGATGCCGTCGAGCATTTGCACGGCGACCAGCCAATAGGGGTCGTTGGACACGGTATACAGCACGCCCCGCAGCGGCAGAATCATGAAACCGGCCAGCAGCAGCGGCTTGCGCCCCCACACGTCGGCCTTGAGCCCCACCAGCCAGGCCATCGGCACCATCACCAATTGTGCGGCAACGATGCACGCCGACGTCAGCGGCGTGGCCATGTGCAGGTTAATTTGCGATAACTTCTGGCTGACCAGCGGCAGCATCGCGGCATTGGCCAGGTGGAACAAGGCGCAGCAAATGGCGAACAACAACAGTGGGCGGTTACCCAGCAACGCCTTCACGCCGGACGGTTGCTCGTGATCGCTGCTGTGCGCCGGGTCGAAGCCGCGTGCAACTTCATGGTCAATCGCCTTGGCCGGCACGCAACTGACCGCGACGATACTTGCCAGCGCCATAAACGCCATCAAGTAAAACACCACCACCGGGCCGTACAGGTACGCCAGGCCACCGGCGAGTAACGCCGCGACGGCATTGCCCGCGTGGTTGAAGGTTTCGTTGCGCCCGGTGCGGCGGGTGAAGGCACGCGGCCCGGTAATGCCTAACGAGATTGCTGAAATAGCCGGCGCAAATACCGAGGCGGCAACGGCACTCGCAGCTTGGGTCAACGCCACCCAGCTGAACGCGCTGACAAACGGCAGCATCAGGCAACTGGCGGTGACGAGGATCGCGGCCACCACCACCACCGCGCGCTTGCTGCGCGTACGGTCGATCAGCGCGCCGGCCGGGCCTTGGGTGACCAGCCCGGCAATGCCCGCCAGGGTCATGACCACACCGATGCTGGCGGGGTCCCAGTGGTGCACGGCCAGCAAGTAAATCGCCAGGTACGGGCCAAGCCCGTCGCGGACGTCTGCGAGGAAGAAATTCAGGCTGTCCAGAGGCAAGTTATTACGCAGGTCGGGCTGAAGGGCCATGGCGAGGTCTTCGAGAGGGGCATTCAGGGGCTGAATGCTTCGTGTGTTAATGACCTGCACGCCTTGAAATTAGTTTCGGCTACGCCCCGTGCTTTTACTCGGCGAGCGCCTTTGCGCGGCGGCGTACGAAGGTGCGCATGGTTTGCCCTGGCCCGGTGCTGAATAGTGTCGGCCGCGGCATGCCTTCATCTGCGGCAATAAACACGAAGTCATCGCCTTCGAGGCGATAGCTGGCGGGCAATGCCTTGCCGGCGTCTTCGCCCATGGCGTCCACCCAGGTGATACTTTTTGGCGCGGTGGTGCTGTCCAGAAGAAACCGGCCAGCCAGCAAAATTTCGCCACTCACCGTTCTCACCTCGAACTGGTCGCCTGCAATGGTGGTGATCGCGCCAGGGGCAGTGTGCGCATCGGCGGGGTTGAGCACGCCGCTGTCTTCCAGGGATATTTGTTCCCACGTGCCTTGAAGCTGTTGATAGTCCGGGTCTGAAACGTGCATGCAAATTCCTTCTTGCTGAGGGCTTAAACGCTGGATGAGTGCAAAAGTGCTAAGGGTTAAGCAGTTGGAATTGTATCGATAGCACGCTGGAACTGAGGCCCTGAAGCTAAATTTTTTTGGCTGACAGCCCGTTATCCTGCATTAGCTATGCTTTTGGCAGCATGATCGCCCGCATGAAAGCTATCCTGCAGTGATTGACATGCAGTAGAAATAATCTCTAATGACGTCGGACTTTTCCTGCAGTGAAATGGTCAGATTGCCATTAGCCAGTTGTGATTAGGGCGTTGTTTCTGATTCTCAGGCCGTTCGGGCTGAAAAATCGGGGTTCAGGGCGTAGCGGCTTTTTAATATCAGTTTTAAGGTGTTCTTATTTTGAATCGAACTTCTTCGCTCAATGTGCCTGCAGTGTCAGATGAAATTGACTTGGTTGAGGTAGCTGACTCGATTTGGCGGCAAAAAAAACTGGTGTTGGGTTGCACCATCCTGGTGGGAGTTTTGGGCGCCAGCTATGCGTTTTTGGCGCCCAAGGTGTATGAGGTCAGCAGTGTGCTACGGCCTGCGGCGATCAACGAACTGGATGCCTTGAACCGCTCGGAAGTCTACAAACTGCCGCCCGCAGATGCGCTGGCAAAAGTCGGTGCTCAGTTGGATTCCTACGGCGCGCGCCTGGATTTTTTCAAAAGCCATGAACAATTGTTCCAGGCTTTCCGCAAGCCCGGGCAAAGCCTTGAGCAGAGTTTTGAAGATTTCAACCGGAACGCGGTCAACGTGATCGCGCCGGACTCGAAAAAATCAGATTCGCTGTCCAGTTACATCCGTCTGGAGATGCAATACCCGTCGGACGTGGATGGCGTGGCCATCCTCAACGGGTTTGTCGACTACGCGATTGCGGCGGAACGTGAGCAGGTGGGGGCCGACCTCAAGGTCATCGTGAATAACCGCTTGAGCGAACTCAAAGGCAAGATCGACGCCGCTCGCGCCAATTACGAGACCGAAAAAGAATCCAAGATCGCCAAGCTGCTTGAGGCTGACAGGCTCAAACGTGCCCAGTTGCAAGATGAACTCAGCGCACTGCGCCTGCAGATGAAAATGGAGCGTGGCGATCGTTTGGCAGAGTTGGCCGAAGCGATCTCGATTGCCAAATCGATGGGTATCCGAACCCCAACCACACCGTCAGCGATGGGCGATGCCACGCGTTCAGGTTCCAATCAGGTGATGCGCACCGAGGTCAACAACCAGAAAATACCGTTGTATTTCATGGGTACCGAAGCCCTGGAAGCCGAGCAAAGCGCATTGCAAAAGCGCACCAGCGATGACTTCACCAGCACGCGCATCGCTGAAATTGGCAAGGAACTGCAACTGCTGCAGTCGAACCGTGAAGTTGAGGTTCTGCAAAAACGCGCCAACGAGGATATTTTCCTGCAGGACGTGCAACCGCTCCGCGCTGAAGTGGCCCGCTTGCGTTCGCTGAATATCGACATGACTAACTTGAAGCTGGTAGCCATTGACCGCCGCGCTCAGGAGCCGCTGTCGCCGATCAAGCCGAAAAAATCGCTGATCATCGCTATCAGTTTGATCGCAGGTCTGTTCCTGGGCGTGCTGATAGCGGTGTTGCGCTACTTCATCCGGAACCATCGAAAGGCTGAATATCATTCGCCATTAACCGATGGCCGCTTGCCTCGCTACGAGAGCAAGGATGATCAGCCGCTGCCGTAAACAGGGCGGGCAGTGGGCGGGTGGAAACCCCTGCCCACTGGCAAATCTATCGGTTCCATAGACAGCTTTTCACAAATCTTAGCTAACCTTTGGTTACAAACTGTGGCTAAATAACTGCCAATGGCTATGAACCGGTTGTCGACAAACCGCTAATGCCGCGTATTTGTGAATTGTGATTTCAGGTGCTGCATCTTCAATCCTCGGCCGTTGTGGGCACGCAGGAGCAGCCTGTTTTCTACTGACATGTGACGAATCTCTTGAAACTCATCATTGTTTTTCTCTACGTTGCCTCCATCGCGTATGTACACCTGCGCGGCCGGGTGCGACACAAGTTGGGTCGCCAGCTCAGCGATCACTCGACGTTCCTGGCGCCGATCAACTGCTTCCTCTACCTGTTTTCCAGGCAGCCAAGCCGCCCCTATCTGGCCCCCGGCGATTTTCCTGATTTGAGCCCGTTGCAGGAGCACTGGCAGGAGATCCGCGAGGAAGCCCAGAACCTGATGCGCGCCGGCGAGATCAAGCGTTCCGAGCAGTACAACGATGTGGGTTTCAACTCGTTCTTCAAGTCGGGCTGGAAGCGCTTTTACCTTAAGTGGTATGGCGACAGTCACCCGTCTGCGATGAAGCTGTGCCCGCGCACGACTGAACTGGTGCAGAGCATCGGTTCGATCAAGGCCGCCATGTTTGCCGAGCTGCCACCGGGCTCCAAGCTGGTTCGCCACCGCGACCCGTACGCTGGCTCCTACCGCTATCACCTGGGTCTGGATACGCCTAACGACCCTGGCTGCTACATCAACGTCGATGGCGAAAGCTATTACTGGCGCGACGGCGAGCCGGTGATGTTCGACGAGACCTACATTCATTACGCGGAAAACACCACGCAGCAGAACCGCATCATCTTGTTTTGCGACATCGAGCGGCCCATGAAGTACCGCTGGGCGGCGGCGTTCAACCGCTGGTTCAGCCGTAATGTGATGGCGTCGGCGGGTTCGCCGAATGATGCGGGCGACAAGACCGGCGGCCTGAATCGAGCGTTCACGCGCCTGTACAAGATTCGCCTGCGCGGCAAAGAACTGAAAAAGCGCAACCGCACGCGCTACTACTTGGAAAAGTGGGCGATTTTTGCGGGATTGGCGCTGATCTTTATCCTTATCTAACCCAGCGTTGGGCGCGAATCACGCGGGTGGTTTCGCGCCGAGCTTGTCCCACATCTTCTTGCTGATCTTTTGCCGGTTGGCATAACCGGCCCACGGGTCTTCTTTCAGGTGCGCCAACCGCTCGTGCAGGTTGGCCACTGTCCATTGTTGGGCACCGCGCAAGCCCTTTAACTCCTCTCGACTCACCGGCACCGACACCGGCAGGCCTGGCCGGGCGCGCACAGAGTAAGCCGCTACGGTGCTGGCGCCGCGCGCGTTGCGCAGGTAGTCGATGAAGATCTTGCCGATGCGGTTTTTCGGGCCGGAAGTCGCGGTAAAGCGTTCGGGCAGTTGCTGCGTCATGAACTGAGCAATGGCCTTGGCGAAGGCCTTTACTGTGCCCCAGTCATCCCGGCGCGCGAGCGGAACGATCAGGTGCAGGCCTTTGCCGCCGCTGGTCTTGACGTACGCTGCCAGCCCCAGCTCATCGAGCACCGACAACGTCAGTTGCGCGGCCTCCAGCATGGTTTTCCAGGGCAGCGCCGGGTCCGGGTCGAGGTCGAGCACAAACAGGTCGGGGGTTTCGATTTTGTCCGAGGTGGCGCCCCACGTGTGCAGTTCTATGGTGCCCATCTGCACGGCGCCGATCAGCGCGCCTGGTTGATCGATTTCCATCAGGCGTGCATGGCCCGGGTCCAGCGCCGGGTCCAACTGCTTAATGTGCGGAATGGCCAGGTGCTCCGAGTGTTTTTGGAAGAATTGCTCGCCGTCGACTCCTTCGGGCGCACGCAGTAGTGAGACCGGGCGATGGCGCAGGAAGGGCAATATCCACTCGCTGATATTCTGGTAAAACGCCGCCAACTGATGTTTTTGCGTAGCGCTTTGCGCGTCAATCACGCGCTCCGGGTGAGTGATGTTTACGCCGCCGCTGGTTTTTTTCGCGGGTGCCGCCGGTTTAACCGAGCTGGCCTTGCGTGGCTGTTCATGGATGATCTGCGCCACCGGTTTGTCGCTGCGCAGCGCAATGAACGAGGCGTGGCGCACCACACCCTCGCGGGTCCATTCGGCAAAATTCACCTCGCACGCCGTGCTCGGCTCAACCCAGTGAACGCCGCGCGCCTGGGGGCTGGTCAGCGGTTTTTGCAGCGGTGAGGTTTTGCGCTCCAACGGTTTGAGCTGCGCATAAACCGCCTTCAGCGCCGCCTGGTCAAAACCAGTGCCCACGCGCCCGGCGTACACCAGCCCCGTATCATCATTGACTGCCAGCAGCAGCGCGCCAAAGCCACTGCGCGAGCCTTGCGGCCGGGTGTAGCCGACAATCACGAACTCCTGGCGCAGGCGACATTTGAGTTTGATCCAGTCGGTGCTACGGCTCGACACATACGGGCTACCGAGGCGTTTGCCGATCAGGCCTTCGAGTGCGAGGTCGCAAGCACTTTCGAAGATGTCGCGCTGGTTGGCGACAAACGCTTCGGAGAACCGCAGCAGCTTGCTGCGGCTACTCGACAGCGCGGACTTGAGCGCCGCGCGGCGTGCCTCTACAGGGGCCTCGCGCTGATCCTCACCTTCCAGAAACGGCGCGTCGAACAGGTAATACACAATGTCCAGGCTGCGGTCGACCTCGAACGCGTTTTGCAGTGCCTGAAAATCCGGCAAGCCGTCGTCATTGAGGCTGACCACTTCACCGTCCAGCCAACTGTCGCCCAGCTTCAGCGCTTGCAAAGCCTTGACCTGACGCGGCAGGCGGTCGGTCCAGTCATGCCCGTTGCGCGTAAACAGGCGCACCTCGCCGTCGAGGATGCGCGCGAGCATGCGGTAGCCGTCGAATTTGATTTCGTAGTGCCAATCGCCGTCGGGGGCGCGGTCGACCAGGGTTGCCAGTTGCGGCGTGAATTGCTCGGGGAGGGCTTGGCGGGTTTTAGTCGCGGACGCTTTGGGGCGTTTTGCACGCGCTTTGGGGGTGCCTACCGAGGCGTCGCTGAGCACACTTTTCGGTTGGTCTTTGAGGATGTCGTAGTCGGCCGCCGCGCGCGCTTGCTGGTCTTTTTCCTTGATCAGCAACCATTGCTGCTTGTCGCCGCTGCCTTTAAGGCGCGTGCGCACCAGCGCCCAGTCGCCGGCGAGTTTTTCACCGACCAGGGTGAATTTGAGCTTGCCGGCGGCATACGCCTTATGCGGATCGTCGTGCGGTTGCCAAACGCCACGGTCCCACACAATCACATCGCCTGCGCCATATTGGCCGGCAGGAATATTGCCCTCGAAATCGCCATAGCCCAGCGGATGATCTTCAACGTGTACCGCCAAGCGTTTTTGGCTGGGGTCCAGGCTTGGGCCTTTGGGCACGGCCCAGCTCAGGAGCACGCCATCGAGTTCCAGGCGAAAGTCATAGTGCAGGTTGCGCGCGTCGTGTTTTTGAATCACGAATGACAGCGCCGACGCCGCGCGTTTGCCTGTGGTTGCGCTGCCCGAGGGCTCGGCGGTGATCTGGAAATCGCGTTTGCGCTGGTATTCGCTCAGGGGCTTTGCCATGTCGTTCTCCGGCGTATGGCAGGCTTAAGAAGCCTTTTTAGTGGCCTTTTTTGCCGCTGGTTTTTTCGCCGTGGTCTTGGCCGCAGGTTTACCCGCCAGGCTGCGCTTGAGCAACTCGGTGAGGTCGATGACATCGGCTGACTGGCGTGTTTCGCTGTCCTCTTGGTCTTCGACATTTTCGATCTTGCCGGCCTTGGCCTTCTTGGCCACCAGCGCCATGATCTTTTCCTGGAAGCTGTCGCGGTACTCGTCCGGCTGCCAGTCTGCACTCATGTCTTCCACCAGGCGTTTGGCCATGTCCAACTCGCCTTTGGCCAGGCTCGGTTTGGTCACATCGGCGCCTAATTCCAGCTCGTCCAGGCTGCGCACTTCGGCGGGCCAGCGCAGCATTACCAGCACCAGCGCCGAGTCCAGCGGCATTACCGCCGCCAGATGTTGCTTGGTGTGCAACACCACGTTAGCCAACGCCACTTTGCCGGTTTTTTTCAGGGTTTCGCGCAATAAGGCGTAAACCTTGCCGCCGCGTTTGTCCGGGGCCAGGAAGTAGGGCGTGTCGATATTTTGCAAAGGGATCTGATCGCCTGCGACAAACGCGATGATCTCAATAGTCTGCGTGGACTTGGGGTGCGCCGAGCGAATTTCGTCCTCGCTGAGCACCACATAGCGGCCTTTTTCGAAGGCCACGCCCTTGACGATATTCTCTTTAGTGACTTCTTTGCCGGTGGTCTTGTTGATGCGCTTGTAACCGACCGGGGCCATGCTGCGTTTGTCCAGCCAATCAAAGTCAACGCCTTGTGAAGACGTGGCTGAAACCAGTGATACCGGGATGTGAACCAAGCCAAAACTGATTGCGCCCTTCCAGATTGCCCGTGGCATGGTTGCGATTCCTTGAGAAAAGACTGTGTTCTGGTGACTCGCAGGCGCTGGCAAAAGTTTCGGCGGGTAGATGCGTGGACAAATCGTGTTACACCTGATGAGGAAGTATTTAGTGTCGAAAGCCGAACCCAAGGCGTAGCGTGTTATCGAAAGCACGTACCACTCGCTCAAGAGAGGCTTTGTTATGAACAGTTGTGTGCGTCACCTTGCCGTGCTGGCGTTGGGCTTGGCATTCACCTCGTTGGCCCAGGCGCAAACCCTGCCCGGCAGCAACGACTCCAACAACAGCCCGATTCATCGCGCCAACCCCAACAGCATGCAGGGCACCCAGCCCAATGCGCCGGCCACTCGCGGCATTCAGACCGGGCCGAGCAGCCCCGCACCCACGTTGCAAAACGGCGGTATCGGCAATAGCTATCCCAAGCGCGACGCCGCGCCCAGCCGTCCAAACACCGAAACCAAAGCCCCCACTTACGATGCCAACGGCAATCGCCGGTAAGGACTCCGTCTTATGTTGCTACGCAAAACGCTTCTAGCCGCACTGTGTGCCACCTCGCTGCTGCCGGTCACGGCGGTTTTTGCAGCCGATGCCCAGCAGTTTCCGAGTGAGCAGGGCAGTGTCACCGCCACCCCGATTGCCAAAGGCCTGGACCATCCTTGGGCCGTGGCGTTTCTACCGGACAAGCAAGGCTTTTTGGTCACCGAACGCCCAGGCCACCTGCGCTTTGTGAGCCCTGACGGCAAGCTTTCTGCGCCGTTGAGCGGTGTGCCCCAGGTATGGGCCAAAGGGCAGGGCGGTTTGCTGGATGTGGTGCTGTCGCCGGACTTCAAGCAAGACCGCATGGTTTACCTGTCGTATGCCGAGGGCGGCGGTGAGGGCGGCAAGGCCGGCACCGCCGTTGGGCGTGGGCGTCTGGCCGATGATTTGAGCGGCTTGAAGGACTTTAAAGTGATCCTGCGCCAGGAGCCCAAGCTGTCCACCGGCAATCACTTCGGCTCGCGTTTGGCCTTTGACCGTGACGGTTACCTGTTTGTGACGCTGGGCGAGAATAACGACCGGCCGACCGCGCAGGACCTGGACAAGTTGCAAGGCAAGGTGGTGCGCATTTACCCGGACGGCCGTGTGCCGGATGACAATCCGTTTGTCGGTCAGGCGGGTGTGCGACCGGAAATCTGGTCGTATGGTCAGCGCAATCCGCAGGGGCTGGCGTTGAACCCCTGGAGTGGGACGATCTGGGAAAACGAACACGGGCCGCGTGGCGGTGATGAAATCAACATCATCGAGCGTGGCAAGAACTACGGTTGGCCGCTGGCGACGCACGGCATCAACTATTCCCTGACGCCGATTCCCGAGGCCAAGGGCAAGGAAGTTGAGGGTACAGTGCAGCCTCATCATGTCTGGGAAAAGTCGCCGGGTATTTCGGGTATGGCGTTTTACGACGCTGACCGGTTCAAGCCTTGGCAGCACAATGTGTTTATCGGTGCGTTGGCGAGTCAGGAGCTGATTCGTTTGCAGTTTGATGGCGACAAGGTGGTGCATGAGGAGCGCTTGCTGGGCGGTTTGAATGCGCGTATCCGAGACGTGCGGCAGGGGCCGGATGGGTATCTGTATGTGCTTACTGATGAGGATGACGGTGTGTTGTATCGGGTGGGCTTGAACCAGGACTAACGCCAGCGCCTTTGTGGGAGCGGGCTTGCTCGCGATGCAGGCATCTCGGTACATCAGGCAAACCGAGTTCACTGCATCGCGAGCAAGCCCGCTCCCACAGGTGGGCCTTAAAGCCCGAGGTCCGACAGCCCTGGATGATCATCCGGGCGCCGCCCCAGCGGCCAGTGGAATTTGCGTTCGCTGGCCTCGATCGGCAGGTCGTTAATGCAGGCAAACCGCTTGGCCATCAGACCGTTCTGGTCAAACTCCCAGTTCTCATTGCCGTAGGAGCGGAACCAGTTACCGGAGTCGTCGTGCCATTCATAGGCATACCGCACGGCGATACGGTTTCCACCGAACGCCCACAATTCCTTGATCAGCCGATAATCCAACTCCTTGGCCCATTTACGGGTCAGGAAACCCTTGGCTTGTTCGCGGTTTTGCACAAACTCGGCGCGGTTACGCCACTGGGTGTCCACGGTGTACGCCAACGACACGCGTTGCGGGTCTCGGGAGTTCCAGCCGTCTTCGGCGAGGCGGACTTTCTCAATCGCTGACTCGCGGGTAAACGGCGGCAACGGTGGGCGTACTTCGGCATCAGATGACATGGGGCAACTCCTGAAGTAGTAAGGTTTATCGACGTGTGCAAAGGCCTGCGTTCACAGGCCGAACAATTTTTGCGCCATGCATTGCGCATGATCAGCCGCGCTGGAATCGCCCATGACCAGCGCGACGGTAATCGCGCCATCGATGAGTATCAGCAGTTGCGCCGCGTGCTGTTCGGGCGCGGGGCTGCCATGCGCTTCACAGAGTTGGAGTGCGTACTCAAACAGTTTTTGTTTATGCGCCTTGGCCAGCCGGCGTACCGGGTCTTGTGCATTGCCGGTTTCACCACTGGTGTTGATGAAGGCACAACCGCGAAAGTCGGCTGAGTCGAACCAGGCTTTAAGGGCGCTGAATAGCGCCAGCAAGCGCTCGCCGCTGCCTTCGCGGCGCTCTACTTCCTCGCGCAGCCAGTGCATCCAGCGTTCGTCGCGACGTTGCAGGGCGGCGAGCACCAACTCATCTTTATTGGCGAAGTAATGGTAAATACTCTTGCGCGAGACGCCGGCGGTTTTTACCAGCAACGCCATACCGGTGGCGGCGATGCCGTGCCGATAAATTAACTTCTCGGTCACGTCGAGAATAATGTCGCGGGTTTCATTGTGGGCTATGTCGTTCATGTTGCGTACACTAGAACGATCGTTCTTCATGGTCAATTTATTTTTTCCATGTTCCCCGGCGAGACCTGAGCAGCCCCATGGTGTAAGCTTTGGGCCTCTTCGGATTCGACCCATTGCGAGCCTTATGCCGTCGTTCTTCAAACGCTCCCTGTTGCCTAAACTGCGCGGTTTCCCAGTGTCTCCCGAGACCCTTGAGGTGCTGTCCGGCGCCGCTGAGTTCCGTCGCTGCCTGCTGGAAAAAATCCCCCACGCCACGCGGCGTATCTATATCGTCGCGCTGTACTTGCAGCACGATGAAGCCGGGCAGGAAATCTACGACGCGTTGCACGCCGCCAAGGCGGCGCGGCCCGAGTTGGACGTGGTGGTGGTGGTCGATTCGTTGCGCGCCCAGCGCGGCTTGATCGGCGCCGGCAAGCAGCCGGGCAACAGCGCCTGGTATCAGGCCATGACCCAAGCGCACGCCAGTGAAGTACCGGTGTACGGCGTGCCGGTGCAGACCCGCGAGCTGTTCGGCGTGCTGCACTTGAAGGGTTTTGTGATCGACGACAGCGTGCTGTACAGCGGCGCCAGTTTAAACAACGTGTACTTGCACAAGTTCGACAAGTACCGCTATGACCGCTACCACCTGATCCACAGCGCGCCGCTGGCGGATTCGATGCAGCATCTGGTGGAACACGGCCTGTTGGCCTCCAAGGCCGTGCATCGCCTGGACTTGCCCAACCCGCCCACCACCCGCAGCTTGCGCAATGATATTGGCGACCTGCGCAGCCGCCTCAAGCACGCGACCTATGACACCACCACGGGCCTGGTGCCCAATGGCCACATGTCGGTGAGCCCGTTGCTCGGTGTCGGCAAAAACAACCCGCTGAACCGGGTAATCCTCGAACTGATCGCAAGTGCCCAGCACCAGTTGACCCTCTGCACGCCGTACTTCAATTTGCCGCTGCCGGTGACCCGCGAGATCAACCGCGCCCTGGCGCGCGGGGTGAAGATCGACATCATCGTCGGTGACAAAACCGCCAACGATTTCTACATTCCGCCCAGCGAGCCGTTCAAGGTCATCGCAGCGTTGCCTTACCTGTATGAAATCAGCCTGCGGCGTTTCGCCAAGCGTCATCAGCCGATGATCGACAGCGGCCAGTTGAACCTGCACCTGTGGTGCGACGGCGACAACACCTATCACCTCAAAGGCCTCTGGGTTGACCAGCGTTACACCTTGCTTACCGGCAACAACCTCAACCCCCGGGCGTTCCGCCTCGATCTGGAAAATGCCCTGTTGATCGACGACCCGCAAGGCGAGTGGCTGGCACCACGGCGTACCGAACTGGCGCAGATTTTCCAGCACACCACGCGCATCGCGGGTTACCAGCAGTTGCAGACGCTGGTGGATTACCCGCAAGCGGTCGGCAAGTTCTTGCGACGGGTCAGCCGGGTGCGCATTGAACGGTTGCTTTACCGCATCCTGTAAGCCATCGCGGCTGGCACGGTAAATGGAAGCAAGCCTGGCAGCCTTAGCGTCAGGTTGTTTTCCTACATTCAGTGCGAGTTTACCTATGCTTTGCCAGCTTATTTTTTCATACGCTTTCTATCGACTGTTCTTAAGGACAAGGACTCTGTTCCCCCCGATAGAGACCCGTAGAAATGTCGACAATCCAAGCAAAAAATACCTTAACTATTTTTAGCCAGCCATCAACCTATCAAGGGCCTGCGCCGCTCTTGCCACAACCCGATAAACCCATTGCTCCCACGGCCCCCGGTGTAGCCTTCAGCCCCTCCGGTCATCAATTATTCAGCGCGACGTCCTCACTTCGGCAATTGAGCCTGGAGCAACAGGCCGGTCGGGCCAAACGCGGTATCCCCGATCAACCGGTAGCTGCGCCCGTCAGTGAAAGCCAAGTGAGGCATCGTTACCCTGCCAAGCCTGACGCTACGGCGGCGGACACTCGGTTACAAAAAATCCTGATTCAGCGCTTAAAAACTGGCGAGGTGGATGAAGAAAACATTCCAAAAAAGGCGTCTATTGCACCCTTTATCGAGATGTATCACCAAGCTATCAATGAGCCTGCCGTACAGGCCTGGTTCACATCCCAACACTTGAAACCTGGCACTGTGCGAGTATTCAGTGGCTACGTGGTGGGCGTGGTCCTGCGCGATGGCAAGGAAACCATTCAACGTTTTAGCATTACGGATGGGTCGGGTTGGGGGCAAGTCAGTAAGACCATTGTGTCCTTACAACAAGTGCTCTCGCCCAATGATCTTGGCCTGCCCGGAAACCCAGGCCCGAGCGCTGCCTACAGTGCGATTAGCAACGATGTGCTGTTGGATTTTTACGGGGTCAAGCCGCCTCTGAGTGAACAGTCTGCGCCGCAACTGGGCGAACAACTCACGCTGAACGGGTGGCCGCAGATCGCAGAAACACAACGCGATCAGTGGGCTGGGCAGTTTAAACAGTTGGCCCGGCATCGTGACGACAGTGCGATACGCGCGGGGCTGGTAGAGCAATTTCGATCTCTGTTCAAGAATGAGCCCGACTATAACGTGTTCACACTGGATGAGTACGCCGTGGTTGCCGGACCCAACTCATCCCTGGACCAACACAGTAAGCGACCGCGTGAGCTGTTTATCGAGTTCCTGGCGTCAGCGACATTCCAGGCCTTTCTCAAGAAGACCGGTTATGCTTTTACCGGTGTTGATTTCAGGCTATCTGACGGCGACCTGCAGACGCGCAATCTGAGAGGTGCCTGGGATTCTTTGCAGGAGAAGTTCGACTATGAAGTCGAGAGCGCGTCCAGGGTTGACGACGCAGATGGGCACAGCGCCCGCAGGATGAACTCGGATTTCGACGAGCTAGTGAAGAAGAGCGAGAAAGTCGGGAACGCGTTGTACTCCACCCGTACCTATGACGCGCGTCAAACCTTTGCGTTGTATGCTCTCGACACACCGCAAAACGTCGGCCAGTTACGCGGTTCGCTGGGATGGTTGGGCATACAACTGGCAACGCCCCCATTGGCAGGCGACTATGCAGCTATGACACCTTATTCGCAGGTTGATGGCGCGTTATCCGCCGAGGCCGGTAGCACCTTGAAAAAGGCGTCGACGCAGGTCATGGCGTTGTTCAAGGCTTTTTCAACCAGCACCACCGGCTTCCAGAATTACCCTGATCCAGATAATAAGCTCGCTTCATTTTTTGACTCTCCGAAGGCCATCGCCATAGCCGACGAGATTGCCAGGTCCCTCAAGCATTACGCCGTGTTCGATGGGCAAGCGCTTTCAAGGGCAGACCGCCATCAGGTTCTGGCCACGGCCATGAAGTCCAGTGTGGATGCGTCTATCCCGGGCCAGCCAGGCACTGTGGCCGGGTACAGTTTGTATCAACCGGGCAATTTGGGGCGCACGCTCAAACAAGTGCGTGGTGACGTGGAGGCGCATCTGCAAAGCAAAGGTGTTGACCCTAATGTCGCGTCGTTGATGGCCCATGTGTTTCTGGCCCAGTCAGCACCAGAGATGCTGGTCAAGAAAGACCCTACGGTATCTGCCACTACCGACCAAGTACTCAACCGGGACCCGGAAAACATCAAGGTCGGATCTACCGGCTGGATGAACCTGCGCCTGGGCAGTGCAATAGCCGGCGATTCACGGTTGAATTTTACGCAAGCCATGGCGTTGGCACGCCAGGAGGTTGGCGGGCCTGTGCAAGAAGCGTTGATCAAAGAGCTGGGCACTCAGGCGCTGTTGGACTGGGCCGTAATGTCGGGCGTTTTTCCCGCGACTTCAGATGGCAAATACTCTCTGGTGGACTACCAGGCTGCGGCGAACGCCTTTACCCAGCGCGAAAACCAAACGCGCGAGGCCTTTGGCACGTTATCGAGCGAGTCGCCTACCCAAAGGACCGTGTTGGTCCAGCAATTGGCCAAGTTGTACCCGGAGATGACCGCGGAGGCAATTAGCAATATCACGTTGAAAAAGTATCCCGATTTTGTAACAAACACAGCTAATTCCAGGCCCTCTATAGAATACGACAATCCGCAACCGTTTCGTTATCTGGGCCCGACGTCGTTGGTCGATATAATCATGATGAATCTTGGGAAAGGTAATCCGCCATTTGGTGAAGACGAGAGCTGGGTGGGTGATGAGTTTATTCATCCAAATATTTCCCTTGCTGCGTTCAGGGAACGTCTCGACCAACTGCCAAAGCTTAAACCTTTGGTGGTGCCTGCCATTGACACCTTCATCACCGACTCCCGGTCGGCCCAAGCCACTGCATTGAAGCTGATGATTGCTGATTTACCTCTTAACGAACGCAAGGGGTTGGAGTTGGGGAAGATTACGTTCTACACCCTGCGCAAAACAACCGGAGACTCTTTGCGGGTCGATGAAGGTCAAGACTCGAAAGTCGAAAAGAGCAAGGGCACTCATGGCCTCTTGCTGCGTTATGAAACCCCCGACGCCTGGCCCAGGTTCGGGTACTACGAAGTTTTTCCGGGCTCCATGAAAATGGTCAAACGAAACTTGGGCATCCAGTTGCAGCTGAACGGGAGGGTGGAAAACAAGGTGTTACGTGACAGGCTTTATACCTATGCTGGCCCTGTAATCCGCAACGGTATGGCACAGCCGTTTGATTTTGATGCCTATAGCACAGGCTCTGCGCCACGTTCCGGAGCGATATCGCAGGTGATTATCGAGCGCCTCGGGGCCGAGTTGCCGCAGACACCAACGTCGGATACCGCAACTCAGCGCATACCCAACACTTTTTCTTCTTCCAAGACGTCCAGGATCGTGGAAAGGTTGTTGGCCCATAGCTTTGACGGCAACCGTGATGCGCGGATCGCTCATGCCAACAAACCGTCAGCGCTGCAAGCGCGCACCGACACCACTATATTCACGGCTGAAAATGCCCGCGCGGTAGTCAGCCTGATCCCTTTTGTGGGTGCCGTTGCTGATTTGGTAGAGGGCAAAATAGAGGCGGGAGTGAAAGGCTTGCTGATTGACCTTGCGTCTTTTCTTGCTACCGGTGGGCTGGCGGGTGCAAAGACTTTCGCCAAGGGTTTAAGAATGTTGATTCCTTTCAGCGGCAAGCCGTTCAGCATGACTGGGCTGAAAGGAGGAGGTTCATTTATTCGCGGTCTGTTCAACCCATTGGAAAACATCCCTACGCTTGTGCGCGGGGGGCCGAAGGGGATCCCCGCGCTAAACAAGATAAATGCCGGCTTGCCGACTCACATCGGGTCGGATATTTACCTGCCGATCAAAGCATCCGAGCAGTTGCGGTGGACCTTGGGCGCGTGGGATACGCTGGATGGTTCCAGTCAAGCAGAGAGCGCTTGGCCGGGCGCCAGGAAAGGCTGGAGTGGAAACCAGGAAGTCACTGCAGTTGAAAAAGACGGCGTGTGGTATGCAATCAACCCCTTCAGTCATAGACCTGGCGGGCT
Organism: Pseudomonas kitaguniensis; assembly: GCF_049199985.1. Classification (NCBI taxonomy): domain Bacteria; kingdom Pseudomonadati; phylum Pseudomonadota; class Gammaproteobacteria; order Pseudomonadales; family Pseudomonadaceae; genus Pseudomonas; species Pseudomonas kitaguniensis. The sequence goes on from NZ_JBLZPT010000008.1 coordinate 38,897, forward strand.
ACCACTGCAGGAGTTCACCCCCGAATCGAGTTGACGCCTGTGAGCGGGATGACTGCTCGAGACAACCGCCCAGGCCTGAATCCAGACCTGGGCGCTTTTTATCAGTTCAAACCCAACTTGCCGCGCAGGGTCGACAGGTCTTCGGCCAAGGTGTTGACCGGGCCCACCAGCGCCTTACGGTCGTTTTCCTTGACTTTGTCGTAGGTTTCAAAGCCGCCATCCCTGGTTTTGTACTTGGCCAGCACCTTGTCGACGCTGGCGAAGTTCTTGTCGACCTTGGCCAGGAAGGCTTTGTCTTGTTTCTCGATCTGGCCACGGAACAGGTCGACGATTTTTTTCGCGCCGTCAATGTTGCCCTGGAAGTCGTACAGGTCGGTGTGGCTGTAGCGGTCTTCTTCACCGGAGATTTTGGTCGCAGCGACTTCTTCCAGCAGCGCAGCGGCGCCGCCCACGACTTTCTCGGGCGGGAAGGTCAGGCCGTCGACACGGGTTTTAAGGTCGTTGACGTCGGTGTTGAGCTTGGCGGTCAGGGTTTCCAGGCCTTTGGTGGTGTTCTGCGAGAACAGCGTGTATTCGATGCGGTGGAAGCCAGTGAAGTCTTCAGCAGTCACGCCTTTTTCGTGGTCATCAACACGCGAATCGATTGAGGCGTCGAGGTCACTGAACAGCTCGGCGATCGGCTCGATCGACTCATAGTGAACGCGGGTTGGCGCGTAAAGCTTTTTGGCGGTGGCCAGGTCGCCCTGGTTGATGGCGTCGGTGAACGCCTTGGTCTGCGTGACCAGTTCACCGATTTCTTCGGTGACGTAAATCTTGTAATCCGACACCGGGCCTACCAGGTCCAGCGGCGCGGTGGCGGCGAACGCTGCCAGCGGCGAAAGGGTCATTAACAACGACAACGCGATAGTCGACTTCTTCATGGGAGGTGTGCGCTCTGGTGTGTTTTAGGTAGTGGCAGTGGTTTGCGGGTGCGTTGCAGCGAGCAACGTGCGCCCAATGAAATCCTTGGGCCCGGTGACGCCTGGCAAGGTGAAGAAGTACCCGCCGCCGACCGGCTTGAGGTATTCCTCCAGCGGCTCGCCGTTGAGCCGGGTTTGCACGCTGATAAAGCCTTTCTCCAGGTCTGCCTGGTAGCAGATGAACAGCAGCCCCATGTCCAACTGACCGTTTTTATTGACGCCGTTGGAGTAGTTGAACGGCCGACGCAGAATCAGGTTGGCCTGGGTTTGCGCGGTACGCGGGTTGGCCAGGCGAATGTGCGCATCGAGCTTGGTCAACTTGCCGTGCGGGTCTTTGCTGTAATCCGGCACTTGCGATTCTTGCTGGCCGTCCATGGGCGCGCCCGTGGTTTTGACGCGGCCGATGATGCTTTCCTGCTCTTGCAGGGGCGTGCGGTCCCAGCGCTCGACGAAGTTGCGGATGATGCGCACCGCCTGGTAGCTGCCATTGGCGGCCCAGGCCGGTTCGTCACTGGCCGGTTGCACCCAGACAATCTGGTCCATGCTCTTGTCGTCGTTGGAATTCGGGTTGGCCGAACCGTCACGAAAGCCCAGGAAGTTACGCGCGCTCTGCGCCGGTTCGCCAGGTTTGGCCGGGGCTTGAGGCGGCACGCTGCCTTCCTGTTTCCAGCGCACCAGCAACAGGTCGGGCAGGTTCTTCACGATGTCGCGCAGCGCGTGGATATTGGTGTCGGTGGTGTTGGAGCAAAATTGCAGGCTCAGGTCGCCGTGGCACTGCGCCGGTTCCAGCGCATCGTTGGGGAAGCCCACCATGCGCGTCAGGCGCTTGGGTTTGACCGCAGTCAGGCCGAAGCGCTCATCAAACAGCGACTCGCCGACCGACACGGTAATGGTCAGGTTGTCCGGGGTGACCACCGGGCCAAGAATGCCCGAGTCGGTGGGCGGCAGCTTCGGGTCGACCTGCGGTACGGTGCCGCCGGTCATCAGGAAGCTGATGCGCTCGTTCAAGGTGCGGAACAACCGCTCAAGGTCTTCACGGTCGCTGGCCAATACGTCGAACGCCACCAGCATGCCGCACGCCGGGCGCGGCGTGACGATGCCGGTTTGGTGCTTGCCGAAAAAGTCGTGGTGGTCCTGCGTCTTGTCACTGCGCGGCGCAGTGGTGACCTGCTCGGCAGCGGCGGCCAGCGCCGGGCAGCTCAGGCTGCTACCGGCAATAGCCGCGCCGGTGGCCGCCATGCCCAGCAAGACACGGCGACGTTGTGCGGAAAATTGTTCTGAATCACTCATGTGTGCGGTCGTCTTCACTGCAGGCCGGAAAGGCCAAGGGCGGGGTCGATTCCATCGAGTGCAACGGCCAGAGCCTTGGCCTTGTCGGCGATCTGCTTGCGCTGATCGGCGGTCACGCTGTCGTAGCGGCGGTAGTGGCCGTCGACTTTCAAACTGTTCAGTTGTGCATCGAACGCCTCAAGCGCGCTGTCAACGTTGCTCAACACGTTAGCCGCCGACTTGCTCAGCAACGGCCGCATCAGCTCGACCACCTTGTGCGCGGCTTGCAGGTTGGCGGCAAAGCCGTTGAGGTCGATGTGGCTGTAGCGTTCTTCTTCACCGCTGGCCGCGCGCACATCCGCCAGGCTGTTGAGGTTGCGCACCACGATGCTCACCAGTTGTTCCGGTGGCAGCGACTGGGCGAGCAGTTGTTGCTTAAGGCGCGTGACGTCGCTGACCAGGCCTTGGGCGATTGGCGCCAGCCCGTCCAGGCTGCGCTGTTGGAACAGGCTGTATTCCAGGCGATGGAAGCCAGTGAAGGCCGGGTCTTGCTCGCGTTTTTCAAAGTAGTCGGCGCGCGCGTTGATCGCGTTGTCCAACTCGGCCAGGCGTTGCGACGCCGGCGCCAGGCGCTGGTAGGCTTCGCGCGCTGGCACATACAGCGATTGCGCCTGGGCCAAATCACCGGCTTCGACGGCTTGCGCCAGGGCGGTGACGGCGGTGATCAGTGCACTGCCTTGGCCGCTCAGGTACACGCGGAACTCCGACAGCGGGCCGATAAACGCCACCATCGATGGCTTGGCCTTGGCCTTGGCGTCGGACTCCGCCGTCGGCGTCACGTGCAAGGTGCCACGCGGGTTACTCAGCAAGCCGCAGGTGATCGCATAGTCGCCGGGCGCGAGGTTGGCATTGATCACTTGGCTCAAGCCCGGCGCGATATTTTCGCGTTCTTCGATCACCAGCACGCCGTCGAGAATTTCCCACTCCACCGCCCGTTCGGAGCGGTTGATGATACGAAAGCTTGCGCGCCCGGCGGGCACGGTGAGTGCGTTGGGTTCACAGGCGTGCCCGTGAATGGTCACGGTGATTTCATCGTGGTTGGTCTGGCGTTTGGCGGCGGCCAATTGCGAGGCGTAATAAAACAGGCCACCGGCGGCGATCATAACGACCACCGAGCCGGCCACCGCCCAGCGCAGGGCGCGGGACGGCGGAGCCGGTTGAGGGGTTTGGCTGGACAAATGACGGTCCTTACTGGCTGGAAACGGAAGAGGTTTTGGCGACAGGCGTGGCGGGGGCCGAGGGCAGGAAGAACATCACCAGGGCCACCACCAGGTAAATCAGATAAGCGCCGAGCGTGCTCACGGTTGGGGCGTCTTGATAGCCGAACATCCCGGCCAGCACCGAACCCAACGGGCCGTCCATCGGCAGCGTCGCGCTGACATCGAACAACACGGTTTGCCAGTGGTTCCACACGCCCGCTTCGTGCAGGGCTTGTACTGAGTTGGCGAGAATGCCGGCGGCCACCACCAGGATGAACAGGCCGGTCCAGCGAAAAAACGCGCCGAGGTTGAGGCGCATGCTGCCGGTGTAGATCAAAAAGCCTGTGATGATCGCCAGAATCAGGCCGAGCAGGGCGCCAATCGGCGCGCCCGGGCCTTCGCTTTGCTGGAACACCGCCAGTAGAAAAAACACCGTCTCCAGGCCTTCGCGCGCAACCGCGAAAAACACCATGGCGATCAGCGCGATCACTTGGTGTTTGGAGCCCGCCAATGCGTGATCAAGTGATTCGTGCAAGGAGTGCTTGATGGACCGCGCCACTTTGCGCATCCAGAACACCATGGAACTGAGGATGCCGACGGCCACCAGACCGACCACACCTTCGAACAGCTCTTGTTGTTTTTGCGGAAATTCAGCGCTGACCAGTTCCAGGCCACCGCCGACCAGCAGGGCCAGGGCGGCTGCCAGGAACACGCCGATCCACACGGCGGGCATCCACTGGCCACGGCCGGTTTGTTGCAGGTAGCTGGCGATAATGCCGACGATCAGTGCAGCTTCAATGCCTTCGCGCAGCATGATTAAAAAAGGAACAAGCATTTGGCACCGCATCATGACGGGAGAGGATGCTAATTTGTAACATAATGATACTCATTACTAAACAGGCAATCTGCCTGTTTACTGAACTGCGCCTGAACGGTGGTGGCGAATTGCATAGCCGCTTATGATGCAAAACCTCTTTTACAGCGTTGATTAACCGACTTCCAATGGCGGAAAAAGACACCATCTCCATCCATCTTGTCCGTGAGGCCTTGCTGCAAAGCTGCGCGCCGGGCGCGGCCACGCTTGAGGCGTTGAGCAAAGTCGGCATTGACCCGGTGCTGCTGGCGCAGCCCGACGCCCGTGTGCCCGCCACCGCGTATGCGCGATTGTGGCGGTTGTTGGCGCGGCGCAGGGACGATGAGTTTTTCGGCATGGACCCGCGCAAGCTCAAGTCCGGCAGCCTGGAGTTCTTGTGCCGTGCGTGCATGGCCCAGCCAAACCTGGGCGCCAGCCTGGAGACTGGCTTGGGGTTTCTGTCGTTGATGCTCGAGCATTTGCCCGCGCAGCTTGTGCGCCAGCAAAGCCTGGCAGAGATCGTGCTGTTGGAGCCAGCGCTTGAGCCCAAGCGGGCGTTTACCTATTTTACCTATTGGATGATCGTGCACGGCGTTGCCTGCTGGCTGGCGGGGCGGCGCATTCCGATTCTGGCGATAGAGCTGCGGTGCGCACAGCCGGATTTCTGCGACGACTACCGGGTGATGTTTTCCGACAACCTGCGCTTTGACCGTCCACGCACGCGCATGATCTTTTCCGCCGACTGCCTCGACCTGCCGGTCAAGCGCAGCCCTGAGGAACTCAAGCGTTTCCTGGCGCGCGCGCCGGCCAACATCCTGGTCAAATACCGCGACCCGGAAAGCCTGGCCGCGCGGATCAAGCACGACTTGCGGCAGATGCCTCCCGATAGCTGGCCAGAGACCGAGGGCCTGGCGGCCAGCCACTGCATCTCGGCGTCCACTCTGCGTCGCCGCCTGGCAGAAGAGGGGCAGACCTACCAAGGCCTCAAGGACAGCGTGCGCAAGGAGTTGGCGATTGTATGGCTGGCTGAGCCGCAGATCAGTTTTGCCGAGATCGCCGCGCGACTGGGGTTTGCGGATGCGAGTTCGTTTTACAAGGCGTTTCGCAAGTGGTCGGGGTCGAACCCTGGGCATTATCGGAGTTTGATTCTCGACGATGCGGGTTGAGTGTATGTCCGTTATTTGGGTGACGGCTTATATCGGTTTCGCATTTACAGCGAGTCACTTTTGATAGAGCCGGAAGCTGGCCCAGTCAAAAGTAACCAAACCGCTCTCGCCCCACCACTCGCATACACAGCAGATCTGCTTTCTGTGGGAGCGGGCTTGCTCGCGATGCAGGCACCTCGGTATATGAGGTACACCGAGTTGATGCCATCGCGAGCAAGCCCGCTCCCACATTTGACTGCATTCTGCTTGGGAGATTGGGTCGGCTTTCGGGCCGCCTGCTTTTGATCGTGATCTTGATCTATCAAAAGTGACCCGCCGCAAGGGCGGAATCATAAGCGGCCGTAACCAAAGAAACGTATACACAACACATACTCCAACCACCCCAAAAAACTCAAAAAAAAGCCCCGTGACCGAATGGACCACGGGGCTAAAAATTGGCTGGATGCGACCAACCAAAGGAGCGCTTTAAATTAAATCACTTGCTGCTGGCCACTACCGTGTTCGGCTGCCAGCCCCCACCGAGGGCCTTGTAGATCGCGACAATACCGCGGTACAAATCCACCTCGGCCTGCGCCTGCGAATCTTCGGCTGCCAAACGCTCACGTTGCGCATCCAGCAGCACCAGGAAGTCCACCGTGCCTTCGCGGTAACGAATTGCGGCTAGGTCAGCCGCGGCGCGACTCGACTCACTCTGGCGTATCAACGAGACCAACCGCTGCTGGCGTTTGCCGTAATCACTGAAGGCATTTTCCGATTCTTCCAATGCCAGCAACACTTGCTGCTCATAGGTCGCCAGCGCGCCTTCAGCCTCGGCATTCGCACCGCGCAAACGCGCGCGCACGCTGCCCAGGTCGAACGCGGCCCAGGTGATGCTCGGGCCGAGGGACCAGGCATTCGCTGCCGCTGAACCAATCTGTGAACCCCGCCCGGCGGTAAAGCCGAGGAAGCCGCTGAGGCTGACCCGTGGGAACAGGTCGGCCTTGGCCACGCCGATACGCGCGGTGGCGGCGGCCAGTTTGCGTTCGGCGCTGAGAATGTCCGGGCGACGTTGCAGCAATTGCCCTGGATCGCCAATCGGCAATGCCTTGGCAATCGCCGGCAGGTCTTTGGGGCTCAGGTCGACGCTCAGTTTGTCGGGGCGCTGGCCGAGGAGGGTGGCGATGCGGTTGCGCTCGCGCACTTGCTCGGCTTGCAGTTGCGGCACGCTGGCTTCAACCGAAGCCAGGCGCGCATCGGCGCGTTCCACGTCGAGCTGATCACCCACGCCGGCATCGCGCAGGCTGACGGTGATGGTGCGCGAGTCCTGTTGGTTCTTCAGGTTGTCGAGGGCGATGCGTTCACGCAGTTGTGCGCCACGCAGTTGGCCGTAGGCATCCACCAGCTCGGCAATCATGCTGACTTGCAACTGGTACAGGTCGGCTTCGGCGACCTGCTGGTCAGCGTCGCTGGCTTCGAGGTTGCGGCGTATGCGGCCGAACAAATCCAGTTCCCAGGCCATGTCGAGGCCCAAGTCATAACGCTCGCTGTTGACGCGCTGGGTGGTCTGGCCGGGAATCTGGCCCTTGCCCACCTCACTGCTGGCACGGCTGGTGACGACCGGCATGATGTCATTGGCGGCGTCATCGCGAATCGCGCGGGCCGCTCGCAGACGGGCGAATGCCACGCGCAGGTCGCGGTTACCGTTCAACGACTGCGTTACCAACTGGTCGAGGGTAGGGTCGTCGAACTGCTGCCACCAAATGCCTTCGTACTTGGCATGGTCATAACTTTTGGTGTCGGCGGCTGCCGTGATATTGGCAGCCTCAAGTTGTTCGGTTTTATAGTCCGGGCCTACGGCACAGGCGCTCAACGCCAGTACCAGCAAGCTCGGCAGAAAGACTTTCACGCTCATTGCTGTGTCTCCAGCTTCAAGGCCTTGGCCGCTTTGCGCGCCTCTTGGCGCTCCACATAGCGACGGATCAGTACGTAGAACACTGGCGTCAGCAACAGCCCGAAGAAGGTCACCCCGATCATCCCGGAGAACACCGCCACGCCCATCGCATGGCGCATCTCGGCACCGGCACCGCTGGACAACACCAGCGGCACCACGCCCATGATGAAGGCGAACGAGGTCATCAGAATCGGCCGCAGACGCAAGCGGCAGGCTTCCAGTACCGCAGCCAGCGGGTCGAGACCTTCCTGTTGTTTATCCTTGGCGAACTCGACGATCAGAATCGCGTTCTTGCACGCCAGGCCCACCAGTACAATCAGGCCGATCTGGGTGAAGATGTTGTTGTCGCCACCCGAGATAATCACCCCGGTAATTGCCGACAGCAGCGTCATCGGTACGATCAGGATCACCGCCAGCGGCAGGCTCCAGCTTTCGTATTGGGCGGCCAGTACCAGGAATGCCAGCAGTACGCAGAGCGGGAACACGAACAGCGCGGTATTGCCCGAGAGGATTTGCTGATACGTCAGGTCGGTCCACTCATAAGTCATGCCGTTGGGCAGCTCATCTTTCAACAGTTTTTCGATCGCCACCTGTGCCTGGCCGGAGCTGTAGCCCGGTGCGGCGTTGCCGTTGATTTCGGCAGTGATAAAGCCGTTGTAGTGCATCACGCGGTCCGGGCCGGAGGTCTCGCTGACCTTGATGAAGGTCGCCAGCGGGATCATCTCGCCTTTGTTGTTACGCACTTTCAACTGACCGATCTGGTCCTGGTCCTGACGGAACTGTTGCTCAGCCTGCACGTTAACCTGGTAAGTGCGGCCAAAACGGTTGAAGTCGTTGGCGTACAGCGAGCCCAGGTAGATCTGCAGGGTGTCGAAGATGTCGCTGATCGCCACGCCGTGGGTCTTGGCCTTTTCACGGTCAATCGCCGCATCAACCTGAGGCACGTTCACCGTGTAACTGGTGAACAGGCCGAACAGCTCAGGCACGCCACGACTTTTGGTAATGATGTTCTGGGTTTCTTTGTACAGCTCGTCATAACCCAGGTTGCCACGGTCTTCGATCTGCAGGCGGAACCCGCCAATCGTACCCAGGCCCTGTACCGGCGGCGGTGGGAAGATCGCCATGTAGGCTTCCTGAATTTCGCTGTACTTGCCGTTCAAGGCACCGGCAATCGCACCTGCCGACATGCTCGCGTCTTTACGCTCATCGAAGGGTTTCAAGGTCACGAACACGATGCCGCTGTTCGGGCTGTTGGTGAAGCCGTTGATCGACAGGCCCGGGAACGCAATCGCGCTTTCAACGCCCGGCTGTTTCAAGGCGATGTCAGACATCTTCTTGATCACGTTTTCGGTGCGGTCCAGGCTTGCAGCGTCCGGCAATTGCGCAAACGCCACCAGGTATTGCTTGTCCTGGGCCGGTACGAAACCGGTAGGCGTGTGGGCAAAACCGAAGAACGTCAGCACCATCAGGCCGCCATACACGAACAGCGCAATGCCACTGCCGCGAATGACTCGGCGCACAGTGCCGACATAGCCATGGCTGGCTTTTTCGAAAAAGCGGTTAAACGGACGGAACAGCCAGCCGCCGAAAATTTTGTCGAGGAACTTCGAGAAACGATCCTTCGGCGCGTTATGCCCACGCAGCAACACGGCGGCCAGGGCAGGCGACAGCGTCAGCGAGTTGAAGGCCGAAATCACCGTCGAAATCGCAATGGTCAAGGCGAACTGCTTGTAGAACTGCCCGGTCAAGCCGCTGATAAAGGCCGCCGGAATGAACACCGCACACAGCACCAGCGCCGTGGCAATGATCGGCCCGGTCACTTCGCTCATGGCTTTTTCGGTGGCCTGGAACGGTTCCAGGCCCAGCTCGATGTTGCGCTCGACGTTCTCCACCACCACGATGGCGTCGTCCACCACAATACCAATCGCCAACACCAGCCCGAACAGCGACAGTGCGTTCAGCGAGAAGCCGAACAGGTGCATCACCGCAAACGTACCGATCAACGACACCGGCACCGCTACCAACGGAATGATCGACGCGCGCCAGGTTTGCAGGAACAGGATGACTACCAGTACCACCAGAATCAGTGCTTCGAACAGGGTGTGAACCACTGCTTCGATAGAGCCGCGCACAAAGATCGTCGGGTCATAGGCGATGCGGTAATCCATGCCTTCAGGGAAGCTTTTTTTCAGCTCCGCCATCTTGCTGCGCACGTCGTTGGAGATGTCGATGGCGTTGGAGCCGGGGCGCTGGAAGATCGGAATTGCCACCGCCGGCTGGTTGTCGATCAACGAGCGCAGGGCGTATTGGCTGGAACCCAGCTCGACCCGCGCGATGTCCTTGAGCCGCGTGATTTCGCCGTTCTCGCCGGAACGAATCACGATGTTCTCGAACTCTTCCTCGGTCACCAGGCGGCCCTGGGTATTCACCGACAGCTGGAAGCTGGTGTCACTCGGCGCAGGCTGCGCGCCGAGGGCACCGGCCGCGACCTGGCGGTTCTGCTCGCGGATCGCCGTCACCACATCGGTGGCGGTAAGGTTGCGCGAGGCGGTTTTGTTCGGGTCCAGCCAAACGCGCAGGGAGTAATCGCCCATGCCGAATAACTGCACATCGCCCACGCCGCCAAGGCGCGCCAACTCATCTTTGATATTCAGGATCGCGTAGTTCGACAGGTAGAGCATGTCGTAGCGCTGATCCGGTGAGGTCAAGTGCACCACCATGGTCAGGTCGGGGGAGGCCTTGTCCACGGTGATGCCGATACGCGTAACTTCCTCAGGCAGCTTTGGCTGAGTGCGCGTCACACGGTTTTGCACCTGCACCTGCGCGTTGTCCAGGTCTGTGCCGAGGGCAAAGGTGATGGTCAGCGTCAGTTTGCCGTCGGCGGTCGACTGCGAGGACATGTACAGCATGTTCTCGACGCCGGTAATCGCCTGCTCCAGCGGCGCGGCCACGGTTTCACCGATGACTTTAGGGTTGGCGCCCGGGAAGTTGGCGCGTACCACTACAGTCGGCGGCACCACTTCCGGGTATTCGCTGATCGGCAGTTGGAACAGCGAGATCGCGCCGGCGATCAGGATCAACAGCGAGAGCACCGCTGCGAAGATCGGCCGCGAAATAAAGAACTTGGAAAAATTCATCTTGAGTTGTATCCCTTAACCGCGTGGAGTCGCGCTGCTCGCAAGTTTTGGCGCGGTTTTATCCGGCGCCACTTGCTCCACGTTGCTGGCTTCAAGTGCTTGTCGTTGTTGGGCCAAGGCCGCCAGGGTTTCCTTGCTGGCCATCGGGATGGTTTCCGGGGCGACCGGCGACCCAGGGCGAGCACGCTGCAGGCCCTTGACGATAATCGTGTCGTCTTTATTCAGGCCGCTGCGCACGATGCGCAACCCTTCGATCTTCGGCCCCAGTTCCACCGCGCGATAAGCCGGCTTGTCGCCGTCCATCACCAGTACGAATTTTTTGCCAAGGTCAGTACCGACCGCTTCGTCATTGATCAGCACGGCGGAGTAGGTGCCGCTGCCGACCAGTTTGAGGCGGGCATACAGGCCCGGCGTGTATTCGCCTTTGCTGTTATCGAACACCGCGCGACCACGGATGGTGCCGGTGGCCGGGTTGACCTGGTTGTCGACGAAATTCATCTGGCCCAAGTGCGGGTTGCCGGTTTCATTCGACAGGCCCAGGTAAACCGGCGTGGTAGCACCACGGCGGCCTTGGCGGGCCAGCTCGGTGTACTTGAGGTACACACGCTCATCGGCGTCGAAGTAGGCGTAAACCTTGTCGGTGGAGACCACGCTGGTCAGCGCCGTGACATCGGCGGTGACCAGGTTGCCGGCGGTGATTTCGGCACGGCTGACGCGCCCGCTGATCGGCGAGGCCACACGGGTGAAACTCAGGTTCAGCTTGGCCAGGTCCAACTGCGCCTGAATGCCGGCCACTGCGGCGCGGGCTTCCTGGGCGGCGGTGGTGCGCGAGTCAGCCAGTTCGGCGGAAATCGCGTTGCTCTGGCGCAGGCGGTCGCCGCGTTGCGCTTCGTTATCGCTGCGGCTGGCGGCGGCGCGGGTTTGTTGCAACTGCGCTTCAAGGCGACGTACTTCAGCCTGGAATGGGCGTGGGTCGATCTGGAACAACAGGTCGCCCTTCTTGACCAAAGCGCCTTCGGTAAAAGCGACTTGGTCAATCTGGCCAGAGACCCGTGGACGAATCTGCACGGTTTCGGGGGCTTCGAGGCGCCCGGTGAACTCGTCCCACTCGTTGACCGGTTGTTCGAGCACTTTGGCCACGCTGACTTTTGGTGCCGGCATGGCGGCCGCTTGATCCGGGGTCTTGCCGCACGCGCTCATCACCACCACGGCCAATATCGCCAGGGGGAAGCGCAAATGTTTGAGTGAGTGTTCCATGGGTGCATCCGCCAATGTATTTAAGATGGGCGGATCATGCGCGGCGAGGTGCTGTGTCACGAATCGAATGAGGCAAAGGTAACTATCATTCGGAATGATATAAGCGCGAGATTAGCCCTCTAGAATGCGGGTTTCGTTAGGGAGCTATCAATACGCTTGATGGCAAAGGACTGTTGCGATAAGCGCAAGTATCGGGCTTTTAAACCAGCGGTTGCGAAAATTGCCACTTGTGAGCGGCGGTGTGGCCACGGCAAAATTCGTTTGCAAAGCCCTCTCGGCGGCAGGTTCGATCACCGCCGCATTAATAGACCAAGGAAGTCGTTGATGACCCCGCTGCACGCCACTGACCGTCATGGTATCGCCACACTGGGTTGCGACCTGTGCGAGCTTCTCGCAAAGACTCTGAGCGATTGCTCCGCGCGAATCACTCAGACCCGGTCGCGGATTGCGCAGATTAATAAGATGAAAACGCGTGACGCGAGCGAGGAACGCACTGAGGCGCTGAGGCAAACCCGCGAGCACCTTCACACGTGCCAGCAACGCTACGACCAGCACAAGAAAGAGGGCCATGGCTTGGGTTGGTTGCTGAGCCCATTTGATACCTATCATGCCAGCGGCGAACTCGATCAGGCCAGGCACGACCATCAACAGGCGACGCTTGCCTACGATGAGCCTGCGACTCAGGCCGCGCGCGACAGCCAGATCGCCGCCCATAATCAACACGTGGCCGACCAGCACGCGGAAAAAGCCAAACTGAACATCACGTTGGACACACTCACTCAGTTTCATCGCGCACTGAGTGAGTTGTCCACGCAAGCGGCCCCCGCATTGGCGGCGGCGCGCGGCGAGGGCTGGCTGGCGGCGGATTTTGGCGACAAGCTCATGCGCATCGACCGGGCGATACGCGAAGCAAAATTCAGCGCGGCGCGCGAGTGCCTGGCTAAATTGGCCTTTCAGCGGCGGCCGGATGCAGCGGTTTACGCACGCCTGCACAACCAGGCTCTGGACATTCGCACGCGAGCCTATTCCAGGCATCACGGCGTACCGATCACCGGCAGCTTCCCGGCTATCGTAGAAGCCAGTGCCAAGCTGGCAGCGCCCAACTTGAAAGCGGCGTGTTCAGATCAATTGCTTGGCGGTCTGCACAGCGCTGATCAATGGCAGTTGCTGACCACGCTGGCGGCATCGCCTGAGCACTACGCTGTTGATGCACTTTGGTCGATTTACTGGGCGATGTTCCAGTGCCAACAAAAAATGGCGGACTATTTGGCCAGTGCCGTCGCCATGGAAGACCCCCTGAACGGCCGGTTCAGCGGCTATGTCGAAGACGCACTGTCTGGCTTCGCTTTCCAGCATATTCCGCTATTCGGCTACCCGGCGTCGCAGTCCTACATGGGCACTCTGGGTTTGGCCGGCACCCCGGAAGAGTCCCGCTTGGGGGCCGACATCGGGGTGATCATCTGCCTCAACATCGGCGGGTTGGTGTGCCGCAAAGCGGTGCTGCTGCAAGCCAAGCGCGCCAAGGACTGGGCAGCGAACATCGGCAGCGAGAAGGCGCAACTGCCCAAGCTTTCCAAACTGCCGCGAGCGGGTTACTACCTGTTCTATCACGAGTCGCCTGACTTTCGGTTCGACTCACCCGTGCCGACGGTAAGTTCCGCGCAGGCATTGCAGCAACTCATCCTTGATAGCAACAGGCAGCCAGACGCCGCCTCACTTCATTTGGATGTGCGCACCACGGGTTGCGACTGGGCCAGCTTTATCAGCTTTGGCTTGTGCAATGCCGCCTCAAACGTAGGCGAACCGTTCGACACCGTTGACGACGCAATGCGCATCCTCGGCAGCGGCGAGACAGGCGAGCTTCCGCTGCGGTTGTTCGTGGTGGCGATCGAGGATGAACCCTTCGCCATGGCCCTGCAGTTGCGGGTGCGCGAGCAATACCAGTCTGCAAAAAAACAACTGGAGGTTTCTAAAAAAAAACACAAAAAGGACCTAGACCAAGATAGCCCGGAGTTTTCCATGTGACCGCCTTGGCGATGATGTAGCTATCAGCTCAAGATAGGCTGTCGCTGACATTGCCCTGCTCAGGCAAGCCGTGCCTGCTAGCAACGACGGATAATCGCTGTTTGCGCAGGCGCTGCCCCGCGCCGGTGCAACAGCTCGATCTGATCGGCCGGCACCAGCGTGCGCAGGGTTTTGTAGAGCACGCGGGTTTCCAGCAGGTTCCACACGCGCAGCATGGTTTCCAGCGCGTCCAGCGGTTTGCTGATGAAGTCCCGCGCGCCGAGTGCCAGCGCGCGCAGGCGCGTGTCGCGGGTGGCGTCGGCGGTCAGCACCAGAATCGGCAGGTACTCGCCGTTGGGGATGCGCCGGTTGAGTTGCTCCAGCACCGCAAAGCCGTCGAGTTCCGGCATGTGCAGGTCGAGAATCACCAAGTCCGGTTCGAAGCTGTTGAACAGTTCCAGGGTGCGCAACGGCTCGGTGCTGCTCAGTACGTTGGTCAGGCCCTCGCGTGCCAGCAGTTGCTCCACCAGGTCGAGGTTCGGGCGTTGGTCGTCGATGATCAGAATGCGCAGGTCGAGGTTCACACAGGCTCCGGAAAATACTGGTCGAGGTGGGCGAGAAACGCGGGCACGTTAATTGGCTTGTTCAATACGGCGGTCGCGCCCGCGTTGTGCAACGCCTCGCGGGTGACGTCGCTGGCGTCGGCGGTGATCATCAGCACCGGTGTGGCGTGGGTGATCGTCAACCTGCGCAAACGCTGCAGAACGGTCAAGCCGTCGATGTCGGGCAGTGACACGTCGAGCAGAATCAGTTGTGGCGCATGCTGTGCGGCCAGGTCCAGGCCGAGTTGGCCTTGCATGCTCGACAGCAGTTTTATCCCTGGCCGGCGCTGCAGCAGGGTTTCGATCAGCGCCAGGCTGGAGAGGTTGTCTTCGATATACAGCACCTTGCCGTGAATCGCGGGCGCCGCCACGGCCGGCGTTGTCGACGGCATCTCTACCACGGCAGCCGCCAGCCCATGCGGTGCCTGCACGTGCACGAACGGCAGTTCGAGGCTGAAGCGTGAGCCGATGCCCTGTTGGCTGTGCACGCTGAGCTGGCCGTGCATTTTTTCCAGCAGGCTTTTACTCAGCGCCAGGCCGAGGCCGCTGCCTTCTACATTCGGGTCGGCGCCGAGGCGTTCGAACGGCTTGAACAGTTGCCCGAGCTTGTCGGCGGCGATGCCCTTGCCGGTGTCGCACACGGCCACCTGGATGCGCTGCTCCGCCAGTGTGACTTCAATGCTGACCTGACCTTGAGGCCGGTTGTATTTGATCGCGTTCGACAGCAAGTTAAGCAGCACTTGGGTCAGGCGTTGCCGGTCGGCAACGATGCCGAGGTGCGCCGCCAGGGGTGGCAGCGGCTGCAACTGAATACCCGCGTCGGCGGCCATCGGTGAGACCAGCGCCAGGGCCTCTTGCAGCGTGCCCGCCAGCGGCATCGGTTGAATGTTCAGCGGCAGGCGTCCGGCCTCGATCTTGGCAATGTCGAGGACTTCATTGATCAACGTCAGCAGGTGCTGGCCGGCGCGCAGGATGTGACCGACGTGGGCTTTTTGCCCCGCTGCCGAGTCCATCTCCAGCAGTTGCGCAAAGCCCAGGATCGAATTGAGCGGGGTGCGCAGCTCGTGGCTCATGCGTGACAAAAACTCGCTTTTCGCGCGGCTGGCGCGTTCGGCTTCCTCGCGCGCGGTGCCCAGTGCGATCTCCGCTGCGCGCCGGTCGGTGATGTCGCGGGTGATCTTCGAGAACCCGCGCAAGGCGCCCGTCGCGTCGAATTGCGCGGTGATCACCACGCTGGCCCAGAACCGCGTGCCATCCTGGCGGCAGCGCCAGCCTTCTTCCATGTAATGCCCGTTGCGGGTGGCTTCGTCCAGCGCCATCGCCGGGTGTTGCGGGCTTTCATTCGGCAGGTAGAACACCGAAAAATGCTGACCGATGATTTCTTGTTCGGTGTAGCCCTTGATCCGTTCGGCACCGGCATTCCAACTGGTGACATGGCCACCGGTATCCAGCGCAAAAATGCCATAGTCCTTGACCCCGTCGATGATCAGCCGCAAACGTTCTTCATTCTCGCGCAACGCACGCTCGCGCTCGGCCAACAGCACACCGGCTTCCACCAGGCGTGTGCCCAACTGGCCAATTTCGTCGTTTTCCGGCGGTTGTGGCTGCAACGGTTGGCCGAGGGCCAGGCGTTGCGCGTTGCCTTGCACCTGTTGCACCCGCGCGACGATGCCCTTTGACAGAAACAGCACCGCGACAATCGCGCCAAACAGGCCGCAGATGGCCGCCAGCCAGGTCGACAATAACAGCCGCTGGCGAGTTTCGGACGCCGCCGAGGTGCGCTCGGCGAGCAACGAGTCCTCAAGGGTGAGCATGGTGCCGATGTGCTGGCGCAAGGCATCGAGGATGTATTTGTTGCTGACCAGAATCTGCGTAAGCGTCTCAGCGGGTGTGGTCGGGTCGCTGAGCATGTCTTCCAGCCCATCGATTTTGTTGTTGATCAGTGGCGTGATCAACGCGAGCTGTTCGCGCACGCGCGAATCGCGAACTTCGCGGTCGAGTCGGCGCAGGGCCGATTCAATCTGCGGCTTGGCATTGAGGTAACCCGGCAGGAAGTCCTCGCGGCGCGTCAGCAGGTAGCCGCGCACGCTGGCGGCCGCCTCGGCGAGCAGGGTGTGCACGGCGCGAATATCGCCTTGCACGCGCAGCACGCGGCGCACGTCCTCTTCCGCGCGCGCGGTTTGGCGTTCGGTGATGTAGATCAGCACCAGCGACAACAACAGCACCACCAGCGGCAGTGAAATCACCACCAGCGCCTTGCCGCGCAAGGGCAGGTCGGCCCAGCGTTTCGCGTAAAACACCTTCATGCTTGCGTCACCAGGCCCAACGCGATGCCACGCACGGCGGCCTGGGTGCGGTCGGCTGCACCGAGTTTGCCAATCACTCGTTCTACATGGGCTTTAGCGGTGCCGGTGGTGATGCCCAGTTGTTCGCCTATTTCGCGGTTGCTTTTGCCGTTCGCGACCAGCCCAAGCACCTGGCGTTCGCGTGGGGTGAGATGTTCAGTCGGTGTAGCGCCCGCCGCGCTGCGCTCGGTCATACGCCGCAGCAGCCGCGCGCTGACCGCCGTGTTCAGCGCTTCTTCACCGGCAGCGACGCGTTGCAGCGCACCAATCACTTCATCGCGGCTGGCGTCTTTGAGCAAGTAGCCGACCGCACCGGCACTCATCGCCGCTTCCAGGTGATCGACGCTGTCGTCCATGGTGAATATCACCACCTTGATCGCCGGCAAGCGTTGTTGCAGCAGGCGCGCGGCGCCGAGGCCATTGAGCACCGGCATACGAATGTCGAGGATCACGATGTCGGGCAACAATTGCTCGCAAAGGTCGACCGCTTGCTGACCATCGCGCGCCTGGCCGACCACTTCAAACTGCGGATGACCGGCCAGCAACGCGACGAAACCGGTGCGCGTGACTTCATGATCATCCGCCAGTACCAAGCGTAATACGCCGCTCATTGCGCTGTTCCATTCAGAAGGGCAGGCACGCGAGCGTGCAGGTGGGCGCCGCGACCGAGCGCGCTGATGCAACTGAGCCGCCCACCGAGCAGGCTGGCGCGCTCGTGCATGGTGGCAAGGCCGAGGTGCTGGGCGTCTTCAGTGCCGGGGTGCTGGTCGCGGGCAAAGCCTTGGCCGTTGTCGATGACGCGCAGCGAGGCCTCGTCGTCGTGCAGTTGCAGGGCCAGTTGCACGTGGCTGGCCTGCGCGTGCTTGAGGACATTGTTGATCGCTTCCTGGCCGATTCTGAACAAGGCGATTTCCACCTGGCTGGGCAAACGCCCCTCGTAGGCGAGGGTCCATTGCACGCCGACGCCAGCGTCACGCAGGCGGTCGGCTTCTTTGTCGAGTGCTTTGAATAAACCGAAGTCATCCAGCACGGTCGGGCGCAAGCCGGCGATCAATTGCCGGCCTTCACCGACGGAGTGCTGGGCGAGGCTCAGAATCGCCTGTAAATCTGCGTTGAGGGTGCCCGGCAGTGTCGGGCAACGGCCGGCAAACCCTTGCAGGCGTTGATGCAACCCGGCGAGGGTTTGCGCCAGGCCGTCATGCAGGTCGTAGGCCACGCGTTTACGCTCGTCTTCCTGCGCGCGAAGCAAGCGGTTAACCAGGTCGGAGAGCGTTCTGTCGCGCGTTTGCAGGGTGCCGAGCAAGCGATTGTTTTCCAGGTGTGCGGCCAGCAGCGTGGCGAGCAATTGCAACGATTCACTGTCTTCATGCTCTGGCGCGCGCAAGCTCACGCTGTTGCCCAGCACCAGTACGCCAAAGGCTGCGCCGTCGCCGCCGCGCAACGGCACTTGCAATACGCTGGGCAGGGCGCTTCCCGGCAGCTCCAGCCAGCACGGTGCGCGCAGGCTGCGGTCGGCGATGGCGCCGAGGCTGCTCAGCCGCTCCTGGCTGCCATGGTGCGCGGTCGCCGTGGCGCTGCCTTCGGTGTCCCACTCCTGAATCAGCCCGTGGTCCATCGCGAGGAACGCGCACGCCCGCGCCAGCACGCATTCGCGCATGGCGTTTGGAGCCAATTGCGCGAGCGCCTGCCCGGTGTCGACCAACAGCCGTAAACGCGCGGTGCGGCTTTCGGATTGTCGATAGTGCGCGCGGATAGCCAAGGCACTACCGGGGTCGTGTGGCGTGTTTTGCATGCGTAGGCTCCGGTGCAGGCACAGGCTCGCGGACGCGAGGCAGGCTATTAAACCTCGCCGGGCGGGTTGGGCGCTATCTGCCAAATGGCATAGTTAAATGACTCCGGTTGGCCGATGCCGGGGGGCGGGCAGGTTGGCAAAGTGGGCTCAACGACCACCCCAGGAGTCAACGCAATGAAATTCAAAGCCACTTCAATCGCGCTGTTGTTTGCATTGAGCGTACCGTTTGTTCAGGCCGCCGAGACAGCACCGTATGTCTACCGCGAGGTAGCCCAGGCACCGGCGAATGTGCAGGACCGCGAGGTTGCAGGGTTGTTTGACCGCTGGAACCGCGCGTTGCAGAGCGGTAACGTCGACACTGTGGTCGACTTGTATGCGCCGAACGCAGTGCTGCAGCCGACCGTGTCGAACCAGGTGCGCACCACCCGTGAGCAGATCGAAAACTACTTTGAGCACTTCCTGACGCTTAAGCCGGTCGGCCAGATCAATTACCGTGAGATCCGCCGCCTGGGCAGTAACGTGGCGATGGACAGCGGGGTCTACACGTTCACCCTGACCGAGCCAAACGGCCAGACGCGCCAGGTGCAGGCGCGCTACAGCTTTATCTACGAGCTGGTGGCGGGCGAGTGGAAAATCCTCAACCATCACTCCTCGGCGATGCCTGAAGTGCAGGTCAAACACGCCCAGCGCTAACAGTGTGATTACGCAGCGCTTGCCGCCAGGTGCCGGCCAGGGATGGCGGCAATCAATTCACGCGTGTATTCGCTGGCCGGCCGGTTGAATATCTGCTCCACCGAACCCTGCTCGATCACTCGGCCATTGCGCAACACCAGCACCTCGTGCGCGAAGTTGGCGACCACCGACAAGTCGTGTGACACCAGCACATAGGCAATGCCCATCTCGCGTTGCAGCTCTTCCAGCAGGTCGAGAATGTGCGCCTGTACCGACACGTCCAAAGCGCTCACCGGCTCGTCGAGCAGCAACAGATCGGGTTTCAACGCCAGCGCCCGCGCAATGGCAACGCGTTGGCACTGGCCGCCAGAGAGTTCACGCGGCAAGCGATCCAGGTAACTGACCGGCAGGTGCACGCGGCTGATCAGCTCGCGCGCGGCCTGTTCCAGGGCCGGGCCTTTGAGCAACCCGAACGACACCAGCGGTTCAACGATGCTGTCAAACACGCTGAAGCGTGGGTCGAGCGCGGCGAACGGGTTTTGCTGCACCAGTTGCAGGCGTTGGCGCAGCGGGCGGAACTCGCGCCAACTGAGCTCGGTAACGTCCTGTTGTTCGAACCAGACCCGCCCGTGAGTCGGTTTTTCCAGGCCCAACGCAATACGCAGCGCGGTGCTCTTGCCCGAGCCGGACTCGCCGACGATGGCCAGGGTTTGGCCGGGGTAAACCTGCAGGTTGAGGTCTTCCAGGGCCACAAACGTTGCGTCTTCGCCCTTGACCTTGGGCAGCGCGAACGTCTTGCCGAGGTTTTGCAGGCGCAGAATCGGCGTGCGCGCCGGGTCAAGGTTGACCCGCGGCTCGCGGCGTTTGGCGAACGCTGGCGCGGCGGCGATCAGCGCGCGGGTGTAGTCGTGTTGCGGCGCCACCAAAATCTGCCGTGGCGGGCCTTGCTCGACCACTTGACCGTGTTGCATCACCAGCACCCGGTCGGCGCGGTCGGTGGCCACGCCCAGGTCATGGGTGATGATCAACAGGGAAATCCCGCGTTCACTGACCAGGCGCTGCAAGTGGTCGAGGATCCTGCGTTGCACGGTGACGTCCAAGGCGCTGGTCGGTTCGTCGGCGATGATCAGGCGTGGGTTGCTGGCCAGCGCGATGGCGATCAGCACGCGCTGGCGCATGCCGCCCGAGAGCTCATGCGGGTATTGGCGGGCGCGCAGCACTGGCTTGTCGATGCCCACCTGTTGCAGCAACTCAACGATGTCGGCATCGATGCCGGGGCAGCGCTTGCCCTTGGCCAGCACCAGCGCTTCGGCAATTTGCTGGCCGACGCGCAAAGTCGGGTTGAGGCTGACCATTGGGTCTTGCGGCACCAGCCCGATGGTGCGGCCGCGCAGCGCACGTTTCTGGCGTTCGTTGGCCTGCGTGATGTCGTTGCCGTCGACCCACAATTGGCCGGCGCTGATCTGCGCGGTGTCGGGTAGCAGGCCGAGAATCGCATTCGCCAGCGTTGATTTGCCTGAGCCGGACTCGCCGACAATCGCCAGCGTTTCGCCTTGCGCAATCGAAAATGACAACGCCCGCACGGCCTGGTTGGTGTGGCCGCCGGTGCGGTACGTAACGCTGAGTTGACGCACATCGACCAACAGATTACTCGTGCTCATCGCTGAATCTCCTCAAAGGTGCGGGCGATATGGTTGAGGCTGAACACCACAGCGACCAGGAACAGGCCGGGCAGTAGCGAAACCCACGGCGCGGTGATTAGAAAGTGGCGGCCGTTGGCGATCAAGGTGCCCCATTCCGCTGCCGGCGGTGCGGCGCCGAAACCGAGAAAACTCAGGCCCGCGGTGGCGAGGATCGCGGCGCCGAAATCGAGTGTCGCCAGCACCGCCACCGGGCCCCAGGCGTTGGGCAGGATGTGCCGCAGCAAGGTGCGCGCCCAGCTCGCGCCGCCCAAACGCGCCGCTTCGACGTAGGGCAGGGTTTTGACCCGCAGGACTTCGGCGCGGGTGGTGCGCGCGAACCCCGGAATGATGCCGATGCCCACGGCGACGGCCACCGGCACAGTGCCGAAGCCGATGGCTGTGACAATCGCCAGGGCCAACAACAGGCCGGGCAGGGCGAGCAGCACGTCGACAAAACGCATGATCACCGCATCGATTCGCCCGCCGGCAAACCCGGACAAAATGCCCAGCCCGAGCCCGCCGACCAGCGCGATACCGACCGCGAGGAAGGCTGCGAGTACCGACAGGCTGGCGCCGTAGACCACTCGGGTAAACAGGTCGCGGCCCAGCTCATCGGTGCCGAACCAATGGCTCAGGTTGGGTGGTGTGAGTTTGGCGGCGGGCGCGGTGGCGTAAGGGTCGAAACTGCTCAGCCACTGTGGCGCCAGGGCCGATACCAGTGCGAAACACACGATCAGCGCCGCCAGGGTAAACCCCGGCCGTCGCAACAATGGCAATACCACTGAGGCTGCGCGTTGCAGGCGACTGCGCCGGCGCCACACGCCGGGGCTGGCGGGGAGGGTGGTACGGCCGAGGTTCTGCTCAAGAACAGTCATGGTCTAAGACACCTTTGGCGTGTGTGAGATGCGCGGGTCGAGCCACGGATAAAGCAGGTCGACCAGCAGGTTCACCAGTACAAATGCCGCCGCCGACACCGCGACGATCGCCAGCACCACTGGAATGTCCTGGCGCAGCACCGCTTCCTGGGCCAGGCGGCCAATGCCGGAGCGGGCGAAAATGGTTTCTACCAGCACCGCGCCGGACACCGTATTGCCCACCTGCAAACCGATCAGCGTGAGGATCGGCAGCGCGGCGTTCTTGAACCCGTGGCGAGCCTGCACTTGGCCACGGCTGAGGCCCTTGGCGTAGGCGGTGACGATGTAAGACTCTTTCCACACGCCCTGAAAACTGCGTTGCAGCACCTGCGCGTAGACCGCGGCACTCGGAATCGCCAGCGTGATCGCTGGCAGTACCAGGCTTTCAATGCCTCGGCTGCCGGTTGCGGGGAACCAGCCAAGGCCAAAGGCAAACACTTGAATCAGCAGCAGGCCCATCCAGAATACCGGCACCGAAAAGCCCAGCGACGGCAGGCGCGCCAGTGCTTTTTTCAGTGGCTGCCAGCGAATGTAGGCGGTCAGGTAGGCCAGGCCGATGCCGCCGACCAGTGACAGCCCGATGGCCAGCCCGGCCAACGCCAAGGTTTGCGGCAGGCGCTCGGCAAGCAGCTCGGCCACCGGGCGATTCAGCGAAAGCGATTGCCCGAAGTCACCGCGCAACGCGCCCAGCAGCAGGTCGATGTATTGCTCGAACAGGCCTTTGTCCAGGCCGTAGTAAGCCCGCGCCTTGGCCAGGTCGGCGGGCGACAGCGCATCGGCTTCCATGCCCGAGGCACTGAGCATGATCGACAAGGTATCGCCCGGCAGCAGGTAGAGGATGAAGTAGGTGATGCTGTAGGCGCCCCATAACACCAACAGCGCCTGGCCGACACGGCCGATCAGGTAGCGGCTCATGGCGCAGCGATCTCGATGTCACCGAGCAGCGCGAAGCCTTCGGCGGTCCAGCGGAAGTTTTTCACCTTGGCCGACGTCGCGGCCTGCCACACGCGCTCATACACCGGGAACGCCGAGGCCTCATCAATCAGCAAGTCTTGCAGCTCGCCGTAAGCCGCCGCGCGCTGTTGGCTTTGGGTCGCGGTGATACCGGCATCGAACAAGCCTTTGGCTTTTTCCAGCACCGCCGGTTCGTAGAGGTTGGTCGCCAGGGTCGAGCTGTTGGCGGTGCGTGGATCCAGGATGGTTTGCAGGATGATCGGGTCGGCGCGGGTCATGTAGTTGATTGTCAGGTCATAGTTGCCGGCGGAGTTGTTGGCGACCCATTCGGCGCGTGTCACCACGCTGAGTTTGAGCTCGATACCGACCTTGCGCAGTTGGTCTTGAAGCAGCACGTCACCGGCAGTTTCCGCAGGGCTGATGTTGTAGCTGAGGCTGAGGCGCTTGCCGTTCTTCTGCCGATAGCCGTCGGCGCCTTTGGCCCAGCCGGCTTCATCGAGCAGGCGCTCTGCACCTGCCGGGTCAAATGCCAACTTGCCGCCCTGGCTTTTGAAGTAGGGCGTGGTCACATCGAAGATGCCGTCTACCACCGGGAACTCGGCGTTGTACACGGTGCTGGCGTAACTGGTGCGGTCGATAGCCTTTTGCAGCGCCAGGCGCACTTGCTTGTCGGCCAGCGGGCGGTCGCCACGGGTGTTGGGGTAGAGGTTCAAGGCCGGTCCCGGCAGCGAGCGGCTCTGGAGGGTCGCGCCTTTGGACTGGAACAGTTTCAGGTCAACCTCCGAGAACGGGTTGCGCGGCCACAGAATGTCGGCCTTGCCTTGCAGGAACAGGCCGTTGCGCACGCTCTCTTCGGGGATATAGCTGATGTCCACGGCATCAACGTGAGCTTCGCCCTGGTTGTGCATGTTCGCCGAGGCCCAGGCATACCCCTTGCGCTTGGTCAGGTGCGCGCCGACTTCCGGCGTGTAGCTTTGCAGCACAAATGGCCCGGTGCCGATGATCTTGCCCAGCGAGCGCTGCTTGGCGCTCAGCGCGTACGAGGCGGGCGCCAAAATCGCCAGGTTGGTGGTGGACGTGGCCTGCAGGAACCCGGCGTTGGGCTTGGCGAGCACCAATTTGACGGTGAAATCATCGACCACTTCGGCGTGGTCATAACCTGCCAGGTACGTCGCGCCGAACGTCGCCGGCAACTCGGCGGCAAAGGCCTTGTCGCTGTCGAACGCGGTTTTCACCGCGTTGGCATCAAAGCGCTCGCCGTTGCTGAAGGTCACGTTATTGCGCAGGTGGAAGGTGTAGGTCAGCGCATCGTCACTGACCTCCCAACGCTCGGCCAGCCACGGAATGATCTTGCCCGTGGCCGGGTCCTGGTCGGTCAGCGACTCGGCGACATTGCGCAGCAACACGCGGTGTTCGAGCCAGTACACCTGAAACGGATCAAGGCTGACCAAGGTGGTGTTGTCGCCGAAGAACGCAATGTTCAAGGTCTTGGCGGCCGTGTCGGTGGACGACGGTGAGCACGCGGCAAGGCTTAACGCCAACGCACCAGGGGCCAGCAAACGACGCATCAAGCGGGAGGTATTCAATGGGGTGCCCTCGTGGCGATTCGGGTGCATGCAAGGTGTGGATCAGAAGTCGTAGGCGAGCTTGGTGTACCAGTAGCCGCCGCCGGGGTAGAACGGCGCGTTGCCGTAAGGCGCCAGGCCCAGGTTGCTGTACACCGCGTGGCGGTCGGGCCGTACGTTGAAGAGGTTGGTGCCGCCGACGCTGACGGTCAGGTGATCGACGAAGGTGTAGCTGACGTCGAGGTCGGTGATCCATTTGGCACCGAAGCTGCGGTCACCGCCGGGGTTGACGGCCAAGGTCTTGACCGCGCCGTAGCGGCTGGTTTGCAGGTTGACCGCAAGGTCCTCGACCTTCCAGTTGGCGCCCAGAATCCATTTGGTCTTGGGTGAGGCTTCAGTCAGGTCGCCCTCACGGTCACGGCCGACCAAGGTTACGCCGGAACTGGCGAGCGCCGCCGGGGTGTCGCGGCTGTCTTCGACGGTGGTTTTGTTCCAGTTAAAGCCCAGGCTCCAGCGCACCTCGCCGAAGGCCGCCAGCGGCGTGGTGTGGTCGGCAACCACATCGAGGCCGCGGGTGCGGGTGTCGAAGGCGTTGGTGTAATAGTTGACCCACGTACCCGTGGGTATGCCTTGCGCGGCAAGAATGCCGTTGATGACGCCGTTGCCTTGGTCATACAGGTTGCTGGTCAGCGCGATGCGGTCATCAATGTCGATCAGGTAAGCGTCGGCGGTGATGCTGGTGCGCGGCGCCGGTTGCCAGGTCAAACCCAAGCCCAGGTTGCGTGACTTTTGCGGCTTGAGGTCATCACCGCCCAGGGCTTTGGCGAGGTTGCTGCCGGAAGGCGTCAGGCGAGTGACGGCCGGTACCACGTTGCCATTCACGTCGACGGCCACCCGATTGTCCGCCACGGTGTAGCCAATCTGGGTCAGCGACGGCGCGCGAAACCCGGTGCCTACGGTGCCGCGCACGGCCACGCTGTCGGTGAGTTCGTAGCGCGAATTGACCTTGAGCCCGAAGGTGTTGCCGGAATCATCGTCGTAATGTTCGACGCGGCCGGCCACGTCGAGAAACCAGCGCTCGGTCAAGTCAAACCCGAGGTCCAGGTAGCCCGCATAGTTGTTGCGGGTCAGGCTGACTTCGTCCTCCGGGCGAATCGTCACCGCCGCCTGCGCGCCCGAGGCGGCAGGGTAGGTGCCGGTGATGTAGGCCTCGGGGTCGCCGGCAAAGGTGCTGAAATGCTCCCAACGATGTTCCAGGCCAGCCGACACCTGCACCGGCGAGGTCAGGTTGAACAGGCTGTCGTAGCGGCGCGTGAAGTCGAGGTTATTCACCCATTGTTCAAAGCGGAAGGTGGCGAGGTTATCGAATTTGGTCGGCGACGCGGTGCCCAGCGACGGGTTGATGTTGAGGTCGCTTGAGTGGTGAACATTATTGCGCCCGTAGGTGGTGCTGAGGTCCCAGTTCCACTCGGCGAGCAAGCCCTTGCCGCCGAACAGCAACTGGTAATCGCGGTCCTTGATGTTGTTCAGCGGGTAATAACCGTCCGGGAACACTTCCGGCACCGCCGCGCTGCCGGTCGGCAGGCGGAAGTAATTGGCGGCCTCGGCATCGCGCTCGCCGTAGGTGCTAAACGAATACAGCGTGAGGTCTTCGAGCGGCAGCTCGGCGTTATAGCCGAGGTTGAAGGCTTTGAGGTCGGGGTCGCCGTTTTTGATCGCAACCCGGTCCCATGCCGCCTCCCTGGCCGGGTCGTTGAACGCGCGCACGCTGCTGTCGGCCTTGTCGTTCCAGGCCGCTTCGCCACGTTTGCGCGCATCGGCGGAAAAGTGAAAAAAGCCGCTTTCACCGAGTTTAAAGCCCTGGTCGCCGGCCACCTTGATGGTTTCGCCCTGGCCGGAAAACAACTGCCCGTAGCTGGTTTCCAGGTGCCCGCCGTTGTCGCTGGACTTGAGGATGATATTGATCACCCCGGCCACCGCGTCCGAACCGTACTGTGCGGCAGCGCTGTCTTTAAGCACTTCGATGTGGTCGACCGCACTGACCGGGATCAGGTCGATGTCCACCGCATTCGCGCCGCTGTTGTCGATCGAGCCACGTTGGCCGGTTGCACCGTTGTGGCGGCGTTTGCCATTCACCAGTACCAGCGTATAGGCCGGGCCGAGGCTGCGGTTGCTCAGCGGGCGCGTCACCGAGTTGTAGCCTGCGATATTGGTGCCGAAATTGAATGAGGGCAGCAGTTTTGCAATCGCCTCGGACAGCTCGGCGCGCCCGGTCTTGAGCAGTTGTTCGTTGTTGATCACGTCAATCGGCGCCGGGCTGTTGGCCACGGTGCGTTCCTGGCCACGCAAGCCAGTGGAAATCACCGTGACGGTGTTGAGCTGGGTATCATCAGCCTTGGCATACGTCGGCGCCGCCGCGAGCAGCAGTGAGCTGGTTAACAGTGACAGGTGAAACTTTTTGCTCGGTAGCGCGGTGGCAATGTCTGGCATGTCGGAAATAGTCCATTAAGCCCGGCACTGGCCCGTGGTACGGGTGCAGCTTCGAAAGCATTATCGGTGAGGGAAGTTCAGGCTGTTTTCAGCCGAGGGTGATTGGCTTCAAGGGCTGATGCGAAGGTATTACTATAAAAAACCCGAGTGAAGGTCTTTTTTGGAATAAGCTAATTATTAAATTATGTTATTTAGATTATTTTTATAATCATAAATAATCATGTTGTGAGGCGTGTGGAGCCGTGCGTGATGTCGGCGTGCCGCGCGCTTTGCTCAATCGAGTGGGCCGATCACTTGCCGATAGTGTTCGGCACCCTGCAGCGTTTGCCGGGTCAGGTTGATTTCCAGGCCAGAGGGTTCGTCTTTGCGATTGCCGCTGAGTTGACGCCAGCCCTGGCCGGGTTCCCAAACGCGCACCTGCAGGTCACTGACCTTGTCGAGTACGGCCACGCCCTCGTTTGGCGCCGGCAATGGGTAGTGACTGCGCGCAGGTGCTGCTGCGCGATACAGGGTTTCGCCCTTCAGCCACCAGCGCACGCGTTGCAGGCCGTCAACCGAGGCTGCGCTGCGGATCACGTCAAGGCGAAAGCGCTGATTGTCGGCGCTGCGTACGCTGATCACCGCGGGCACTGGCGCGGGTTCAGCCTCCTGGCCGGTCAGGTTTGGCGCGCGTAATTCGACGCTGGCACGCAACGCCAAGTCGCGCTCCAACTGGTTCAAGGTTCGCAGTATTTGTTCGGTCTGCTCGGTGCTGGCCTGCAAATGGCTGTCGGTGCGGGTCACCGCGTCCAGGCCGCGCCAGGCAATCAGGCTGACGACGGCCATCAGCATGATCGCCACCATCACTTCAATCAGCGTAAAGCCGTGTTGGGCGGTTTTCATGGTGCGTTCATCACTCGAAATTGGCCGGCCGCTGTGCGCATTACCGACAGGCTGTTTTGCCCGTCCGAGAGTTCCAGTTGCAACGGCGTGTCGAACCACTCGGCATTCAGTACCACGCGTTGTGTGGGGATGACGCGTACCTGAACCGCCGCCGTGTCCCACGCGCGAGGGCGCAGTTGCGGGTCTGTCTTGAAGTGATCAAAACCTGCGCCTTGTTGATTGCGGCGGCTGAAGCGAAACCCGTGGTTATCCGCCAGCCAGGCGATCGGGCGACCGTCGGCCTGGGCCTCAGCCTGGGCGATCTGCAGCAATTGCACGAGGCGGTTGGCGTCCTGGCGCAACAGGTGCGCCGGGTCGGGCTTGATGCTCAGGCTGATCGCCGCACTGGCGATGCCGATGATGACCAGCACCACCATCAGTTCGATCAGGGTAAAGCCCTGCTGCGTGTGTTTGTGCATGAGGCAACGTTCCTTCGTTGTCGAGCGGTGTTGCGTGTCTCGGCTGTTTGCGGCGGTTAAAGATGCCGCGCCGTACTGTAGACTCTGCGGCGGGACAACAGGGAGGTTCGGTCTTGGCATTTACGTTTCGCTTATCGATCACGCAGTCGGTGCAGGCGGCGGCGCTGCTCGCAGCACTGGCCGGCGTGGTGGTCTGGTCATCGCTGTGGGTTAACCCGGCCGACAGCCAAGTGCCGGTCGCCGAGCGCGAAAGCGCGGCGGTGCCGCTCAACACGCCTGCATTGCAGTGGTTTTCCAACCAGCCTGCGCAGGTGGACATCAAGGTCTCGGGGCTGATGGCCGGTGCGCACGGCGCCGTGGCGATCCTCAGTCTCAACGGCGCGCCGCCGCGTGGTTTTCTCGCGGGTGAGCGGCTCAGCCAGGGCGTGCGCCTGGTGGCGATTGAGCGCGATGCCGTGGTGATTGAACGCGGCAACGAGCAGACTCGATTCAAGGTCAGCACGCTGCCGGACGCCCCCGTGTTGCCGCAATTGATACGGCGTTGAGCCGGTTCATTCGGGCTTTTCCGGTGGTTGACCGAGCAGCGTCTCAAGCCGCGCCAAAGGTGGCGCCTCGCGCTCGCTGTCGGATACCTGCAGCGTGACGCGCATCAGTCGTGTGTCGGCGCTGGGCGCGATAGTTTGTTCGCAGCGCAGCCGCAGGCGCCCTTGATCGCACTCGAAGGCTTTGCGCCCGGGCTTCAGTTTGCCTTCCAAACGCAGTTCCGCCAGCCGACTTTGTGCGGCCAGCAGCGCCATCGAGCGATCACGCAGCAGCCCATTGCTTTGGGTCATCAGGCCGGCAACGCGCACCGCCGCCGACATCGCCACGGCGATAATCGCCAGCGCCACCAGCACCTCGATCAACGTAAAACCTTGCTCCTTGCGCGACAGCTCCATGGGTGACTCTTTGCGGTTGACCGGCGCACAGGATAACACTCGCCATCCGGCAAATTACCCGGCGCGCGGTTGAGTTTTTTTAATACACACTTTCTTGCTTTTGTTACACTGCGCGCCGAATTGAGTTCAAGCCAAGGATGGTCGATATGGATTTCGCGCGCGTCAAATTTCAGCCTGGAGGCGGCCGTGGTCAGCAGGGGTTCACCCTGATCGAGATCATGGTAGTGGTGGTGATTCTCGGCATTCTGGCGGCGCTGGTCGTGCCCAAAGTACTCGACCGCCCCGATCAAGCCAGGGCCACGGCGGCCAGGCAAGATGTCGCCGGCCTGATGCAGGCATTGAAACTCTACCGCCTCGACCACGGCACCTACCCCAGCATGAACCAAGGGCTCAAGGTGCTGGTTGAGCGCCCGGCGGACGCGAAAAACAGCAATTGGCGCGCGTACCTCGAACGCCTGCCCAATGACCCTTGGGGTCATCCTTACCACTACCTCAACCCCGGCGCGAACGGCGAAGTCGACATCTTCTCGCTCGGCGCAGACGGGCAACCTGACGGCGACGGCGTGAACGCCGATATTGGCTCCTGGCAGCTCTAAGCGTCGCCATGACCACCTATTCGCCTGGCTGGGCGAAACAACGCGGCATGGCGATTATCAGCGCCTTGCTGATTACCGCTGTCGTCGCGGTTATCGCCGCAGGCATGCTCACCCGCCAGGGTGTTTTCACGCGTTCGCTGGAAGCTCAACAGTCCCGCCTGCAGAGCAGTGCGGTGCTGCTTGGTGGCCTGGAAACAAGTCGGCAATTGCTCTGGGACGCGCGTCGGCAAGAGGCGCTGACGAGGCGTGGCCAAGCGTGGGCGCAGCCGATCCAAAGCCCGGTCTCCGGCGCCAGTTTTGAAGGGCGGCTGGAAGATCAGCAAGGCAAATTCAACCTGCGTAATTTAATCGGCAACGAGCGCGTCAACGCCGCACAGTTGCGCAGTTTTGAGCAACTGTGCGCGATGCTCGGCATCACTGCCGGCGTGGCGCAACGCATCAGCCAGCGCGTGATTGCGGCTTATCCACGCCAGGAGCACCCGCACAGTCTGCAGCAAAGCCGCTTTGACAGCGGCCGTGCGACCTCACCCAACGCCGCTGCAAAGCCGATCGCCGCGACCCGCCCGATGCTGCGCAGCCTCGACGACCTGCGCGGCATCGAGGGCGTGAACGAACGTGTGTTGGCTCTTTTGGCGCAGCATGTCACGGTTATCCCGGTCACGACCTGGGTCAACGGCAACACCGCCAGCGCCGAAGTGTTGGCGGCGGTGGTGCCAGGGTTGTCGTTGCCCACGGCGCAGGCGTTGGTGGCGGAGCGTGATCGAGGCCAATGGTTTATCAACCGTGGCGACTTTCTCAATCGCTTGCGTTCGCCACAACTGACCGTCGACGAGCTTAACGTGGGCATTAGCAGCGAGTGGTTTGTGCTGCACGCAAATACTCGCCGTGACCAGCGCCGCGTCAGTTTGGAGGCGTTGCTGTACCGCTCGGAGGGCGAGCGGCCAAGGGTGATCTGGTCGAGGCTGGGCGTATGACCTGCGTGCGCATTGCGTTGCCGCCGCTGCACAGCCTGACGGCCGACAGCGAGTTTGAGTTCGCACGCCTGGACCGCAACGGTTGCGTCAGCCACAGCGGCGTCAGCAGCTTGTTGCAATTGGCCGCGTCTGCTCAATCGCAGGCCGTGGAGTGTTTTCTGCACCCCGCAGACAGCGTGCTCACGCACGTGCAGTTGCCACCGCTGTCGGCCGCGAAGACCCACGCGGCGGTGGCGTGTGCGGCGCAAGCGCTGATCCTCGGCCGCAGTGAACAGATGTATGTCGCCCACAGCCCCCGCAACAGTCAAGGGCAGGTGTTCCTCAGTTGGTTACCGAGGGTGGCGCTGGAGCACTTCGCAGCGTTGTTGAGCCAGCACCGTTTGAAGCTGCGCGGGCTTTACCCCGCGCCATACGGCCTGCCGGTGCCCTCGGCCGGGCACATCAGCGCGTGTGTACAGGAAGGGCATTTGCTGCTGCGCTTCAGCGCCGAACACGGCGTGGTCGAACCACAGGTTCAGGCCTGCCTGGACCGGCTGGCGGCCAGTGGCAGCCGCTTGTGCTGGTTCGGCGAAGACGCACCCGCGGCAGTCATTGAGCGGCAACCTGCGCAGCTGCGTTGGAGCGCTGGTGCACCGGGCTGGGGGTTGCACGCAGGTGTCAGCAAGGCCGCCAAACCGGCCGCCGGCTGGGGCAGGGCGCTTGCCTGTTGCGCGCTGGCAATCGGCGTGTGGCTGCTGGGCCTGAACCTGTACGCCGCGCGTGCCGCGGGTGAAGGCCAGGCACTCAAAGCGCACATGGCGCAGCGCGTCAAACAGGCCTTTCCTGAGTTACCGGTGATTCTCAACCCACTGCAACAAGCCCGTCAGCAGTTGAGCGCGCGCAGCAACCCGGCGAGTACTGACGCGACCCAGGGTTTTACCGGCTTGGTGTTGCAAGCCGCTGACGCCATGCCGTTCATGGTGGGCAGTGTGCAAGGCCTGATATTTGAACACGGTGAGCTGCAATTGAACCTGCCTGATGATGCGCGTGTTAACCGCGCAGACAAAGCCTGGCAAGCCACGCTCGCGCAGGCTGGCGTGGCCGTTCAGGCGACGCCGACGGGCTGGCGCCTGCTGCCGGCGGTGGCCGCGCCCGCTGAATCCGGCTCCGGCGGTGTGGAGGACGATGAATAAGCATTCCGTGACCGTCTGGCGTGGCCAGTGGCAGCAGTTCAACGCGCGCGTCCACGTACTGTGGCGCGGCCTGTCGCTGCGCGAAAAACGCTTGGTCAGCGGCACGGCGTTGTTGCTGGGCGGCTTGTTGATCTGGTTCGCGCTGGTACAGCCGCCGTTGAAAAAAATCGAGTATTGGCAGGCTGAAACGCCGAAATTGTGTGCGCAAGCCCAAGCGCTCGAGCAGTTGCTGCGCGATGTGCCGCTTGCGCCCGCCAACCAGCCGCTTGAACAGGCATTGCGCCACAGCCTGGATGCGCGCGACCTGGCCGGTCGCTACCAATTAAAGCCACTCGACAGTGGCTGGCAGTTGACCTTCGACGATGCGCCGGCGGATGCCGTGATGGGCTGGCTGGTCAGCGCCCCAGCGCAATTTTCTCTGGAAGTGGTCGAGGCTCGTGTGCAGCGTGCAGGCGAGACCCGTACCGATAATACGGCAGGCACTCTGTCGGGAACCGTCCGCATGGATCAGGCGCTTGGCGCTAAGGAAGCTTCATGAAGTGGTCAGGTTCCAATTACCTGCGCAGCTACGTACATACAGCTGCGCCGTTGCTGCTGCTGGCACTCAGCGCGTGCAGCACACAAACGGCGTCAAACCCGCCACCGTTGCTGGTCGACAGTGAACTTGGCCAACCCTTGGCCAACACGCAGCGCAGCGGTGATGTGCTGCTGGAGCGCCAGCGCGCCCAGGCGAAAATCCAGCGCCAGGCGCGGCCGCAACACACCATCGTCAACCCGGCGCGACGGGCTGGCAGCGTTCCCGGCAGCGCGGCGGCAAACAGCCCGTTGGGCAACCAGCCGGTGAGCTTGAATTTCGTTGATGCGGATATTCAAGCCGTGGTGCGCAGCTTGTCGCGTGCCACCGGGCAACAGTTTCTGGTCGACCCGCGCGTGGCGGGCAGCCTGACGCTGGTGTCTGAAGGCGAGGTGCCGGCCCACCAGGCGTATGACATGTTGCTGGCAGCGTTGCGCATGCAGGGCTTCAGCGTGGTCGATGTCGGCGGTGTGGCGCATGTGGTGCCGGAGGCCGACGCCAAGTTGCTCGGCGGGCCGATCTACAGCGCCACCAAGCCAGCCGCGAATGGCATGCTGACCCGCACGTTTCGGCTGCACTACGAAAACGCGGTCAACCTGATCCCGGTGCTGCGCCCGATTATCTCGCCGAACAACCCGATCAACGCTTACCCCGGCAATAACACCCTGGTGATCACCGACTACGCCGACAACCTGACGCGCGTGGCGCAGTTGATCGAGAGCATCGACACCCCAAGCGCTATCGACACCGACGTGGTGCAGGTGCAAAACGGCATCGCGGTGGACATCGCCGGCATGGTCTCGCAACTGCTGGAGCAGCCGGGCAACGACCCGAGCCAGAAGATTTCGGTGATCGGTGACCCGCGCTCGAATGCGATTATCATCCGCTCCGGCAGCCCCGAGCGGACCGAGTTGGCGCGTAACCTGGTGTACAAACTCGACAACGCCCAAAGCAACCCGAGCAACCTGCACGTGGTGTATTTGCGCAATGCGCAGGCAGCGAAGCTGGCCCAAGCGTTACGCGGTTTACTGACTGGCGAAAGCGAAAGCGGCACGGCCGATACCGGGCGTTCGGTGTTGAGTGCGATGGGTGCCAACACCAGTGGCGGGCAGGGCAGCCAAAGCAGCTCAAGCCAGACATCAAGTACCGCCAGCACTGCCGGCAGCAACCCCGCCTACGGGCAGAGCAATGGCAATTCGAGCACGCCGGCCGGTACTCAAGCGGCGGATCAAAATGTTGCCTTCAGCGCCGGCGGTGTGACCATCCAGGCGGATGCCACCACCAATACCTTGTTGATTTCCGCGCCCGAGCCGCTGTACCGCAACCTGCGTGAAGTCATCGACATGCTTGATCAGCGCCGCGCGCAGGTGGTGATCGAAAGCCTGATCGTTGAGGTCAGTGAAGACGATGCCAACGAATTTGGCGTGCAATGGCAGAGTGGTGACCTTGCCGGTAAAGGCGTAATCGGCGGCACCAACTTGGGCGGCAGCGGCTTCCAGGCTGGCGGCAGGACCAGCATCGACGCACTGCCCGGCGGCCTGAGTGTGGGTTACCTCAAAGGCACGGTTAACATTCCCGGTATCGGCAATGTGATGGACCTCAAAGTGCTGGCGCGGGCACTCAAGAGCAAGGGTGGCAGCAATGTGCTGTCAACCCCGAACTTGCTGACCCTGGACAACGAAGCCGCGAGCATTTTCGTCGGCCAGACCATCCCGTTCGTGAGTGGCAGCTACGTCACCGGTGGCGGGGGCACCAGCAATAACCCGTTCCAGACCGTGACGCGCGAGGAGGTCGGGCTCAAGCTCAATGTGCGGCCGCAGATCTCCGAGGGTGGCACGGTGAAGCTCGACATCTACCAGGAAGTCAGCAGCATTGACGAGCGCGCTTCCAACACGGCGAGTTCGGCGGGCGTGGTCACCAACAAACGTGCAATCGACACGAGTATTTTGCTTGATGACGGGCAGATCATGGTGCTCGGCGGCTTGCTGCAGGACGGCTACAGCCAGAGCAACGAAGCGGTGCCGTGGTTGTCGAGCATCCCGGGGCTGGGTGCGCTGTTTCGCAATGAACGCCGTTCGACCGCCAAAACCAACCTGATGGTCTTCCTGCGCCCTTACATCATCCGTGACAGCGCTGGCGGACGTGCGATCACCCTCAACCGCTACGACTTCATTCGCCGCGCTCAGGGTGCACTGCAACCGGAGCGCAATTGGGCGATGCCGGACATGCAAGCGCCGCAATTGCCGGCAACCGCTGTGGGTGTGCCAGCGGAACCGCTGCCAAGTCTGCCACGCGCGACGATGCGTGCGGTGCCGGTGCAATGAGCACGTTGCCCTACGCGTGGGCCAAGGCCCAGCGCATCGTGTTGCGCGGCGGCGAAGAAGGGCTCGTGCTGACCGTGTGCCCGTCGACGCCCGGCTGGTCGATCAGCGAAGTGCGCCGCCAGTTCGGCCCGGCGCGCTTGCAGCAGGTGCGTGATGAGGAACTCGACGGGCTGCTCGCCGCGGCCTACGCCGACACCGGCAGCGCGGCGGCCGTGGTGGGGGCGGCGGAAAACGAAGTCGACCTCGACCGACTGATGCAGGAGATCCCGGAAATCACCGACCTGCTCGACACGCAGGACGGCGCGCCGGTGATCCGCATGATCAACGCGTTGCTCACCCAGGCCGCGCGTGACGAGGCCAGCGACATTCACATTGAGCCTTACGAAAGCCATTCGGTGGTGCGCTACCGCGTCGACGGCGCCTTGCGTGACGTGGTGTCGCCGCGCAAGGCATTGCACGCGGCGCTGGTGTCACGGATCAAGATCATGGCGCAACTCGACATCGCCGAAAAACGCCTGCCGCAGGACGGTCGCATCGCCTTGCGGGTGGCGGGGCGGCCGATTGATATTCGCGTGTCCACGCTGCCCACCGGCCATGGTGAACGGGTGGTCATGCGGTTGCTCGACAAACAAGCCGGGCGCCTGCAGCTGGAAACCCTCGGCATGGACGCGCAGGTGCTGGCCAAGCTGGACAACTTGATCCGCCAGCCCCACGGCATTGTGTTGGTCACCGGCCCCACCGGCAGCGGCAAGACCACCAGCCTCTACGCCGCCCTGGCGCGACTCGACGCCAGCACCAGCAACATCCTCACCGTTGAAGACCCTGTGGAGTATGACCTGCCAGGCATCAGCCAGATCCAGGTCAACGCCAAGATCGACATGACCTTCGCCCTGGCCTTGCGGGCGATTCTGCGCCAGGACCCGGACATCATCATGATCGGTGAAATCCGTGACCTGGAGACCGCGCAAATCGCCGTGCAGGCGTCGCTCACCGGCCACTTGGTACTCGCCACGCTGCACACCAACGATTCGGTGTCGGCGGTCAACCGCCTGATTGACATGGGCGTCGAGCCCTTCCTGCTGGCGTCTTCGATGCTTGGCGTGCTCGCGCAACGGCTGGTGCGGCGCCTGTGCAGCCACTGCAAACAGCCAGACCTGGCGCAGCCTGGCACGTGGCGCCCGCTCGGCTGTGCGGCCTGCAGCCACACCGGCTACAGCGGGCGCACCGGCATTCACGAATTGTTCTGCATCGACGATGCGATTCGCGCGTTGATCCACCAAGGCGCCGGTGAACCAGCGCTGCGCGCCGCTGCTCGCCAAGCCGGCATGTTCAGCCTGCGCGAAGACGGCGAGCGCTGGGTGCGCAGCGGCACCACGGCGCCGGAAGAAATCCTGCGCGTGACACGGGACACCTGATGAATCGCTACCGTTTCGAAGCGGCCGACGCCACCGGTAAAATCGAGTCCGGGCATCTCGAAGCCGATAGCCAAAGTGCGGCGTTTGGTGTGCTGCGCAGTCGCGGCTTGACCGCGCTCTCGGTGCAGCTTGAACAGCCCACGCCGACTGGCGGCGGCTCGATGTTCAGCGCCAAACTTTCCGACAACGACCTTGCGTGGGCGACGCGCCAACTCGCGAGCTTGCTGGGCGCGAGCCTGCCGTTGGAAGCGGCGCTGAGCGCCACGGTGGAGCAGGCGGAAAAAAAGCACCTCACCCAAACCCTCAGCGCGGTGCGTGCCGATGTGCGCGGCGGCATGCGCTTGGCCGATGCGCTGGCGACCCGGCCACGGGATTTTCCAGCGATTTATCGCGCGCTGATTGCCGCCGGCGAAGAGTCCGGCGACTTGGCGCAGGTCATGGAGCGGTTAGCCGATTACATCGAAGAGCGCAACAACCTGCGCAGTAAAATCCTCACCGCGTTTATCTACCCGGGCGTGGTCGGGCTGGTGTCGATTGCAATCGTGATCTTCCTGCTCAGCTACGTGGTGCCGCAGGTGGTCAGCGCATTTTCGCAGGCGCGCCAGGACCTGCCGGGGCTGACCCTGGCGATGCTCAATGCGAGTGACTTCATTCGCAGTTGGGGCGGGCTGTGTTTGGGCGTTATGGTCGCGGGTTTCTGGGGTTGGCGCGTGTATTTGCGCAACCCGGTGGCGCGCCTCAACTGGCACAGCCGCGTGCTGCGCTTGCCGTTGATCGGGCGCTTTGTGCTGGGCCTGAACACCGCGCGGTTTGCCTCGACCCTGGCGATTCTCGGTGGCGCCGGGGTACCGCTGTTGCGTGCCCTGGAAGCCGCGCGGCAAACCTTGTCCAACGACCGCCTGAGCCTGAGCGTGAGTGATGCCACCGCGAAGGTGCGCGAAGGCGTCAACCTCGCCGCTGCGCTACGCGTGGAGAAGGTGTTCCCGCCGGTGCTGATCCACCTGATCGCCAGCGGCGAAAAAACCGGCGCGCTGCCGCCAATGCTTGAGCGTGCGGCGCAGACCTTATCGCGGGACATCGAGCGCCGAGCCATGGGCATGACCGCGCTGCTGGAACCGCTGATGATCGTGGTGATGGGCGCCGTGGTGCTGGTGATTGTGCTGGCGGTTCTGCTGCCGATCATCGAGATTAATCAGTTGGTGCAGTAGCCTGGTTCCAGCGCGCAGTAACGCGCGATCCCAAGCTCTTCCTGAATCAGAGAAAATTCCGTTTAGATATAGGAAGTTTCCTGCATATTTCTTTTCCGCTCCTTGTTTAACCTGATTTTTAGCCCCCACACGCTCACAGGCGCCTGCCTGCTGCCAGCCTATGGGCCCAAGCTAAAAGTCCGACAAGGAAAAGGCGGATGTTCGTCGCAACCCCACACGCGCAATTCAACCTGACGATCAACGATTTCGAGCATGATTTTCAGGTGCTTTCGTTCACCGGCAAAGAAGCCATCAGCACGCCCTTTTCGTTTGATCTGGAACTGGTCAGCGAACACCCTGACTTGAACATCGAACGTCTGTTGCACAAACAAGCTTTCCTGGCATTCAACAACAGTGGCGCGGGTGTTCATGGGCAAATCTACCGAGTGGCCCAAGGTGACTCCGGCAAGCGCCTGACCCATTACAGCCTTACGCTGGTGCCGCAGTTGGCCTATTTGGCGCACCGCACCAACCAGCGCATTTTCCAGCAACAAAGCGTCCCGCACATCATCGCGCTGATTCTTGAAGAGCATGGCATCCAGGGTGACGCCTACCGCTTTCACATGGGCTCGACCTATCCCGTTCGCGATTACTGCGTGCAGTACAACGAGTCAGACCTGCTGTACATCCACCGTTTGTGCTGGGAAGAGGGTATTCACTATCACTTTCAGCACTCGCCAAACGGCCACGTACTGGTATTGGGTGACGACCAAACCATATTCCCCAAGCTGAGCAGCCCCACAGCCTACGTGCAGGACACTGGGCTGGTCGCTGACGAACCCGTAATCAAGCGTTTTAACCTGCGTTTTGCGGCGCGTACCAGCCGCACAACGCGACGTGATTACAATTTCGAGAAGGCCCGCATCACGCTCCAGGCGAGCTATCGTCCGCCAGCCCAAGACGGCCAGCCGGACCTGGAAGACTACCAATACCCCGGTGGTTTTACTCAGCGCACACGCGGCCAGTTGTTGAGCCAGCGGGCTCTGGAACGCCATCGCGCAGATTACCGTCAGGCCGAGGGTAAAAGTGATCAACCCACGCTGGTCAGCGGGCATTTTTTACCGCTGTCGCAACACCCGCGAAATGACTGGAATGACCTTTGGTTGCTCACCTCGATTGGCCACGAAGGTCTGCAACCGGCTGTTCTGGAGGAGAGCCTTGCGAGCGACAGCAGTGCGCACAAAGACGCCTTCGTTCAGGGTTACCGCAACACGTTTACGGCCACACCGTGGGACGTGTTCTATCGCTCGCAACAGGCTTACCGGAAGCCGCGGATATTTGGCTGTCAGACGGCATTGGTGACTGGTCCCAAAGGCGAATCTATCCACTGTGACCGACACGGAAGGGTCAAGGTACAGTTTTATTGGGACCGCGAAGGTCAGGCCGATGATAAAAGCAGTTGTTGGCTGCGTGTCGCCTCCAGTTGGGCGGGCGACAGCCATGGGGCGGTGACCATTCCTCGGGTCGGCATGGAGGTACTGGTTTCATTCCTCGAGGGCGACCCCGACCGCCCGGTGATCAGTGGTTGCCTGAGTAACAGCGCTAACCCCGTGCCCTACGAACTGCCCGCCCACAAAACCCGCAGCGTGTTTCGCAGTCGCAGCTCACCGGGCAGCAGCGGCTTCAACGAATTGCACCTGGAAGACCGCAGCGGCCAGGAGCTGATTTACCTGCGCGCTCAGCGGGACATGGAGCATCGGGTTGAAAACGACAGCCGTCTGCACGTCGGTAACGAGCGCAAGGAAATCATCAAGGGCAACAGCGTTGTAGTGTTGGAAGCGCAAGACCAGCGCACCGTCACCGCCGACCGCAAAACCCGGCTCAAGGCCAACGACTATTTATGCGTGGCGAACAGCAGCCACACGCGCGTCGGGCAAACGCTGGTCGCCGAAGCCGGTCAGGAAGTTCACCTTAAAGCCGGCGCGCGTTTGATTCTGGATGCGGGCGCAAGCATCACCCTGAAAGCCGGTGGGCAACACATCGTGATGGGCGCCGGCGGGATCTTCAGCAGTTGCGAGATTCAACTCGGCGGCGCGCCAATGCCAGGGACGCCGGCCAACCCAATACTGCCAGGGGCACTGACTGCGCTACTGGCGCCTGCCGAGCTGCCACCGGTAATTGCGCCTTCCCAAAACGCGTTGATGGCCGATTCCAAACGTGAAAAACCTGATTTCTGCCCAGTCTGCGAGGCCTGCAAAAACGCAGTGTGCTTGCCTGAAGGAGCCACAGCATGAGCACTCTGTCGCCTCGGCAATGGATGATCGAACAACGCCACCTCGGGTATTGCCTGTGCCTGATTCTCGACTCTGAGGGCGAGCACGAAACCCGTCAGGCGCTGATAGGCGCTCAAAACGCTGACCACTATTGCAGCGTGTACAGCGAAACACCGGTCGCAGAGTTGGCGAGTGCGGGGCCTTTTGTGTTCCTTATCGACAACCCTGACGATCGGCGTTTGAACGCGTTGCTTGACGCGCCTGAAAGGAACTGGGGCTGGCTGGCCAGCCTTCCACCGGAGGCAGGGCTTAACGCACTGGCCAAACATTGGCGTGACCGCCTGATTGTCGGGGCGCGACCGTATCAGGCGCTCTATCGTTTCCATGACAACCGGGTATTGACCCGCGCACTGGCGCACTTAACCGGCGGGGCTGTTGCGGGGTATTTGGGGCCGATTGCCAGCGTTTGCTACTGGCAGGGTGAGCACTGGCTAACGCTGAATAATTGTGCACCGGGTAACCATCCCGTTCCTGAGAGGCCTGCCTGGTGCGAGGTGCCGGTTGACGGTGATCAATTCGCACGTATCAGTCAGATCAATGCCAGGCGTTACTTGCTGGCCGAACATCTGGATGCCTATGCGCGAATTGCTGAACAACAAGACCCTGATTTATGGCTAAGCACGCAGTTGGAATTGGCTGAAGCTTGGGGCTGGCGGTCGCCCGAGCAAGTGGAGTTTTTACTGGTCCAGAGTTTAAAGGCAACCAACGGCACACTTGCAGAGCGCTCGCGGGCGCGCGCTGGTGAAACACCAGTAACGCATTTCGAGCGTATTTATCAGGAAGTACAGTTTTGGCAAGGAGACGCGCCGTTATGAAACCGGTACTTAAAATTTTGTTCTTGGGGTTTTGCGTTGTGCCGATAGCAGGGTGTGCTACCGGGAAGTTGGATAGTTTTACTTTCACGGCTGACCTGCCTCCAAACTTTGCCTACTCCGCTGTAGTTAAGTATGCACCTGCCAAAGGAGAGACGTGTACGGTCACTCTGGATGATAACCCATACCTAGCCTTTAACAGAGAGTGGCGCACGGAGTATAAGCCAGCGTCGGAAGTGCCAATATATCGGACAGTCAAAGGCTGCCGGCTGGCTATTTATCGAATCGACTT
This sequence comes from Pseudomonas kitaguniensis, assembly GCF_049199985.1. Lineage (NCBI taxonomy): Bacteria > Pseudomonadati > Pseudomonadota > Gammaproteobacteria > Pseudomonadales > Pseudomonadaceae > Pseudomonas > Pseudomonas kitaguniensis. The sequence goes on from NZ_JBLZPT010000008.1 coordinate 79,704, forward strand.
GGAGATTAACGCAACGTATGGAAAAACCCGTGGAGACTTTAGCGGGGATACAACCGCTGTCGTTATTAGAGAGCAACTGGAAGATCAGTACAAAAGAGCTTTTGATGCCACTGGTGAAAGCGTCATAAATGGTCAGTGCCAATGGATGTTCCGTACTGTAGGCCCTAAGCGATATATAAGAAAATTACTCGACTGTAAAAAAGTCGACAACCAGGGCTTGGTGGCGAAAGGACGCCCTGTAGGGGCTTACACCTTGGAACAACTACCGGGTAAAACCGTAAAGCTGAAGATCAAGTTGGCTGAAGAGGAAAGGCCAGGCTGGGGCGATACATGGGTCAAAGTCCCCAACGGTTGGAAACGTTGCATGGGAACAAGCTTTGAAGATCAAGATGCGTATTGCTTCGGAAACTACAAAGACTTCAGCAGCTTTAAAATGCCCGATGGGCGTAGTTGCACCATTTACCCCGGCTGTACAGAATAAGGAATCACTCAATGAGCGCATTGGATGAAGAGATAAAGCACCCGTTACATAGCCGCACGTTTAACTGCCCGCCCCAAGGCAACTGGACGATTCTTCAGCTAGTTGATGGATCTCTGCAAGGGAACGCCTCGCTATGACGAATGCACTTAAAACCCTGTTCCTGGGGGGCTGCGTAATGCTGACAACAGGGTGTGCTACCGGGGACTCGGAGAGCTTCACCTTCATGGCTGACTTTCCTCCTGATTTTACTTACGAGGCAGTCGCCAGGTACGCACCTGTCAAGGGAGAAACGTGCACGGTTAAAAAGCCTCATATAGGTTACAACCAGAGATGGCACTTGGATTATAAAGAACGCTACAAGCGCGACTTGGAAATCCCCATCTATCGAACTATTGAAGGCTGTCCATTAGTTATCTATCGCGTTGAAGTTGAAGTCTACGGCACATATGGAAAAGCCCGTGGCGACTTTGGCGCAGATACAGCGATGATTATTGTTAGAGATCAACTGGAAGATAAGTACAAAGGTTTTTTTGATTCTGCAGGGGAGAGCGCGATACATGGTCGGTGTCAATGGCTGTTCCGTACTATCGGACCTGAGCGTTACATTTCCAAGCTTCTCGACTGTAAAAAAAGTGATGATCAGGGCTTGGTTACTAAAGGGCGCCCTGTAGGGGCGTACACCTTGGATCAACTACCCGGTAAAACCGTAAAGCTGAAGATCAAGTTGGCTGAAGAGGAAAGGCCAGGCTGGGGTGATACATGGGTCAAATTCCCCAATGGCTGGAAACGTTGTATGGGAAAAAGCTTTGAGGATCAAGATGCGTATTGCTTTGGAAACCACAAAGACTTCAGCAGTTTCAAAATGCCCGATGGGCGTAGCTGTACCATTTATCCCGGCTGTACAGAATAAGGAGCACTTCAATGAGCGCATTGGATGATGAGCTGAAGCACCCGTTAAATAGCCGCATGTTAACCTGCCCGATCCGAGGTAAATGGACGAGCTTTCAGTTGGTGGATGAAAATGGCGATGGGCAACCTTACGCAGGACTGCCCTACAGCGTTATTGATGCAGAAGGCTTTAAATATAAAGGCACGCTTGACGCATCAGGCAATGGCAAAGTTGAAAACCACTTTGCCGGACCCATTGCATTAACTCTTGAGGACGAATATCAAGGGCAAGAACTGACCTACATACGTCGAATACAAAGGCCTCACTACCCGCTCCCGATAACCGAACTGCAAGTTCGCGCCGAGCAAACCCGCTACCTTCATAAAGACGGCTCGCGCACTGCAACAAACCCTGCGCAAGCGTGTGCAGACTTTTTCTTCCAGGTCGAAGTTCGTCATTTCGTCGACCATATTGCGCATTTACCGCCTGAAGTCGAGTGTCAATACCCGGCCATGCGGCGTTGGGCTTCACTGATGGGCGAGCATGGAAAGCGTGGGGTCTGCTTGCTTGCCAGTAAGCACACTGTATTGGAAGTTCGCCCTTTACGCGCGCTGTGTCCGATGCTGTCTACTGACCCGCAGTTCTGTGCACTGAACCTGTATCAGCTCGCCATTATGGCCACCTTGAGCTACCACCCGTTTGGGCAGGAGCCCGGCAAGGCGCCCATCAGAGACAAGAAAGTAAGTTTCCCGAGCACACCAAGTATGGGTAACTGGTTCGGTGATGCGTTGGCAAAGTTTGATGAAATCTGGACAGTGGACCCCTCCCAAACCACCGCGTACTACCCGCTATACGAAGACGTGCCGTACTCAAAACGCCTGGAAATCGTACCGTTTGACCCGGATCTGTATCCCGCGAACAGCCCGGATTTAGAAGAAAAACAGGAGCACCCGGCCAGCATTCACTTTCTGGATGATCGAGACCAAATTGATAACACCGACACCCAAGCGTTTATCACGCACAACGATGAGTTGATCCTGATTTCCGTACGCGGCACCAATGAAATAATCGCGGATGCCCTGCGTGATGCCGATGCACTCCAAGTACCCTTTGTGGAAGGTGTGGGCAATGTCCACCGAGGATTCTATGAGGCTGCACTTAAAGTCTATGACCTCACTGACAAGTATCTCGATAAGTTCTACACCGGCCAAAAACTGATCATCTGCGGCCACAGCCTGGGCGGCGCCATCACGTTGTTGCTCTCGGAAATGCTACGTCGGCAGAAAAAGTATGGTGCCGACATCACGCTCTACACCTACGGCGCCCCAAGAGCGGCTGACGCCACCTTCGTAAAAGCGGCCGCTAACCTGGTGCATTACCGCATGGTCAACCACAACGACCCAGTGCCCAGCGTGCCCGGCACCTGGATGAACACCAAAACCCCGGTCTACGCGACTGGCGCCGCCTTAACCTTCGTAAACGTCCCCGTCGGCCTCTCGGTGTTTGTTGCGGGCATTACCAACCTCAGCGGCGAGCCGTATGAACACCACGGCACATTACGCCACTTCCTCCCGGTGGAGTTGGGCGGCAAAGAAACCTCTTCCATCCTCTGGCAGCCCGGTTGCGACACCATTACCCAGCACGCCGCCTGCACGTTGGCCGTGCAGCAAATCAATGGACTGCCCGACCGCCCCGGGCTGATTGCTCAAGGCTTAAAGCACAGTAGCAACCATTCAATGGTTGGAGGCTACATTCCCAATTGCTGGGCCGCGCTTCGACGCGCGCAGGAATCGCTGCAGCTCAAACGTTCGCTGGTCACCCCGCGTGAATTCGATTTTGTAGACGCTGCTCTGATCCGCATTAACCAACAGTTGTTCCTCCGGCGCCGAGACTTGTACGCGCGTGGCGATAAATACCGCGAAAGCCACGAACCTGCGGTTGAAGCATTCAGTCGAGAAACGCATAAAGTGCAACAGACGCGTGACCGCTTGGCCACGTTGCGCTATGAGAAGGTGACCGCTGCAAGCGTCTACGGCTTGCTTTCAGAAGAAGCGGAAGCACTCGCAGACAGCCTGCTGCGCTGGCAGGCTCACGCGGAAAACACGCGGGCTGAACAACTGGCCATGGCGCCCGCCGCCATCGTGAGCGACGAGGAATTTATGGCGTCACTGTCAGGTTATACCCCCGGCGCACCGTACACGTTTGATATTGATTCGATCTTTCCCGGGACGTCCTGAAGAACCGCAAAAAAAACCCTCGTCACCGAGGGCTTTTCGTTACGCGTTGCAACCACTCAATCAGAGTTTACCGGCACCGGCCTTGGCCTTGACGTCGGCGGCTACTTTGTTTGCCGCAAGCGGCGAGTAGCTGTAAGGCGGGGTCCAGCCGATGCTCGAGTTCCACGAGCAGGTGAGGGCGCTGCCATTCAGCGTCGAGCCTTGATCGCGGTAAACGCTGCCACCGTAATCGCCGGCAATTTTGTCGCAACCGCTGATGCCGCTGATTTCGAACGCGTTTTTCTCGGAGAAGATTTTCGAGTTCTTGCCTACACCATGCGCGTACGAGAATGGATAGACTTTGTCGCCAGTGCTGCCCACATGGTAGTTGTTGTACAGGTGCACCTGGCCGAAGCGTACGCGCGGGGCGCGGGCCGAGATGTTCTCGAACAGGCTGTTGTGGATCGTCACCTTGAGCTTGCCATCATCGGTGGTGCGGCTGTCGCTCGAACCGATCAGGTTGTTCTTCTCGTGGGATTTGAACGCCGTGTACGAAATGGTCACGTAGTTGGCGCCGTTCTTCACGTCCAGGGCGCCGTCGTGGTGCTGTTTAGGTCGGCCGTTAGCGCTGCCGTTCTGCGCGTCGGTGCGGCGGCCGTCGGAGAAGGTGACATGGTCAACCCACACGTTATTGGCGCCTTCAATGGTCAAGCCATCGTATTCCGAGTTCCAGTTACCGGCGCTGCCATCGTTCGCGTCCCAGATCGGCTCCGGGTCCCAAGGGTTCTCGATAGTGATGTTACGGATGATCACGTCGTTTTCTTTGGCGTAAAAGAACCCTTCGCGGATTTCGGCGTTACTGCTGGTGCCGACGATGGTGGTCTTGCCGGGAATATCCAGGCGGGCACGCTTTTTCATGTCCGCAGTGGTGGTGTACGCCTTGCCTTCGCTGACGTCGATCACGCCGGTGATCTTGATGATGCGACCGTTAGCGCCCACCGATGCACTCAGTGCGTTTTTCAACTCGGCGGCGTTTTTTACCGTGTAGATGTTGTTCGCCGCTGCTCTGGAACCGCCTTTGGTGCCACCGTTCTGAGTGGCCCAGCCCGTGGTCGCGGAATCCAGCCAAATGTCGGCGGCGTGTACAGGCAGGCTGCTTAGCACCAGGGAGCCGAGAATGGCGCTGGCCAGTTTGCAAGCGGTGAAGGTTGATGGCTTTGTCATGAATAATCAGATCCTTGATTAACTTGAGTTTTTAAATGCGCACGTCGTTGCGCATTTCTCGAGCGGACGTCCTTGTCATCGTTGCAGCGAATCGAACGTCCGCTGCAGGCGAAATACTATCATGTGCGCCTACGTTGTCGTACAACCTATGCGCTATGATGTGCGCTCTTCCGCAAACCGAGAATTTTGTTCTTGACGGACAAACCGAACGTCCAAACCACTGTTCGCCGCCGGCATCGAAGCCTCGCCGAAGAATTGGTCACCGAGCTTTCCCGACGCATCTGTACCGGCGAACTTGCGCGTGCAACCAAGCTGCCCACGGAAACCCAGGTGATGGCAGAGCACGGTGTGAGTCGCACGGTGGTGCGTGAGGCGATATCGCGTCTGCAAGCCTCGGGCCTGGTCGAAACTCGCCATGGCATCGGCACCTTTGTGCGCGATATTCCGAGCCCCAGCGGGTTTCGCATCGACCCGCAAACCATCGTTACCTTGCAGGACGTGCTGGCGGTACTCGAGCTGCGCATCAGCCTCGAAGTTGAAGCCGCAGGCCTGGCATGCCTGGGGCGCACCGATGCGCAACTGCAAGTGATGCGCGACTCGCTGGACGCGCTCAACTCACGCGCGGTGAGTGCCGATTACGCCGTGTCGGCAGACTTCCAGTTCCATCAGCAAATTGCGTTGGCCACCGGCAATCGCTACTTCACCGACATCATGTTGCACCTTGGGGTGAACATTTTGCCGCGTACACGCTTGCACTCAAAGCGCTTGGTCAAGGACAACGAGGAACCTTACCTTGAGCGCTTGAGTCGCGAGCATGAAGACATCTTCAAGGCGATTGCGCGGCGTGATGCCGACGCCGCCCGCGCTGCGATGCGCCTGCACCTGTCCAACAGCCGCGAGCGCATGCGTCGTGCGTATGAGGCTGCCGCCGCCGAAGCGCTCAACGGCTGAGGTGGGTTCACGGCGAGCGTGGCGCGTCTTCGAACGGTCCGGCCGCGGTAAAAGCCCCGCCCTGCAGCAGGCTGCCGGGCTCATCCGTGGCAGGCTGCGGTAGTTGCTCGACCTTGGCACGAAACGCTTCGGAACTGTCCTGCGGCGCGAAGCCCAAATGAGCCGCGTGGCGATTACTCCACCAGCGCTGCTTATTATTTGAAACGCCATACACCACGCTGTGCCCGACACCTTCGGCCAACAGCGCACGGGCGACCAAGTGATCGAGGTCTGCGTAACTCAGCCACGTCGACAGCATCCGGCGGTTGCGCGGTTCCGGGAACGACGAGCCGATGCGCAGGCTCACGGTTTCAATCCCATAGCGATCATAGTAGAACGCCGCCAAGTCTTCGCCGTAAGCCTTGGAGAGGGCGTAGTAGCCGTCCGGGCGCCGCTGTGAATGCGCGTCCAGTTCAACCTCTTGCGGGTAGAAACCGGTGACGTGGTTGGAGCTGGCAAACACGATGCGCTTGACCCCCTTTTGCCGGGCAGCTTCATAAATATGGTACGTGCCGCGAATATTCGCCTCTAGAATTTCTTCGAACGGTCGCTCGACTGAAATCCCGCCGAAATGCACGATCGCGTCCACCTCATTTACCAGTGCGGCCACCGCGGCCTTGTCGGCCAGGTTGCAGTTGATCACTTCCTCATGCGGGCCACGGCTCGGCGCCATTGGGCTGATGTCCGAGGCGCGCACGATCTGCGCATGCGCCTGCAGGGTTTCGCGCAGTACCTGGCCCAGGCCGCCAGCGGCGCCGGTGAGCAAAATGCGCCGGTAAGGTTTGTGCGAGAGCGGTTGCGTGGTCATGTTCAGGTCTTCCTTTGAGCGCTGAATAAACGGGGGGTGGGCCGCGGCGCTTGCCTGTCGAGCGGTGTGCGTGGGCCAGGCAAGTCGCCTGCGGCCTTACATGAAGTTGTATTGAACACCCAGGCGCCAGCGCGCCTGACGGTCTTCGGAGGTGGCGTTGACTTTTACATCACCAATCTCCATGAACGGTGCCCATTGCTTGTTGAGTTTGTATTTGACGATCAGGTTCTGTTCGTAATCGCTCTTCTTGTTGTCGTAGCGGATGTAGTCAGTCTTGAAGTAGATGAACTGGTATTCGTACGCCCATTTACTCGCCGGCGTATAGCCCAGCCAACCTTCCGCGCGGTGCGTGGTCTGGTCATCCTTGAAGTGGTCGGGCATGTCTTTGTTGACCTGGTCGCGGTCGAGTTTCCGCGCGTCCAGGCGATAGCGCGTGGCGACGTAGAAGGCGTCGTTGATTTTGTAGCTGTACTTGAGGCCGAACTTGTAGGTGGTCGAGTCTTTTGAGCTGTCCATCTGAAACGCTGGCGTCAACGTCGATTGCGCGCTGAGCACGTAGTTGTAGCTGACAGTGAACTCGTGCCCGTTGTTGATCATGTTGTCGTAGGCGACGTCTTTGCGGTCCCCGGCGGTGCGGTATTTCATTTCTGCTTCAAAACCCAATCCACTGTCCAGCCGATAGTTAAGCTTGATTCGATCAGCGTGGGCGCTGTCGTCTTCGGTGTACTGGTGGCGGTAGTTGATGCTGGCGGAGTCGGCGCTGACACAGAACGGCAGGCCAAGCGCCACGACAGTAACGAGCGTGCGTAGGTGGGTATTCATACGGTCTTCTTTTTTGTTTTTGTTAGGGTCGTTTGATAGTTGCTACGGCAGTGCCTTGTTGCGTCAGGTTCTCATCCAAGGCGCCGATATACGTTATCGTACGACAAGATGACTCGTCTACGGCTTAACCCTGATTTTGAAACATTTTGAAATGTATATGTCCAGTAAATAGGGGCTAATAGCCAAACAAGTGATTGCTCAGTCGTCTTTAAATACGGGGCTTTGCGTGGTTTTTGACGGTAAATGGGCAGGGGTGCGCGGTGGTTATTGGGTCTTTTCAAGTGTTGTACGATGACTTATGCTCGGTCCAACAGGCGATATTTCCCGTCATAAATCCAATAAAAAGGCTAACGACGTCCATGAGAATCACAGCAGTCAACGTGCAAGTGTTTTCCTACCCGACCCGACGCGCAGTCGACAGCGCCGGCCATGCTCACCCCGGTGATGTCAGCCAGGCGCAAATGGCGTTGCTGCGCATCCAGACTGAAGACGGTCAAGAGGGTTATGCCTTGGGTGCCCCCGAACTGATCCGCCCGTATGTTCTGGATGGTTTTGTGCGCAAGGTGCTGGTCGGGCAGAACGCGTTTGACCGCGAAAAAATCTGGCACGACCTCGCGCATTGGCAACGTGGCAGTGCCAGCCAGTTGACCGACCGCGCATTGGCGCTGGTCGAGCAAGCATTGTGGGATTGGGCCGGGCGCAAATTCGGCGTGCCGGTGCACAAGCTGATCGGTGGTTATCGCGACAAAGTGCCGGCGTATGGCTCGACCATGTGTGGCGATGAACTGCCCGGCGGCCTGGCAACCCCCGAAGACTACGGCCGGTTTGCCGAGACGCTGGTGCAGCGCGGCTACAAGGCAATCAAGCTGCACACGTGGATGCCGCCGGTGTCGTTCGCGCCCAGCCCGCGCATCGACGTCAAGGCTTGCGCCGCAGTGCGCGAAGCGGTGGGGCCGGACATTGCGCTGATGCTTGACGGTTACCATTGGTACAGCCGCACCGACGCGCTGTACATCGGGCGTGAACTGCAGAAGCTCGACTTCGCCTGGTTCGAAGAACCGATGATGGAAGAGTCCGCCGAGTCCTACGCCTGGCTCGCGGGCCAGTTGGACATCCCGGTGCTGGGCCCGGAAACCCTTTCCGGCAAACACCTGAGCCGCGCCAGTTGGGTCAAGCATGATGTGTGCGACATCCTGCGCGCCGGTGTGGCGGGTGTCGGTGGTATCGGGCCGTGCCTGAAGGTTGCACATCTGGCCGAATCGTTTGGCATGGACTGCGAAATTCACGGCAACGGCGCCGCCAACCTTGCCGTGGTCGGCGCTATTAAAAACTGCACCTGGTATGAGCGTGGTTTGCTGCACCCGTATCTGGACTACGACGAAGTACCGGCCTACCTCAAGCGCCTGGTCGACCCGATGGACAGCGACGGTTTTGTGCACTTGTCCGATTTGCCCGGCCTGGGTGAAGAGATCGACTTCAACTTCATCGAGACCAATACGCTGAAAAGCTTCTGACGTGTACACGGGCAGTCCGGTAAACGCCGGGCTGTCCATGCCCTATAAATATAAGAAAGGCACACTCGCTATGCGCATTTTCCCTTCGCTGTGGGCGCGGGTACTGGTGGCCGCGCTGACGGTTACCGCAGTACCTGCGACCTTTGCCAAAACCCCGGCCGATCAACTGATCGTCGGCATGAGCATGATCAACCTGCTGTCGCTGGACCCGGCTGCCGCCACCGGGCTGGATGTGTCCGAGATCAACGCCAACCTGTATGACCTGCTGCTGGTGCAGGACGTGGCTGAGCCGGACCGGTTGGTGCCGGCGTTGGCTGAGCGCTGGGAGGTCAGTGATGACCGCAAAACCCTGACCTTCAACCTGCGCGCCGGGGTGAAATTTCAGTCCGGTAATGATTTGAGCGCCGAAGACGTTGCGTGGTCGCTGCAACGCGTACTCAAACTCAACCTGGCGCTGGCCTCAACGTGGAAGGCCTACGGTTTTACGGCTGAAAACGCCGAGCGTTTGATGCGCGCCACAGACGCCCAGACCTTCGTGATCGAACTGCCACGGCCGACCGACCCACTGCTGGTGCTGAACACCCTGGCGACCTCGCCGAGCGCGTTTATTCTCGACCGCAAAAAAGTCCTCGAACACCAGAAAAACCAGGACATGGGCGCCGCCTGGCTGGTGACTCACGCGGCCGGCAGTGGCGCGTTTGTGCTGAATGACTGGCGCGCCAACGACGTGATTCTGATGAACCGTTTCGACGGTTATTGGGCGGGCCCGGCCAAGCTCAAGCGCATCGTCATGCGCAACATGACCGAGTCGCAATCGTTGCGCCTGATGATCGAGCGCGGCGACCTCGACATCGCCAAGGGCATGTCTGCGCCAGACATCGAAGCCCTGCAAAAAAGCCCCTCGGTGCGCACGCAAACCTTGCAGCGCGGCACCCTGTATTACGTGGCGCTGAGTGTGAAGCAGCCGATGTTTGCCGATGCACGCGTGCGCAAGGCCGTGCGTTCGCTGATTGATTACCAGGGCATCAACCAGACCGTGATGCCGCACTACGGCGTGCTCAATCAACGGCCGCTGCCGTTAGGCTTGCCGGCGCGCCTGCCTGACCCTGGTTACACACTCAACGTTGAGCAGGCCAAAGCCTGGCTGGCCGAGGCCGGTTACCCGAACGGTTTCAAGACCACCATCCGCGTGTTGGCTGAACCGCCTTTTATCAATATTGCCTCGAACTTGCAGTCGACCCTGGCGCAGGCCGGCATCCAGGCCAGCATCATCACCGGCACCGGTAACCAGATTTACGGCGCGATGCGCGAGCGCAGCTTCGACATCATCGTCGGGCGCGGCGGTGGCGGGGCGGAGCGCCATCCGCATTCGAGCCTGCGCACGCTGGTGTACAACCCGGACAACCGCGATGAAGCCAAGCTGACTAACTTTCAAGGCTGGCGCACGTCGTTCTACAGCCCCGAACTGAACCAGTTGATCGAGCGCGCCGAGGTCGAGCCGGACCCTGCCAAACAGGTGGCCCAGTACCGCGAAATCCAGGAGCAGGTCGATCAACAAGTCGGGGCAATCTTGCCCGTCTCGCAGATGACCGACACCGTGCTGGTGTACGCCGACGTCGCCGATTTTCAGGGCCACACGGCGGCGACCACGCGCTACAAAGACGTCTACAAGAAGCGCTGACCGACTTATCAGGAGCTCACTATGTTTGTTATGACTGCCTCTGTCATGGGCGCTCGCGCTTCCACTACGCTGCGGCGCGCCGGCACGGTGCTGGTGACGTTGCTGGGCCTGCTGGCGCTGACGTTTATCATCGGCCGCGTCATGCCGTTGGACCCGGTGCTGGCCGTGGTCGGGCCGGACGCCGACAGCTCCACTTACGACCAGGTGTATCGGTCGATGGGGTTGGACAAGCCGATCTGGACCCAATTCGGGCTTTACCTCAACGACTTGCTCCACGGCAATTTCGGCAACGCGCTGTTGACCGGCCACCCGGTGCTTGACGACATTTTGCGGGTGTTCCCGGCAACCATCGAACTGGCCACCCTGGCGATTTTGTTCGGCGTGCTGATCGGCCTGCCGCTGGGCGTGTGTGCCGCCAGCAACCAGGGGCGACTGGGTGATCACGTGGCACGCGTGATCACTTTGTTCGGCTACTCAACGCCGATCTTCTGGCTGGGCATGATGGGCTTGTTGGTGTTCTACGCCTGGCTCGGCTGGGCGGGCGGAGCAGGGCGCATCGACCTCGCTTACGACGGCATGGTGCCCGAGGTCACGGGCTTGTTGCTGGTCGACACGACCTTGGCGCGTGACTGGGAGGCGTTTGCCAGCGCGTTGCGCCACATCGTACTGCCGGCACTGATTCTGGGCCTGAACTCGGTGGCGTACATCAGCCGGATGACGCGCAGTTTCATGCTTGAGCAATTGTCCCAGGAATACATCATCACGGCGCGGGTCAAGGGCCTTTCGCGGCGCCAAGTGGTGTGGGGGCATGCGTTTCGCAACATTCTTGTGCAACTGCTGACCGTGGTTGCGCTGGCCTACGGCTCGTTGCTGGAGGGCGCGGTGCTGATCGAAACGGTGTTCGCCTGGCCGGGTTTCGGCCAATACCTGACCAGCAGCCTGATGCTCGGTGACATGAACGCGGTGATGGGTTGTGTGCTGGTGATCGGTTTGATTTTTGTCGCGCTCAACCTGATCAGCGACGCCTTGTACAAGGTGTTCGACCCACGCACACGTTAAGCCGCACGGCTGCCGCCGTACCGATAAAACTATAAAAACAAGGATTTTTTCATGAAGACTGGATTTTCGACACTGCACGCTGGCCTGTTGGCGGCGATGCTCGCCCTTGGGCCGATGACGCTGGCCAATGCCAAAACCCCGGCCGACCAATTGATCGTCGGCATGAGCATGGTCAACCTGTTTTCCATCGACCCGGCCAACGCGCCGGGCCTGGATGCGTCGGGCGTGAATGCCAACCTCTACGACACGCTGATCAAGCGTGACCAGGGTAACCCGGAAAAACATCTGCCGCAGTTGGCCGAGCGCTGGGAGATCAGCGAGGACGGCAAGCAGGTCACCTTTCATCTGCGCCAGGACGTCAAGTTCCACTCGGGTAACCCGTTGACCGCCGAGGACGTGGCGTGGTCGTTGTACCGCGTGATGAAACTCAACTTCGGTCTGGCCACCACCTGGAAAGCCTATGGTTACAGTGTCGAGAATATTCAGTCGCTGATCCGCGCCACGGATGCGCACACCCTGGTCATCGACCTGCCGCAGGCCCTGGACCCGTTGCTGTTGGTGGACTCCCTGGCGACCTCGCCCAGTGCGGTCGTGGTGGATCGCAAAACCGCGCTGGCGCATGAAAAAAATGCCGACCTCGGCGCCGCTTGGCTGGTCACCAACGAGGCGGGCAGCGGCCCGTTTGTGCTGACCAAATGGACGGCGAATGACTCGCTGTTGTTGACCCGTTTCGACGGCTATTGGGGCGGCGCGACCAAGCTCAAGCGCGTCGTCGTGCGGCACATGACCGAATCGCAGTCGCTGCGGCTGATGCTCGAACGCGGTGACCTTGACCTGGCCTACGGCATGGCAGCGCCGGACATTCGTGCCCTCGACGGCAAGCAAAACATTCAGGTGCAATCGTTGCCCCGCGGCACGATGTACTACGTCGCGATGAGCATGAAGCAAGCGCAATTTGCCCAGCCCAAAGTGCGCGAAGCGGTGCGCAACCTGATCGACTACAAGGGCCTCGACACCCAGGTAATGCCGTACTACGGCACGCTCAACCAGCGGCCAATGCAGTTGGGCCTGGCCGCTCGCCTGCCGGACCCTGGCTATCAGATGGATGTTGCACAGGCAAAAAAGCTGCTGGCCGAGGCGGGTTACCCTGACGGTTTCAGCACGACCATTCGCACACTCTCGGAACCGCCGTTTATTGACATTGCCGCGCGCCTGCAAGCGACGCTGGCGGAGGGCGGGATCAAGGCCAACATCGTCACCGGCACCGGCAACCAGGTGTACGGCGCAATGCGTGCGCGCCATTTCGAGATCATCGTGGCGAGGGGCGCCGAGCGTTACCCGCACCCGTATTTCAGCCTGCGCACGTTCGCCTACAACCCCAACAACAATGACGACGCCGGCTTGCCGAACTTTCAGGGTTGGCGTGCTGCGTTTTTCAGCCCGCCACTTAACCGCCTGATAGATCAGGCGGGCGCTGAGCGCGACTCCGCGCAGCGGATCAGCCTGTATCACCAGGCGCAGGCGCTCTACGACGAGCAAGTGGCGCCGATCCTGATGATCTCGCAGATGACCGACACCGTGGTCAGCGCCGCCGACGTCAAGGGGTTCACCGGTGACGATGCCGAAGCCACACGTTATCTGGGTGTCTACAAGCAGCGTTGAGTTGGGCCAGGCCCGCCTGGCAATCCTGATTTCACACAGAGAAGATGCTTATGAATGCCAATCTGTCTTCGATTGAATCCACGGCCAAGCGCCCGCTGGATCATTCCCCGGGTTCCAGCTTTGATGCCTTGTGCAAGAGCGGCCTGCGGATTTTGCGGCACCTGTTGCGCAACCCGATGACCTTGGCCGGCCTGCTGGTTGCGTTGCTGTTGGTGGTGGTGGCGACCTTTGCGCCCTGGATCGCCACGCATGACCCGGTCGCGCAAAACCTTGCCAATGCGCTGCAGGCGCCGGGCGCCGCACACTGGTTCGGCACCGATGAATATGGCCGCGATATTTTCAGCCGGTTGGTCTACGGCTCGCGAATCACGCTGTACATCATCGCGCTGGTGACGGTGATCGTCGGCCCGATCGGGCTGTTTATCGGCACGGTGTCGGGCTACTTCGGCGGCGTTGTCGACACCGTGTTCATGCGCTTGACCGACATCTTCATTTCGTTTCCGAGCCTGGTGCTGGCGCTGGCGTTCATCGCCGCCCTGGGGCCTGGCCTGGAACACGCGGTGGTCGCCATTGCGTTGACCTCCTGGCCTCCGATTGCGCGGTTGGCGCGGGCCGAAACCTTGTCGCTGCGTAACGCCGACTTTGTGGTGGCGGTGGAGCTGCAAGGCGCTACGCCGGCGCGGATCATCCTGCGGCATATCGTGCCGATGTGCATGTCCTCGGTGATCATCCGCCTGACCATGAACATGGCCGGGATCATCCTCACCGCCGCCGCCCTGGGTTTTCTCGGACTGGGCGCGCAGGCGCTGCTGCCGGAGTGGGGCGCGATGATTTCGACCGGCCGCCGCTACATGCTCGAATGCTGGTGGCTGGTGGCAGTACCGGGCGCGGCGATCATGTTGGTCAGCCTGGCCTTCAACCTGTTGGGCGATGGCCTGCGGGACATCCTTGATCCACGCAGCGAATAACCGGAGGAAGACCTTATGTCCGCGCTCAAATTAAATGTTGAAGGGCTTAACGTGCGCTTCGTCAGTGGCCAGAAAGAAACCCACGCCGTGCGCGATGTGTCATTTACCCTGGGCCGCGAAAAACTCGCGATTGTCGGTGAGTCCGGCTCGGGCAAGTCCACCGTTGGGCGCAGCCTGCTCAAGCTGCACCCGCCGAGTGCCAAAATCACCGCCAAAAGCATGGCGTTTGGAGAGGTTGACCTGCTCTCGGCGAGTGAAAAGGCCATGCAAAAAATACGCGGCCAGCGCATTTCGATGATCATGCAAGACCCCAAGTACTCGCTGAACCCGGTGGTCAAGGTCGGCGATCAGATCGCCGAAGCGTACCTGGCCCACCACAAGGCCAGCCGTAGCGATGCGCGCGAGCGCGTTCTGCAGATGCTTGAGCAAGTGCACATCCGTGACCCCAAGCGCGTCTACAACTTGTACCCGCATGAGGTCTCGGGTGGCATGGGCCAGCGCATCATGATCGCGATGATGGTGATTACCCGCCCTGAAGTGATCATTGCGGACGAGCCCACGTCGGCGCTGGACGTGTCGGTGCGCCAGCAAGTGCTCAACGTGCTGGAAGAGTTGGTGGAACAACAGCAGATGGGCCTGATTTTTGTCAGCCACGACCTCAACCTGGTGCGTAACTATTGCGACCGCGTGCTGGTGATGTACGCAGGCAGGGTGGTCGAGTCGCTGGCCGCCTGCGACCTGCAATACGCCGAACACCCTTACACCCGTGGCCTGTTGGCCGCGCTGCCGAGTATGGATAACCGCCGCGTGCACTTGCCGGTGCTCAAGCGCGACCCCGTCTGGCTGACCCACTGAGGAATCAAGCATGCCCATGATCCAAGCACACGCCTTGAACCTGAGCTTCGGCACAGGCCTTGCCATCAACCAGGTGCTGCACGACGTCAGCCTGAGTGTTGCCGACGGCGAATCGTTCGGCCTGGTGGGCGAGTCCGGTTCCGGCAAGACCACCGTGCTGCGCTGCCTGGCCGGGCAATACCGGCACTGGAGCGGCGAGCTGAGCATTGCCGGTGCGCCACTGCAGCAGAAGATTCCCAAGGAGCACTTTCGCAAGGTGCAAATGGTTTTTCAGGACCCGTACGGCTCGCTGCACCCACGGCACACCATCGACACCGCCTTGCGCGAGCCGCTGATTATTCACGGGGTCGGCGACAAGGACGACCGCATCAACGAGATGCTGCTGAAGGTTGGCCTGAACGACAGTTTTCGTTTTCGCTACCCGCACCAGTTGTCCGGCGGCCAGCGTCAGCGGGTGGCCATCGCCCGCGCGTTGATCCTTGAGCCACGCGTGCTGTTGCTCGATGAGCCGACCTCGGCGCTGGATGTGTCGGTACAGGCCGAGATTCTCAACCTGCTGATGGACTTGCGCCAGCGCGAGAAACTCACCTATTTGCTGGTCACGCATGACTTGGGGGTGGTCACGCACGTGTGCGACCGGGTGGCGGTGATGCAACACGGCAAAATCGTTGAGTTGCTCGACAGCCAGGCGCTGAGCCAGGACCTGGCCGAGCACGACTACACGCGCATGCTGGTGCAGGCCAGCCGTGATTTCAGCCAGGAATCCGAGCGGCGCCGGGCGAGTTAAAAGGAGGTCGGTATGACCATTGGCACACACAAGGAGAACAACATGCCGCAAAAAAACAGCCCGCAAAGAAGATCGCCGCGTTGCGCGCTGGCCCTCGTCGCGCTCGCGTGCAGCCCGCTGTCGTGGGCGCTGCAAGCGCCGTCGAAGGTGCAGGTGCCGACGCTGGCGTTTGACGATCAGCAAATTATTCTGGTCTGGGAAAAACCCGCCGAGCATGCCGACATCAAGGACTATCGGGTGTACGCCAACGGCACGCTGCTGGGCAGCGCCAACGCCAACAACGACCAGGTTTCGCCCGCCAAACCCTATATCGACCAGTTCTACCGGCAAGACACCGCGAATTTCCATTACCGCGTCGGCATTCACAGCTACACCGCACAGGGCCTGAAGCCCAACACGGCCTACCGCTTTACCGTGCGTTCGGTGGATGGCAGCGGCAAAGAGTCGGCAGACAGCGCGCCAGTGCTGCAGCGCACCACACATTCGCCGGCACTGTTCGACGTAAAAACCTACGGCGCCAAGGGCGATGGCAACCACCTCGATACCCTGGCGATTCAGAGCGCGATTGATGCCTGCACCGTCGGCTGCAAGGTCTTGCTGCCCAAGGGCACCTACAAAAGCGGCGCGCTCTACCTCAAGAGCAACATGACCCTGGAGATCGCCGAAGGCGCGACCCTGCTCGGTTCCGAGCGTGCCGAAGATTACCCGCTGGCCGGTTACATTCAATATCCGTATTCGACCACGGTGCGTCCGGCCTCGCTGATCAATGCATTGCCGCGCGATCCGCGTCAGCACCAGACCTTCGAAAACATCCGCATCGTCGGCAAGGGCACCCTCGACGGTAACGGCTGGAAGCGTAAAGCCGATGCCGTGGATGAGCGTGGCCAGGCCTTGCCGGTGTATGTGGCGAGCGACAATACGCGCTATCTGCAAGACGGCATTCTGGCCAAGGCACAAGTGCAGCAAGCGGTGGCGCGCGGCATGAATGTCAAGGACGCCTACGGGCAAATGCGCTCGTCGCTGATCACTTTGCGCAACGTCAAAAACGTGTTTTACGGCGGTTTCACGGTGGTGAACCCGGCTTACCACGGCATCATGAACCTTGAGACCGAAAACGTGGTGCTGGCCAACACCCGGCACACAACCTACGACGCTAACAACGGCGATGGCATTGAGTTCGCCAACAGCAAAGGCGCGATGGTCTTTAATAACCTCTTCGATACCGGCGATGACTGCGTGAATTTTGCTGCGGGCACCGGCGCCGACGCGGTGCATCAGCCGCCGCAGGAACAGGCGTGGATCTTCAATAACTACTTCCGCAAGGGCCATGGCATGGTGGTTGCCGGCAGCCACACTGGCGCGTGGATCCAGAATATTCTGGCCGAAGACAACGTGTCTGACGGCACGGATGCTGGCTTGCGCATGAAAAGCACCAACTTTATGGGCGGCGGGGCGCGTAACGTGACGTTCCGCGACTCGGCCATTCGCAACACGGTCAAGCAGGCGTTCATCTTCACCCTGGACTACAACGACCCCAACGCCAAACTGGATTACCGGCGCTCGACGATTGCCGGGCAGTTCAAGGACATCCGCGTGAACAACGTCAGCGTCGAAAATGCCCACGGCAGTGCGATTGAGGTCAAGGGCGACAGCCTGCACAACGCCTACCACGAGGGCCTGGTTTTCGAGGATGTGCGTTTGCGTGGCGCTGCCGGTGCGCGTATCGACGGCTTGAAGGACTCACACTTCGAACGCGTGGTGTTCAGCCAGCAGGGCGCTGCCAACCCCTGGCAGATCAGCGGGAGTTCGGGGCTGAGCTTCAAGGACGTGCAACCCGCGCCGTAATGCGCCGATGGCAACGCCTTAGTCGCATTTTGTTACGAAGCAGTGACAGCGAAATGCGCTGCTGTGACGGCAAAACGGGACAAAAACAGGGGTTGCCATTCAATTTTCATAAAAACGTAACAAATCTACTGCAAGGTTCGGGAGCCCGTAATCACAAGGAGTTCCCTTTAATGAAAAGCTTGATGAAGTCTGCAGCACTCGCCGTCACAGTTTCTCTTTGTGCCTCCTCGCTGACTTTCGCAGCCGAGAGCGTCCGTCTGACAGGCTCCGGTGCCAGCTTTCCGGCACCGATCTACCTCACTTGGTTCAAGGATTTCAGCAAGAAAACCGCGGGTGTCACTGTGGACTATCAATCCAAGGGCAGCGGCGCGGGTGTACAGGACTTCCTCAACAAAACCGTCGATTTCGCCGCCAGTGACTCGGCAATGAAAGAAGAAGACATGGCCAAGGTGGCCGAAGGCGTGCAACTGCTGCCGATGACCGCGGGTGAAATCGTGCTGGCCTACAACCTGCCGGGCAACCCTAAAGGCTTGAAGCTGCCGCGTGACGTGTACTCGAACATCTTCCTGGGCAAGATCACCAAGTGGAACGATCCGCAAATCGTCGCCGCCAACCCTGACCTGAAACTCACCGATACGCCGATCACGGTTGTCGTGCGTGCCGACTCCAGCGGTACTACCGCGGTATTCACCAAGCACTTGGCAGCAATCAACGCCGAGTTCCAGTCGTCCTTGGGCGAGGGCAACACGGTTAACTGGCCAGCCAGTGACAAGTTCATCAAGTCGCCGAAAAACGATGGCGTGACCGCTACCGTACGCCAGACCCCAGGCGCGATTGGCTACATCGAGTACGGTTTCGCCAAACTGGCCAAGGTTGATTTCGCTCAGTTGCAGAACAAAGCCGGTCATTACGTGGTACCCAACGCAGAAAGCGGTGCTGAAGCCCTGGCTGCGGTGAAGATGCCGGAAAGCCTGGTGGCGTGGCTGCCGGACCCGGACGGTGCCAAGTCGTACCCGATCACTTCCTACACCTGGATGATCTTCCGCAAAGACAACGGCAACCCGGCCAAGGCCAAAGCCATGCGTGAAATGGTTGAGTACAGCCTGACCGAAGGGCAAAAAATCGCCGACTCGATGGGCTACATCCCACTGCCGCAATCGGTTGTCGATCAAGTTCGCAAAGCCTCCGCGAACATCAAGTAACACGCGTCAGGCCTTCCTCGGTGTGCGCGATCAGGCATGCCGGGGGAGTTTCCCCCCCGTTCCGGAATTAGCCAATGAACCCACCTTTTGTCGTACCGGTTAACCCGGATTCTGCCTGCCGGCCACCCTCTACGAAGGATTTTCTGGTTGATCGCATCTTCCGTGCGCTTGCGCGAATCGGTGTGGTTCTAATTCTGGCGTTGGTCTTCGCCTTGGTGTTCGAGGTGGGACGCAAGGCCCTTCCAGGCATGGAAAAACACGGTTTTGATGTATTGTTCGGTAGCGTCTGGGACGTTAACCAGGGCAAGTACGGCATTCTGCCGGCCATTTGGGGCACGCTTTACAGCGCCCTGATCGCGTTGCTGATTGCAGGCTTTTTCGGCGTCAGCATGGCGATTTTTCTGACTCAGGATTTCCTGCCCGCAAAACTCGCAGCGGTGTTTCGCACCATCGTCGAGCTGCTCGCCGCCATCCCCAGCGTGGTGTATGGCTTGTGGGGCATTTACGTAGTGATCCCGGCGATTCGCCCGCTCACCGCGTGGTTGAACAGCGAACTGGGCTGGATCCCTTTTTTCGGCACCTCCCTCAGCGGGCCGGGGCTGCTGCCGGCGGCGCTGGTACTGGCGATCATGATTCTGCCGACCATTGCCGCGGTTTCCCAGGACGCCCTGACGGGCGTACCGATGAAAACCAAGCAGGCCGCTTACGGCATGGGCACCACGCATTGGGAAGCGATTCTCAAGGTAATGGTGCCGTCTGCCGCCACCGGTATTTTCGGCTCGCTGGTGCTTGGCCTCGGCCGTGCGCTGGGCGAAACCATGGCGCTGGCCATGCTGGTGGGCAACGCGAACAATATTTCGCTTTCGCTGTTCGCCCCGGCCAACACGCTGGCAGCCTTGCTGGCGCTGAACTTCCCGGAAGCCGGGCCGAACGAAATCGAAGTGTTGATGTACGCCGCGCTGGTGCTGATGTTCATCACGCTGCTGGTGAATGTCATCGGCTCCATGATTATGGTCTATGCCCAACGTGGGAATAAATGATGACTGACATCACGCCCTCCGCCAACAACCTGGCGTCGCCCGCAGGGGCTCTGCCCAGCCTGCAGCGCAAGTTCGAAGGCCGCGCCTTGCGCAGCCTGCTGCTGACCACGCTGGTATGGGCTGGCGCTGTACTCGCCAGCGTGCCGTTGATTTCCGTGCTGTACATGCTGATCACCCGCGGCGGGGCGCGTTTGAGCCTTGAGGTGTTCACCGAACTGCCACCCACCGGTTTCGAGACGGGCGGCGGCTTCGGCAACGCGATGGCCGGCACGTTCGTGATGGTCGGTATCGCCGCCGCTATCGCGGTTCCGGTCGGCATCATGGCCGCGATCTTCCTGGCTGAACTGGGGCCGGACAGCAAGCTGGGCAGCGCTGCACGCTTCGCCGCCAAGATGCTCACGGGCCTGCCTTCGATCCTCGCCGGCGTATTCGCCTATGCGCTGGTGGTGATGACCACCGGTACCTACTCGGCACCGGCTGGCGGCGTGGCACTCGCGGTATTGATGCTGCCCATCGTCGTGCTGACCGCTGAAGAGGCGATGCGCATGGTGCCCAAGGTCATGAAGGACGCAGCTTATGGCATGGGCTGCACGCGCTCGCAGGTGATCTGGAAGATCATCTTGCCGACCGGCATGCCGGCGATCCTCACCGGCGTGATGCTCGCCGTGGCGCGCGCGGCGGGCGAAACCGCACCGTTGTTGTTTACCGCGCTGTTCAGCAACTACTGGATCTACCACGACGGCAGCCTGGCGGTGATGAACCCGACGGCATCGCTTGCGGTATTGATTTACAACTTTTCCGGCATGCCCTTCGACAATCAGCTTGAACTCGCCTGGGCGGCCTCGCTGGTGCTGGTGATGATTGTGCTGGTGGTGAACATTGTCAGCCGTATTTTCGGCAAGCCTAAGTATTAAAAACGGGAGCATCTGAATTTTGAACGTATCAACTGCGAAAATAGCCTCTCCGTTTGTTACTCAGTCGCCTGTGGTCATGGACTGCAAGCTCGACAAGATTTTTTATGGCAACTTCATGGCCGTGCGCGACAGCCATGTACCGATCGAAAAAAACAAGATCACTGGTTTTATCGGGCCTTCCGGCTGCGGCAAAAGTACCGTGCTGCGCAGCCTCAACCGCATGAACGACCTGGTGAAAGGGTTCCGCTTTGAAGGCCACGTGCATTTCCTCGGGCAGGACGTTTACGGCAAGGGCGTCGACCCGGTGGTCGTGCGTCGTTATATCGGCATGGTGTTTCAGCAGCCCAACCCATTCTCGATGAGCATTTTCGACAACGTCGCCTTCGGCCTGCGCCTCAATCGCTACAAGGGTGACCTCGGTGACCGCGTCAAGCACGCCCTGCAAGGCGCGGCGCTGTGGGATGAGGTCAAGGACAAGCTCAAGGTCAGCGGCCTGTCGCTGTCCGGTGGCCAGCAGCAACGGCTGTGTATCGCCCGCGCCATCGCCACCGAGCCGGAAGTGCTGTTGCTCGATGAGCCGTGCTCGGCGCTCGACCCGATCGCCACCCGCCGTGTCGAAGAGCTGATGGTTGAGCTGAAGAAGGACTACACCATCGCCCTGGTGACCCACAATATGCAGCAGGCGATCCGTGTGGCGGACACCACCGCGTTTTTCTCGGTGGATATTTCCCAGGGCACACGCACCGGCTATCTGGTTGAAATGGGCCCGACCACGCAGATCTTCGGCAGCCCGCGTGAACAAATGACCGAGGATTACATCAGCGGCAAGTTCAGCTAAGCCAAGGGGGGCTTAACGGCCCTCACCGGTTCACCGTTTACTCAGAGTTTCCTGGGAATGCCAATGCCTGCAACACGTCGTCTTGATCTGCCCGCGATAGAACGCGCACTGCGTAAGGTGCAAGGACGCTTTACCGAACTCAGCCAGCACTTTATCGAGCCGCGCGATCCGTTGACCGACGAGGTGCTGCACAATGTGCTTGAAGGCTATGCGCTGATTGACGATTATGTCGCTCGCGGCGTCGACCTGTTTGACCTTCAGCAACTGAACCTGATGCTCGAAATCAACGCCACCGTGCTCTGCGGCACGGACCCGGTGCGCAGGCAAGAGTATGCTCAGCACCTGGCCGCCACCGAGCAGCACTTTTTCAACAACGTTGAGGGTGGCATCAAGGACCTGTACAACTGGTACTGCGCGTACCGCAGTGAGTCGGTCTGGAAGCGCGCTGCCGGCGTCTACGTCAGGATTCTCAGCAAGCCGCAATTGTTCATCGAAGGCAACAACCGCAGTGGTTCACTCATCGTCAGCTATTTGCTGATGCGTGCCGGGTTGCCGCCGTTTGTGCTCACGCTGGAAAACGCCGAGGGCTACTTCAACCCGTCCTCGGTCATACGCAACTCCGCCAAGCATGGGGTCAAGGCGTTGTACGAATTGCCCAAGATCAAAAAAAAATACGCAGCCTTCCTGGAAGAACAGGCGCCCGACCCGAAGAAGTTTTTCTTGGGCCAACCACCATCGCCTGTGTATCAGGGAGGCCATTGATGAGCCGGTACGCCACGCTCACCCAATGCCGAACCGCGTTCAGCCGCGCCTGGCAGGCGCTCTCGATGCCAGCGTTGCGCCGCCCACGCATCCGTATTTCGTTCGATATAGACGACACACTGGCCTGCCAGCTCCACCACTGCGCCGTTGAAAAAAGCTGGGTGCCAGCCTGTGTCCACCGTTGGCTGGGCGAACCATTGCGTATCGGTACACGCTCGCTGACCCGAGAGTTACGGCGCCAGGGTTGCAGTATCTGGGTCTACACCTCATCCGGTCGCACGCCGTCCTACATCCGCCGTTGGCTGTTGCTGTACGGCATTCGCGTCGACGGTGTGGTCAATAGCGTGCTGCACAGCCAAGCCCTGACGGTGCACGGCCTGTCGAACGCGCCGTCGAAATTCCCGCCGGCATTCGATATTGACTTGCACGTCGATGACTCCGAAGGCGTGCGCAGTGAAGGGCATGACCACGGCTTTCGCGTGGTTGTGGTGGACCCGCAAGATGTGCTCTGGGCGCAACGCGTGCTGGATGCGGTGGCTGAGGTTCAGGCGCAACTGGCGCGCCAGCAACCGCTCAGGCACAAGCTGCCTGCGCGGCAAGCCTCTATTGCTTGAGCCCTCGTCAGCCGCGAAACCTCAAGGGAGTGATCGGCGCATAATCGGCCGACGGAGCGCTGATTACCGCGTTTATCGGGGCAGTGTTCACGACCACAGACTTAAGAGGCGGCGAGATGGCAAAGCTCGAAGGGGTAGGTTTTCTGGGGTTTGACGTGTTCGGTACGGTGGTCGATTGGCGAAGCGGTGTTTCGCGAGCAGTCGCTCCCTTCCTGAAGCGTCATGGGCTGGACGTAGATCCACTGACGTTTGCAGATCAATGGCGCGGGCTGTACCAACCCGCCATGCAACGCGTCAGGTCTGGCGAGCGTCCCTTCGTAACGCTGGACGTGCTGAACCGGGAAAACCTTGAAACGGTCCTCTCCCGCCACGCTGCAGATTTTGGCCGAATCCCCGAGGCCGAACTGGTCGAACTCAACAAAGCCTGGGAGCGGCTGGACCCATGGCCTGACGCTGTAGCCGGGCTGACCCGATTGAAGCGCAAGTTCTCAATCGGGCCTCTGTCCAATGGGCACATCGCCTTGATGCTCAACCTTGCGAAGTTTGGCGGGTTGCCCTGGGACGTGATCGTCGGTGCAGAAGTCGCCGGAACCTACAAACCCCAGCCGCAAACCTATCTCAAATCTGCGCAAGCTGTGGGCCTCGCACCTGAAGCGGTCGCTATGGTTGCCGCGCACAACTCAGACCTGGCTGCCGCACGTGCGCAGGGGTTCAAGTCGATCTTTATCGCGCGCCCCTCTGAGCATGGGGCGGGCCAGACATCAGACCTGGTCGCAGAGCAAGACTGGGATATTGTTGTCGACTCCCTCACCGACGCCGCGGCTGCCTTGGGCTGTTAATCCGACTTTGCGGGTCGCGAAAAAACATTTTGGCGGGATTCTTGAGCACTATTTTCAGGCAAATAAGTTCAAAAATTTATCCAAACCGGTAACAGTTCTTGCCCGCAGATTTTGCGTTATACATTGCAATATCCGCTCTGGAGAGCATCTGCTCAACACTCCCTGGCTCAAAAGGCGAGATCTCGGTGATACCGATGCTGACACCCAATCCTTTGTAATTCGCGTTTTTACCCACGTAATCTTCCAGGGTTTGGATAATTCGCTCTGCAATAAGTGAAGCGGATGACTGGTCTATATCCGGCATCAACACGATAAATTCGTCGCCGCCCAGTCGCGCCACGGCATCATTTTTGCGCACCACATTACTGATCATTGCAGAGAAGCACACCAGTACTTTGTCGCCGGTGGCATGCCCGTTGGCATCATTGATTTTTTTGAACCCATCCAAATCCAGACACAGCAGGCAAAAACCACTCGCCACTTTGGCTTTCGAGCTGAGTAACGCCGTCATTACATTGAACATACCTAACCTGTTCAATACGCCCGTGAGTTTGTCGTGGGTGGCTGAATGCGTGCTCTGTGCTTCTGCAATATAGGCTTTGGTCAGGTTTGCATTGAGGTTGTTCAGCAGTACCCAGAGACCAGTCAGGTACATGGGCGCTTGTAGAATCAGCACCCGCAACATCGGTTCTGGTTGGAACAACGTGGCCAGTTTCATCGGTATATCCGTGAACAGGATCTGCGTAAATGCGTAGCGGGGTATGCCTTGGTTTCGCATGGCAATCGCGCCATTCATGCTGACTGCCGATGTGCATGCCAGAACTTGGAGTACCGGGTCCTGACTGATAATGCAGCCCGCTGTGCCAATGCCTATTTCGGCCGCCCAGATCAAACCGAAGAGCAGGGAAAGGTCGGTCGCGTAGCGGCGCATGGACTTGCCACTGGCAATAAACCTGCGCAGCAGGAACCAGCGGATGATCCAAATCAGCATGTCGGCGATTAACCAACAGATGAAAAACAACGTTGGGTGAAGTATGACTGCAACGCTGCACACAAGCAGTGTATTCATCCCCGCCGCGACCAGGGCGGCACGAGAGGAAAAGGGGTCTTTGAGTAGCTTTAAGCGGATGTCCCGATCCAGGTTTTCGTTGTCTTTAACAAACCAGCGAATCAACGGTGTAATGGGAAAAGAGTGAAGGTTAGGCATAATACGAGTCCGCCATAAAGCCCATTCCGCTGTTATTTTAAGGGGTTCGCCTGCGCTACGGTCGAGCCTCTTATGTTCTGCCTGTCGTGGTACTCCTCAACACGTTGAAAAAGTTGCACTCGATCATCCGATCAAGTCTGTGAACATAGAGCCACAGAGCAAAAAAAACGTCCAACGACGCAACGGCCAATCCGACCAGTGGTGGCAATTTGCCATTTAGGGTTTTTGTTGATGGCGCGCAGGCCCGGATTACCGATCATTGGTGCTTTCTTCATCTCTGAGTTGGCGGCTCATGGCGTCGCAGCTCTGCGACCACGACATCAGCCATTTCGGCATCTCTGGCGACTGCACGGGCAGTCCCAGTTCTCGAACAAATTCGCTTGGCGCGATAACACCTTTCTGTGAACGAAACAGACCTCGCATCATGACAACGCCGATCACTCTGCCTTTGCTCACAAACCGATGCTCCATGAAGCTCCACTTGTCGTCCCAGCCAAGCATCCTTGTGTGGATTTCAAAAGCTTCAAACAGTCTGAGCTCACGCCGAAATTTACCCCAAGTGTCTCCGACGATGGGCAGCGCCTTTGCTTTGATAGCTACTCGATAGGCGCCACTGCGCAAAACGAAGTCCATGCGTCCCACATCCGCCAATGTGAAATATCGGCCGTTGGTGACGTGTCGATTGAAGTCCAGATCCAATGGCCATACGCGCATGCGGATGACGGTCGATTCGAGTGCTTTTGCCGGTTTGCGCCACGGTCGACGCAGCAGCATGAGGAGAAGCCGAAACCAGAGATTCATAACGACGCCGATGATTGAATAGTTGGCGTACTTTAAAGTGCTGAGGGCTGAGCCAGGTAGGGCCGTAAATGACTCAATTCTGCACAAAAGTGCATTCCGATCACTAATTTCATGGTTTAGGGTTTTCTCGCGGGGCTCGCAGGTGGCTATCGCGATATAGCCGGTTTGAACCCTTTTTCGTCCGTATCAACCCTGCCTCAATGCCCGACAGCCCGTTATCGTGGCGGCTGGCCGATGATCCCGAGGAGCGTTGAATGACCCACCCTAATGAATTCGAATCCCGCCCGCACGACACTGTGCTGTCATATGAGGCTGAGATTTCCCGGGTCGCATTCGAAAATGCCCGCACGGCCTTGCGTACTCACTCACAGCTGTCGATCCAGGCGCGTCTGGCCGAGTTGTGCAAGCTCAAACACGCGATTCTGGCTCACCGCTCAATGATCATCGCGCGGGTCATGCACGAGGTTGGCAAATGTCGAACAGATGCCTTGATCGCGGAAATCCTTGGCACCCTCGATTGGCTCAATTGGTTGGAGAATAATGCCCAACGGCTGCTGAAACCTGAAAAGGTCAAGACGCCAATTACATTGTTGGGCAAGCAATCGTTGCTGCTGCATGAACCCTTGGGTGTGGTGCTGATCATTTGTCCCTGGAACTACCCGTTCCATAACGCGATTACTGGTATTGCAGCAGCGATTGCAACGGGCAATGCGGTGGTCTACAAACCCTCCGAACATGCCCCCTGCAAAGGCCTGGTCGAACAGGTCCTTGCATGCTCTCCGATACTCCAGGCCCTGGTCCAGGTGGTGTACGGCAACGGCAGCCTGGGCTCGGCGTTGATCGACCAACAGCCGGCGAAGATTTTTTTTACCGGCAGCGGCCCCACCGGCAGCAAGATCATGGCCCAGGCCAGTCGCGAGTTGATCCCCGTTGAGCTGGAGCTGGGCGGTAAAGATCCGATGATTGTGTTTGCCGACGCGCCAATAGCGCGTTCGGTGGCGGGTGCGTTGTGGGGCGGTTTCACGAATGCCGGGCAATCCTGCAGTGGTGTGGAGCGTTTATTGGTAGAACACAGCGTGCTGGATCGTTTCGTCGACAGTCTGGTGCAGGCGGCGGAAAACGTCGTAGTACGCTGTGGCGATAACGGCGACGCCGACGTCGGGCGTATGACCGTCGGCTTTCAGCGCGACAAGGTCATCGAACATGTTCAAGACGCTCTGGAGCGCGGTGCCCGCCTGCGATTCGGTGTCATACCCGATGCGAATTCCCTGACAGTGCGGCCAATTATTCTGGACCGTGTCACGTCGGACATGCGGGTCTGGAACGAGGAAACGTTCGGGCCCGTACTGCCGATCATGGCCTTTACCAGCGAAGCCCACGCCATCGAGTTGGCCAACGACACCCATTACGGCCTGTGCGCCAGTGTGTTCAGTGCTGATGCGCAGCGCGCGCTGCGGGTGGCTGGTGCACTTGAGGTCGGTGGTGTTTCGATCAACAACGTCAACATGAGCGAAGGCAACCCAGGCCTGCCGTTCGGTGGGGCGAAGAAAAGTGGATTCGGAAAACTGCGTGGGCCGGAAGGGTTGCTGGGGTTCACTCGCAGTAAAGCCATATTGATCGACAAGGCCGGGAGCAAGATCGAAGCCAATTGGTACCCCTACACACCGCGCAAATTCCAACTGTTCGAACGCTTCATCCAGGCGCTGTATGGGCCGCGGCGTTTGCGCCTGCTGGCAATCGCCTGGCATGGCTTCAGGCTTGAAGCCTTCAGCCAAAAGCCGCGTGACTAATTGAAATGTTCAAGCGCGCGTTTGCCGTGGACCCTGCCCGGTCCAGCGCTTGAACGCCTTGCGGAAGTTCTGCGCGTCGCTGAAACCCACCTCGTAGGCAACCTCATCCAGGGTCATGCGCACATTGCCCAGCAGCGCCAAGGCCCGTTGTTTGCGCAGGTCATCCAGGATGGCCTGATAGGACATGTCGTTCTGGGCGAGGCGGCGGCGCAAAGTTCGCTCGCTCATACACAGTTGTGAGGCAACTGCTGACAGGCTGACAGGCGTACGTAGATCACGACGCAGAATGCGCTCGACGGACTCGATGAACTCAAGTTCACCGCCTCGATCAGCACTCATCTCCAGTAGCTCAACGACTTGTCGATTGCTCAGCGCATCGTGGGTGCCGATGGGGGTATTCGCCCAGTGATTGGCGCAGACAAATAGATTGTCCTTGCGATCAAAGTGCACCGGGCATCTAAACAAGTGTTCATAGTGATCGGCGTAGGCGGGCCTTGGGTAACTCAGTTCGATCGACGATGGGCTGAACATCGGGCCCGCCAGCGCGCGGGCGATATTCAGCAGCATCCCGAAGGCTTCTTCAACGAGAAAGGTCAGAATGTCGGGCTCATGAAATGGGCAAGTAACTTGGAGCGTAATATGCCCAGGGGATTGGAGGTGCTCAAAGCTCAACAGCGCGCCGGTCTGCTTCTGCAGGTCGATGCCCAGGGCTATCGCACTGCCGAGGGTGGCGCTGGTCAGCATGGCGTAACCTACCAGGCCCATGGAGGTGATGGACTCAGTCGCGCTCATGTCCAGACCCAGTCCTCGGTCGCGGCCGTTAGTCATCTCCAGGGCGCGTTTGATCATCAGGCAGGCTTGACGAATCGAGACCCGGCTTTGCGGGTTGGCCAGATCTGCGACATTGAAACCCAGCCCCAAGCACAGCCGGCTGGGGTCCAGGCCTAATTGCGCAATGAGATCCGCCAGGCTGCGCAGCAGGTTGACCGGTAAATCCGCGGTGTGCCATAGGGGGGCAAGCATGCAGTGCTCCTCGTTGTGCGCCTACTTGCCCAGCATCAGGCGGACTACCAAGCGGGTCAGCCGCCCATAGGGTGCCGAGACCTTGTCAGACATATTGAAGGGGCTTAGCTTGAATACGCCCCGTGCATGGGACAGGCGCACGAACCCTTCATAGCCATGATAGGCGCCTGTGCCGCTTTCACCGACGCCGCCGAAGGGAAGGTCGTCCTGGGTGGCATGCAGCATGGTGCCATTGATGGTCACACCGCCTGAACGAGTTTGCTGCACCACATGCGCGATGCTGGTTCGATCATTGGAGAAGCAATACAGCGCCAACGGTTTGGGCCGCGCATTGATGAAGGCGAGCGCCTCGTCGAGTGTGTCATAGGCGATTACCGGCAACAGTGGGCCAAAAATTTCCTCGCGCATGATATCGGTGTTCAAGGGCACGTCGGTCAGCAAGGTTGGGGGGACTTTGCGCTCGGTGGTCCGGTCGAACGCCTTGTCCTGCCACACCTTGGCCCCGGCCACGATGGCCTGATCGACCAGATACAACAGGCGTTCGTAGTGACGCCGCGAGATAATCGAGGTGTAGTCTTTATTGCCGTCAATGGTGGGATACAGCTGCTTGGCCGCCGCCACCCATTCGGTGGCAAAGTGCTCGACCAAATGGCGCGGCACCAGCACATAGTCGGGGGCGACGCAGGTTTGACCGGCGTTGAATAGCTTGCCGATGGCGATCATCCGCGCGGCTTTCTTCAGTGGGAAATCCGCAGTGAGTACCACTGGCGATTTGCCTCCCAATTCCAAGGTCACCGGGGTCAGGTTGCGCGCCGCAGCCGCCATTACCAGACGCCCGACCTGTGTAGAACCTGTAAACAACAAGTGATCAAACGGTAGTTCGCTGAAGCGGCTGGCCACTTGCGCGTCGCCGATGACCACACTGACCTGGTCGGCGGGAAAGGTTTGGGCCAGCAAGTATTGCAGCAACAGGGCGGTACGCGGCGTCAGTTCCGATGGTTTGATCATCACCCGATTACCCGCCGCCAACGCTTCCACCAGCGGTGCAAGGGTCAGTGTCAGCGGGTAATTCCACGGCGCCAGAATGCCGACTACGCCCAGGGGTTGGTAGATCACCCGTGCCGTGGCGGGCTTGAAGGCAATGCCCACTTTGCGTTTGCTGGGGCGCATCCAGGCTTTGAGGTGCGAGCGAATATGCTTGATGCCGTTGACGATGGGCATCAGCTCACTGAGTTGGGTCTCGGCGAACGAACGGTTGCCGAAATCCGCACACACCGCTTCCAGCAGTTCCTCGTGGTGATCGCTGACCAGGCGCAACACGGCGTCCAGCGCAGCGATACGCTGCTCGTAGGTGGGGGCTCCCTGGGCATGCACGGCGGCTTGTTGGGCCGTGAACAGTTCACTGAGTAACGGCACGGGCTCAAGCGAAGAGGGCAGGTTGCTGAGAGGCTGATTCATGACGTTATCCTTGAGCAAAGTGCAGGAAGAGGAGTGGTGAGAACGCGTGCGCCATCAGGAGAAGTTTTTGCCCTCGCCGCGGTAAGTCGGTACACGGTCCACCACGCGCCCGTTGCTGATGACCAACAGTTCATCGAAACGCTCACACAGTTCGCCCGCTTTGGCGTGACGAAACAGTACCGGGTCACCGATGTTCAACGCTTGCGCCAGGGTATGCAGCAGTGGGGTCTGTACTTCGCCGGCGGCTTCGTTGTCGATCAAGCGGCAGCCGCTGGGCAGCCAGGGCCGGGGCAATCGGTCCTTACCCGCCGGCCCGGAGGCGATGTAACCGCCGCCTGAGCACACCATCACGCCGGGAGCCTGGGTGCGTGTCACCGGCAAGGCAAAACCGGCGGCGGGCGTCAGTTCGAAGGCTTGGTAATGGTCGAACAAGGTCGGTGCGTACAGGCCTGATCCGGCAGCCAACTCGGTAACCGAAGGGTCGAGTCGGGTGCTTTCAAAACTGCCCGTGCCGCCGCCGTTCACGAACTGCAGCGTATGGCCGGCCTTACGCAATGCCTGCACGACCTGCTCACGGCGTTTATTGACTTCGGCAATGGAGCGGCGCTTGAGAAAACGGATGATTGCATTCTTGACGGCTTGGCCTGGCACAGCGTCCATCAACCCGGCAATTTGCCCTTCATAGCCCATCAGCCCCCGCAGCACGACGCCCCGGCACGAGGCGATATTGGCGGCCAGCCGGAGCGCAGTCCCCACGTCATTGATCGGCGAACGGTGCACGCCAAAGTACAGCCCCGGAAAAGCCGATGACATATCCAGATCAATCGCCAACGGCATGACCACACCTTCTGTCACGGCTATCTCGTTGATCGCCTGCACCTGGGCCCGGTTATCGACCATCAAGGTAATCGAGCGTCCGCGGCGCAATTGGCAGGCGACTTTTACCAGGCTGCGCTCATCGACCGTCGGGTAAGCCACGACGATGTCGTCAAACCCCAAGCCGGCCAGCCAGGCGGCCTCGGCGGCGGAGTAGCACAGCAGGCCCTGCATAAATGGCCCCGCGGCCATGATCGTGCGAATCATCTCCACCGAGCGTATGGATTTGGTCACCAACCGCACGGGCAAGCCCCCGGCGCGTTTGCCCAGGCGCTGCAGGTTTACGATGAGTGCCTCCAGATCGATGAAGGCGGCGGGTAGCTGCACCCCAGCCAGCGCCTGATGGAAATGGGCGTAATTGCGAACAGGGGGCGGCGGGGGATTTTCGACACGGCGCATGAAGGACCCAATGAGTTCAGCGGTAAGTGAGGTGACGCGTGGTCTCGCTGCTGAGAGGGTAAAGGGCACATGGCTGCTGTTGAAGGTGCGATCCGGCCGGGCAACGGGTCCGCACCGGCCATGTTCGCTCCTCTCTCTTTACACGTTTGGAGCCGGGGTCAACCGGTCCAGATGACTGATAATCATCGAGGCAACCATGGCACACACGCTCTTGGGGTCCAGGGACTCATCAAACAACAACTCGATCGTTGCGTGGATCATCTCTACCGCCACCCTGGCGGCGGTGGCGAGTTGCTGTGGATCTGCCTGCGGGAACACCTGCGCGAGGATTTCTGCCTGTGCGCTTGAGACCTGTCGGTGGGAGTCGATCCTCACATGCTCCAGCGCCGGTACCGCGCGCAGTCCCTTGAGAATCCACATACCGCCCAAGGTGGCGTCGGTGACCCGGTAGGTTTCCAGGATCAGTTCGGCCAGCGCCGATTCCAGATCCTCGGGCGGGCCGGACAACAATTGCGGGGTAATCCAGTGGTCGATCAGGCCGTTCTGTTTTTCCAGCAGGCGCTCACCCAGCACGCTCAGTAGCGCGTATTTATTCGGAAAGTAGCGGTACAACGCAGGCGGCGTCAGCCCTGCACATTCGCAAACCAGGTTGGTGGACAGACGTTCGATTCCCACATCACACAGGGTCTGCGCGGTCGCGACCAGGATCCGCTCGTAGGTCTCGGTGCTGCGCTGCTGTGCAGGCGATTTCTTTTGGTCTTGCGTTTTCCCGGCGGTAACGACGCGGGCGCTGGCAGTGTTGGGCTTGGCCATAGGCACCTAGCAAAGAAAGGTTGAAGAATCAGCTTATCAAGATGAAAAAAAATGTTGCTGAGCTTAGAAATGGTAGTTATAACTATCGTGTAGCGATGACTATCATAACCGATGCGTCGCTAGTGTGACGGTCTCTTAAAACAAAAAATACAGGTGATGACTATGAACGCTCGGCAATGGCTGTTCCTTTCACTGGCACTGGCGTGCTCTTCCATCGGTTATGCGGCGGCGGGTCCACAGGAAGCCAAAGGCCTATGGCTTACCTCGGAAAAGGATGCGGTGGTCAAAGTCGACGATTGCGTCGATAAACCCGGCGCGCTGTGTGGAAAGGTGGTCTGGGTCAAGGACATGGCCTCCACCACCAGCGATTGCGGCGTACAGATCATGCAACTGGATCGTTTCGACCAGGAAGCATGGCGCGATGGTTGGGTGTTTGATCCCCGCGATCATAAAAAATACAAAGGCGTTGTTCGGGTCAAAGAGGGTCTCCTCAATGTCCGGGCTTTTGTCGGTACCGAGATACTCGGCAAGACAGAGCAATTGGAACGTGTTGCCTCACTGCCTCCTGCACCGGTTTGCACTTTGTAAATCCGACCTTTCTTGTAGGAGCGCCTCATGCGTGCAACGACACACCATTGTCTGATGGCTGCTTTGCTGTGGCCTATCGTCAGCCCGTCCATGGCATTCGCCGACGAAATAGCCAGCTACGCCATTGATGTCACAGCCAAGGCTGTATCCGATGTCAGGACCCGGGGCGTTTCGGATTCGTTAAACCATCCCGGCGCCCGGGTCACCGTTCAGGTTGCCCATGAAAGTGGCCTGGTCGCGCTTGCCGAGTTCACCACCGTCAGCAAAAAACAATTCATTGATGGCGACGGAGTGGGCGTTTTACTGGCGAGTGGTTATCGGTTCGGCGATCCGGAGGCATGGCATTACGGCCTGGGCGTGGCCGCGGAAATGTTCCCCGGCGCACAGTTCAAGGCGCCGAACAAATTTGACTTTGAAACCTTCACCCCCACCGATGAGCGCACGACCAACTACAACAGCCAGTTCGCGGTGTTGGAAATTGGCTACGGTGCGTTGGAAGGTCGAGTCGCTCGGGTGCTGTCCAAAACCTACCGTGGTGCCAACACCGGCGGTGTGTGCGGCGCCCAGTTGCAGTTTCGTGACGATCCCACGAAGGGCCTGGAATGCTACGCCAAGGGCGACCGTAACTCCCGTGGCAGCATGCTCTATGACCTGGACTACAAATATGCTTTGGGGATGAACACCACGCTGAAGCTGCACGCTGGTTACCAGCAACTCGTCAATTTTTCCGAGGCGGATGCGGCCGACTATGACATCGGCCTGAGCCACCGCTGGTTGGGATTCGACTGGGGCATCGACTGGATAGCGGTCAAGACCAAGGCGCGTGAACTGTACATGGTCGAGGACGATGGGCATGTGCGTGCCACGGATGACAACCGTTGGGTCGCATCGATTTCGCGTA
Organism: Pseudomonas kitaguniensis; assembly: GCF_049199985.1. Lineage (NCBI taxonomy): Bacteria > Pseudomonadati > Pseudomonadota > Gammaproteobacteria > Pseudomonadales > Pseudomonadaceae > Pseudomonas > Pseudomonas kitaguniensis. The sequence continues at coordinate 113,570 of NZ_JBLZPT010000008.1, forward strand.
CTTTTTGAGTAAACCTCTATGACTTCGCTTTTCTTATCCCGGACGCCTCAGGCGGCCACCGGTCTGGAGCAACTCGTCCTGGCTGTGGACCTCGGCACCTCCGGTTGCAAGTGCGCCCTGGTTTCACTGGAAGGCGATATCCGGGCGTGGGCGTTTCACAGTGTGCCGCTGCATGTGAGCGGGTTGAGCGTCGAACAGGAACCGCAGGATTGGTGGAATGCTTTCCTGCGTGGCGCCAATGAACTGCTCAGCGCCGATCCAGTCCGGCGGCGCCAGGTGATCGCGGTGTGTTGCTCAACACAGGGCGAAGGCACTGTGTGTGTAGATCGGGACGGCGTGGCTATTGGACGTGCCATGTTGTGGCTGGACAAACGAGGGGCCGGCGCGGTGAAAAAACGCATGGGAGGAGGGCGGTTCAGCCTGGCTGGCTATGGACCGCTCAAGCTCTGGCGTTCATTGCGCCTGACCGGTGGCGTGGCCTCGTTGTCCGGCATGGATGCCGCCGGGCACATGGCCTATATCGTCGATCACGAGCCGCAGCGCTATGAGCGAACCTACAAGTTTCTCAACGTGCTCGACTATATGAACCTACGGCTGTCGGGTCGCTATTGCGCCACCAGCGACTCGATGTTGACCGCATGGATCACCGATAACCGCGACCCTCACCGCATCCGCTACGACGACGGGCTGGTCAAGGCACTGGGAATAGAGGCCGGCAAACTGCCTGAGCTTGTCCGCTCCACCGAAGTTATCGGCACGCTGCGCCCGGAGCTTGCCGAGACGCTCGGACTGGCGCGCACTACGCAAGTGGTGGCGGGTGCCGTCGACACCTCGGCGGTGGCCGTCGGCGCCAGCGTCAGCGATTTTGCTCCGCACCTCTATCTGGGCACCTCGTCGTGGGTAGGGGCTCACGTCCCTTTCAAGAAAACCAGCGTGCGTCACCACATAGCTGCGGTACCCAGTGCCGTCAACGGTCGCTACCTGGCGATGGCCATGCAGTCGGCGGCGGGCGCAAACCTTTCATTCCTGCGCGACAAGGTGCTGTACCACCCGGATGAGCTGCTCAGTGATGAACAGCAGCCGGACGTCTATGCCTTGCTTGACCGTATCGCCGCACGCGTGCCACCGGGGTCGAGAGGGTTGATCTACACACCCTGGCTGTGTGGTGAGCGCTCACCAATCAGTGATCCAAGCCTGCGCGCCGGTCTGTTCAATCTGAAGCTGGAGCACTCGCGGGAGGACATCATCCGCGCCTTCATGGAGGGAGTCGCCCTCAATACGCGCTGGATGTTCGAGCCGTTCGCGCGTTTTCTCGGCCAGCCCAGCGATGTGATCGTGGCCACCGGTGGCGGTGCCCAATCGGATGTGTGGTGCCAGATCATGGCTGACGTCTGTGGGCGCGTTATCCAGCAGCCGCAGAACGCCATCCAGACCAATGCACGCGGGGCGGCGTTTATTGTGGCGGTGGCGTTGGGCAAGCTGCAGTTCCACGACCTTTCCCGCCTCAAGCGCCCCCACCGCCTGTTTGAACCGTCCCGCGTGACCCGCGCGCTGTACGACGACCAATTCGCCACGTTCCAGGAGGTGCGCACGCGCCTTGCGCCGCTTTACCGGCGACTGAACCCCATACAGGAGACGGCCTCATGAGTCATGTCCAAGAGCAAATTGTCGAGCTCTCGCAGCATCTGTGTCACCGCGGCTTTTTTGCGGCCACGGGCGGCAATCTCGCGTTGCGTATCGATGCGCAGCACATCGCGGTCACGCCGTCGGCTACTGACTATTTCACCATGCGCCCCGAGGATGTCTGTGTGCTGCGCCTCAAGGATCTGGCGCAGCTCTCCGGTGACCGTGCCCCCACGGTTGAAAGCGGGCTACATGCAAAAATCCTGCGGGCGCGCCCGGATGTGCAGTGCAGCATCCACACGCATCAGCCCGTAGCCAGTGCTTGCACCTTGCTCGGTAAACCAATGGATGTGCCCAACCCTGAACTGTGGGATTCCTTGGGTAAACACATTCCCCTGGTCGGGTACGCGCCTTCAGGGTCCAACTGGCTGGCCGGCAAGTTCGGCCGGGCTATTCGTTGGGATTACAACGCGTACCTGATGCGCAACCACGGGGTGTTGTGCTGTGGCCCGGATGTCGAGACAACTCTGTCGCGCCTCGAGGACCTCGAGACCTTTTGCCGTGACTACCTGTTACGCCAAATCACCGAACAGTCCCGTCATAAATCACAGTCACCTGCCGCCGTGGCACGCCTGGTCGACGCCTTGGTGCGTTCCAGCGCTGTCGATGCTCACTCTTCTTCCGAGATCCCATCATGAACAAACCCCTGGACCCCATCACATTGCCTGCGGCGGCAGATTCCGCAGTTTCGCAATGGCCTGATGTTGACTCGCTCTATCGACGGTTCGATGCGCTGGTCAAGCAACCCATTCGCCCCTTGAAGCGTGAGGCGCTGAACAAGGTCATGGGCTACTTCGACGAGCGCTGCCAGGGTTCGAAGCGGCTCGCCGAGGGGGCCAAAAAATTCATACCGGGGGGCGTGCAGCATAACCTCGCGTTCAATCACCCGTTCCCCCTCGCCATCGCCCAGGCCAAGGGCGCGCACCTGACCGATGTGGACGGCAACCGCTATATCGATTTTCTACAGGCCGGCGGGCCGACTTTGCTGGGCTCCAACCATCCGGCGATTCGTGAGCAGGTCAATCGGATCCTCGACGACTGCGGTCCGGTCACCGGCCTGCTGCATGAATACGAGGTGAAGCTGGCGCAGTTGGTCTGCGAAGTGATGCCTGGCGTCGACATGGTGCGCCTGCTGGGCTCCGGTACCGAGGCGGTCATGGCGGCGGTGCGCCTGGCGCGCGCGTATACCCGCAAGAAATGGGTGATCAAGATCGGCGGGGCGTATCACGGTTGGAGTGACCAGTTGGTATACGGCATGCGATTGCCGGGCACCGGCCGTATGGAGGCCGTCGGCATTCCACGCGGCGCCACGGCTAACACCCAGGAAAGCCCGCCGAATAACCTGGACGCGTTGCGTCGGCGCTTGCAGATCAATCGCCTGCGCGGCGGCACGGCGGCGATCATGGTCGAACCCTTTGGCCCGGAAAGCGGCACGCGCCCGGTGCACCCGGACTTCAACCGTCAACTGCGCAAGCTCTGCGACGAGTTCGACACGTTGCTGATTTTCGATGAAGTGGTCACGGGTTTCCGTGCGGGCCTGGGGGGCGCACAAGCGTATTTCAACGTGATGCCGGACATCACCGTACTTGGCAAATGCCTGACCGGCGGCTACCCCATGGCCGGTGCCATCGGCGGGCGCAGGGAGGTGATGCAGCTGCTCGCCGGCGGTATTGGTACTTCTGCACGACGGGCCTTTGTGGGCGGCACGTTGTCGGCCAACCCGCTGTCCTGCGTGGCGGGCTACTACGCTTTGATCGAGGCGCGCAAACTGAATGCGCCGGCTTTGGCGGGACGCGCTGGTGACCGTATGCGCAAGGGGCTGGACGAAATCATTAACCGCCGTGGCTTACCGTATGTGGCCTATAACATGGGCTCGATCGTGCACCTGCAAACCTCAGGCGTGTTGTTGCTGGATACCAGCAACCCGCTCAAGTTGCTGCGTGCACGTCATGAAGCCAAGTCGCGTAAACACATGATGGAAGAAATGGGTGCGGCTTATACGGCACATGGGTTGATCACGCTGGCCGGCAGCCGGATCTATACCAGCCTGGCTGATACCGACGACGTCATCGACGACGCGCTCGAGCGATTCGACGCCGTTTTTCAACTGGTGTGAGGTGAGCGTGATGCAGGATGTACTGCGGCAACAATGGCTGGAAATCCGGCAACGGCTGGTGGGTCTGGTACAGGAGGGGAGCAGTTTTTCCTTGCGTATACCGGGCGAGCAAAGCATGTGGTGGGGCCCGTTGGATGACTTGGCCCCCACCCACGTCGGTTGGCCGGTACATGTGCTGGGTGACAGCCAGACCCACCAGGCGATCTACCGTGCCCGGAGTGACGTCGGTGCCATTTTGCTGGGCGGAGGAGACTTCGCCCAGCGCTTGGCAGACTTTGGCGGGGTTATGCCCATTCTGTTTGATGAGCAGGCACGGCATATTGGCCACATGGGGGCGCCGGCGGCGTCAGTCCACGACATTGCCGGCGCCTTGCAGCGGGGCGGCAATGCCGTGCTGATCAAGGGCGTGCCCGCGACCCTGGGCACCACCGGTACCCGGATGGCGATGAATGCGCAGCTGTTTGAAAAATGCGCCAAGGCGTTCACCCTCGCCAAGGCCTCCGGTACCAAGATGACACTGCTGCCTTGGTGGGTAGTGCGAGTTGCCAACAGCCGACTGATGAAGGATGAGCAACGTGCGACGCAATGTTTTGCCCGAGGCGAGATTCCGCCGGAAAACCGTGGTTACTGAAAACCCTTCAAGAGGTGTAACGCCATGCACATGCCGTCCGCTGTTTCCCGTAAACACCTGAGTGTCGCCTTGGCGCTGGGCTCTATCGCCGTGCTGATGGTGGGGCTGCAACCCTTGTTGCTGGGAGAGTTGCTGGCGCAGAACCGGCTTTCACTTGAGGGCGTCGGCTTGGTTGCAATGGGCGAAATTCTCGCGCTGGGGCTGGGTGTCGTCCTGGGCGATTTATTGCGCTCCGTGTTCAGCCTGCGCCAGCTCACCGTCGTCGCTATCCTGGCGGCATCGGGTATGGACCTGGTCACGGCCAATACCACCGGGGATGGCGCACTGGCAGTGGCGCGGGCCTTGGCCGGCCTGGCCGAAGGTTTGCTGTTATGGGGCACCGTGAACCTGATCGTCCAAGGCCCGGCACCTGACCGCGTGGCGGGGGTGTTCATGGTGGTGCAAACCCTTGGCCAGGCCTTGGTGGCTGCGGTGTTGGCGTATTGGGTGCTGCCTATTCAGAGCACCTCGTCTTATGGTTTCGTGTTCCTGGGTACGCTGACGGCAGCTTCTTTGTTGTTGGTTCGGTGGCAACCCATTCGGCTGGCCAATCAGCAAGCACAGCGAACGGACGATGCCGGGTTCGGTTGGGGTCTTAATCACCTGTTATTGCTCGGGCTGGTCTTTATGCAGCTCAGCGCGATTGGTGGGCTTTGGGCTTATCTTGAGCCGTTAAGCAAATACGTGGGGCTTGATGCGCAAAACGCACAATTGCTGATCTCCGGTACCTTGCTCATGCAGGTATTGGGCGGCTGCCTGGGGATCGTCCTGGTACGCCGGATCTCGGACTTTTCGTTGTTGGCCGTCGCCGCCTTGTTGTTGGGCGGCATCGCGCTGGGTATGTATTTTTCTGCGGATATGGGCGTCAGGGTATTTCTGCTGCTGTGCGGCGCGTTTGGCCTGGTCTGGCTGATGCTGACACCCTTCCAGGTACGTATTGCTCTGCAACTTGATCCTTCGGGGCGAGTTGCCGCGTTGGTGCCGGGCATGCAGCTGTTGGGGTGCGCTTTCGGGCCCTTGATGGCGTCACAATGGGTGGTGGGGGAGAACGCCGAGTACGTGCTGTTGGTCAGTGCCGTGTTCTCGCTGATTGCATTGACGTTGGTCGGCTTGCTTCGCCGGTGCCCGGCAAGCAACCGCGTCAGCTTTGCACGCAAAGTGGTCCTGGTGGTGGGGGCGTCCTCAGGCATGGGGCGCGCTCTGGCGGTGCGTCTGGCGCAGGAAGGCGCCTGGGTTGTGGCCACGGCGCGGCGCAAGGAGCTGTTGAACGACCTGCAACTGGAAATCACGCTCCAGGGTGGCAAATGCCTGGTCTCGGCAGTGGACGCCCTGGATGAGCATGCGGCGGCCGATCTGGTGGGTGAAATTATCGAGCTGTACGGTCGTCTGGATGTGGTCGTACTGAATGCCGGCGGCGCACCTGCGTTGGATATGCGTGAGATGAGTGCGTCCGACGTCACTGCGTATATGCGCTCGAACTATGATGTGGTGGTCAATTATCTTTTCCCCGCCCTGGAGCATATGAGTCGCCAGGGGCATGGTTTTGTCGTGCACACCAATTCACTGGCGGGGTTCCTGGGGGTGACGTTGCAGGGCCCATATTGCGCCGCTAAAGGCGCACTGCGCCTGTTGATTGATACATGTCGCATTGAGTTTGGTAACAGAGGTATTCGCTTTCTGTCGCTCTACCCAGGGTTTGTGGCCACCGCTAAAACCGCAAACGATGGCATGCCGGCACCGCTGGAAATTTCCGAAGCGGCAGCCGTCGATCACATGCTGTACGCAATGCGCAGCCAGCGCTGGGACTACTTGTTTCCTTGGCCGATGAGGTGGCTGATCCGTTTGGCCAGAGTTCTGCCCAAACCGATCACGCTCTGGGTATTGCGTCGAGAGTTGCCGGTGCTGGCCAATGACAGCAGCGCGTCTTCACCCGTGATTACCTTCAAGAACACCTCGGCATAAAGTCTGACATCAGGTGGTGCGCTGCGTATTCGGCAACGCACCCGTCCAGCGTTTGAAGGCGCGCCTGAAGCCCCGTGCGTCGCTAAAGCCGATGGTGTGCGCAATGTCAGCTATCGACATACGGGTGTTTTGCAGTAAGTCACAAGCACGCTCGTGCCTGACTCGATCCAGCAGCCCGCTGTACGTCACGCCCAGGTCCGTCAGTCGACGACGCAGGGTACGCTCACTCATGTTGAGCGCCTTGGAAAAGGTCTGAAGCGCTTCAGGATCGTCGAGGTTGAGGCGGATATGACTGGAGAGGGTTTCGATCAAATCATTTCGTGAATCGCCTCTGTTCATCAACTGATCCAATTTCGCCCGCAAGGGTCCACACGCCATGTCGTCGTAATCCGGCAGGCGTGCGCTTAACCAATGGGCTTCGCAGATCAAGCGATTTTTCCCGGCCATGAACTTTATCGGGCAACGAAATTCGCGCCGATAGGCCTGGGCATAATTCGGGCGAGCGTACGACAACTCTACCCTGAGGGGGTTGAAGGCTGGCCCGATAAGCCGCCTTACCACGGACACCGCGCTCGAAAAGGCTTCTTCGATCAAGAAGGGCTCAATTTCCAGATCAAACACTTTGGGTTTGACCTCAATGATGAACTCATTGGGATGGACGCAGGCACGGTGCTCCAGTAAAGCACCGGTATCACCTTGGTGTTCGAGACCGTAGGTGATGGCTTCACCCAGCGTTTTACAGGTCAGCATGGCCAGGCCCGCAAACCCCCAAGACACCGGGGTCTGACGTGCGCCGGTAGATAGGCCCAGCGCAGGATCCTTGACCACTCGCTGCGTTCGAGTAATCAGCATTCGGGTTTGCCGATAAGACAAGCGCATGTCCAGATCAAGCAGTTCGGCATAACCGAAGCCGAGCCCGCGACAAATGCGCTCCGTCGAGAGCCCGCTTTCCATTAACAGGCTGAACAACGCCCGCGCGACGTTGGGAACCACTACCGCTTCATTTTGTTGGGGATGCTGCTTCCAGTGCTGGGCAGCGGCTGCGGGCTCTAACATAGATCACACGCTCTCCATCAGAATGAGTCTGTAGACGATACCTTTCGGTCGGTAATCTAACACCTCCCTTTCTGCTATTGCGGGCATAACGGGTGAGTTTCCTGTGCGCGCAGCTTATCTGTCCTCCATGGTCCCCTGAATGGCCGCGAAAGGCTCATCGAAAGCACCGACTTCCCTTTAGATTTTGGTTCAACACCGAACTGGATATTCAAGGGAAGCGCTATGAAATCAGAACAAGACGCAGCGATTATCGACCGAGGAAATAGCGCCTGCATTATTGGCGCCGGGCCTGGTGGGCTGAGTGCCGCACGCGCACTCAAAGCAAAGAAAATTACCTATGACCAGTTCGAGCGGCATTCGGATGTAGGAGGGATTTGGGACATCAACAATGTCGGCACACCGATGTACGATTCGGCGCATTTTATCTCGTCCAGGGATCTGTCGGGATTCGTCGGGTTTCCAATGCCCAGGGACTTTCCGGAATACCCCTCCCACCGTCAAATCGCGCACTATCTCAGGAGCTTCGCTGCAGCATTCGGGCTGCGTGAGTCTATTCAGTTCAGTACAACGGTAACCCTGATTAGAAAGGATCCTGACGGGCACTGGTCCGTCAGCCTGAGTGATGGTTCTACACGGCGATACCGTTGGATCGTGTTAGCGACCGGGACAAACTGGAAGCCCAACCTGCCAGCGTTTCGTGGTGAGTTTGATGGGGAAATACGCCATTCCAACTCGTTTCAATCCGGATCGGAATTCCAAGGTAAGAACGTGTTGGTGGTGGGCGCGGGAAATTCTGGCGCGGACATTTCCTGCGAGGCCGCCATTCACGCAAAACAAGCCTTTATCAGCATGCGCCGTGGTTACTACTTCATTCCCAAGCATGTGTTTGGTGTACCTGCCGATGTGTTCGGTGAAAATGGGCCGCACCTCCCTTTGTGGCTGGCCAGGCCTGTCTTCAAGTTCTTATTGAAGCTGCTTGTGGGAGACCTGACACGATGGGGCTTACCGAAGCCTGATCATCGTTTGTTCGAGACCCACCCGATCGTGAACTCGCAACTGCTGCATCATCTTCAGCACGGCAATATTGCGGTGCGTAAAAACATCGACCGGCTGGAGGGTGATTTCGTCATTTTTTCAGATGGTGCACGCGAAAAGATCGACTTGATTCTTTGTGCCACAGGCTTCAAATGGGGCGCTGAATGCGCTGCGCAGTTTTTCGAATGGAAGCATGGCAGGCCCCTGCTTTATCTGTCGATGTTCAGCCGCACTCACCGTAACCTCTGCGCCATCGGTTACCTCGACCAGAACTCCAGTGCTTTCAAGCTTTTCGATACCCAGGCGCTCACCCTGGCTGCGTATTTTCGGGCGCAGCTGGATGGGCTCGACACCGCGCGCCAATTCGATCAATTGATTCAGAGCGACGAGCCGGACCTCAGTGGCGGGATTCAGTTTGTTCAATCGGACCGGCATGCGGTTTATCTGGATGCTCGGTCCTTCACTGCTTACCTGGAGACGCTACGCACACGCATGCATTGGCCGCGCTTGACTGAGGATCTGTATGCAGCCATCAAGCTCGATCAGCCCTTTCCAAAGAGCGCTGCTCCTGTGGTTCATGAAGTGCTGGGGGAGAGTCTGCATGGCGAGTAATACGTCATTTACGGGCTGGACAGCGCTGATTACGGGAGGCGCCGGTGGGTTGGGGCGGGCGATCGCGGCGGCGCTGATCGCCCGCGGTGTCAAATGCGTGCTGGTCGATATTGATGCGGTGCGCCTGGCCGAGGCCGCCACTGCCCTCGGGCCCCAGGCATTGACCTATCAGGCGGACCTTACCGATCGTGAAGCGCTTGGGGGGCTTGTGAACTATGTAAGTAGTGAGATCGGTCGCCTCGATCTGCTGGTCAATAACGCCGGGATATTAAGCAATATTCCATTCGAGACCAGGCCAATTGTATCGATTGCGCGTGAAGTCCAGCTCAATATGATGGTTCCTTTGGAACTGTGTCAGGCGTTTCTACCCTTGTTGCAACAAGCCAGTGACGGACGGGTTATTTCAATTGTTTCCTTAGGGGGATTATTTCCCATGCCGGAAACATGCATTTATTCGGCAACAAAATTTGGCCTGCGTGGCGCCATGCTTTGCTTGGGGTTGGATGGCAAACGCTTAGGCGTAAAATTTACCATTGTGAATCCGTCCGCGACGGAGACGCCGATGCTGATGCGTGAGGCCATTGAAAATGGCAACAAGATGCAGTTTATGGATCCGCCTCAAATGCCCGCAGACGTGGCTAAAACCGTCATCAAAGCGCTGGAAAAACCTCGGCTGGAACTGTTCGTTCGTCCCAGTGAATCCTGGACTGCGCGGTTAGCCATGCTGGTGCCGGGAATTTTACCGCACATATTGCCCTTGTTCCGGCGCAAGAGCGAAAAGGGCCATCGCAACTATGTCGTGTCGCTCGAGCAGCGAGGGTTGATAACCAGAGACGGTGAAGGCTGGCGCCTGAAATGAGCCAAGGGGCAGTAATATGAACAGAGCAGAGAAGGGCGAAGCAGTCGGTGAGTTCTACAGGTTCTATCTGAGTGAACACCTGAATAGAACATCACGTCGACTGCATTTTATCGGATCGACGCTTGCAGTCGTCCTGCTGGTGGTGGGCGTAATAACCGGTGTGTGGTGGTTGCTGGTGCTGGCATTTATTGAGGCTTACACATTTGCCTGGGTCGGGCATTTTTTCTTCGAGAAAAACCGACCGGCCACTTTCAAGCACCCCTTGAAGAGTTTTGCTGGGGATTGGCGAATGTGGTGGGAAATACTGACGGGAAAAATACCGTTCTGACAGATGCTGGAAGATAGGCCGCCAGACGAAGTGTCTGGCCGGCCGGTGTATGAAGCAATCTGCCGCTCATGAGGCCCACTCTACGCTCAGATGCGTGCCGACACTGGAAAGCAACGCAACATCACCATCACAAACGATGAACACGACGGATGTGCGCTCCGTCGCTGGGGCCGACAAGCGTCGCGCTGCTGAGAATGTCGTACCGACGCTCTGGAGTAAAACCGCGATGCCCTTTGGGTCATTCACCAGCGCCTTTATCCTCAAAAGCCGCTCGCCCAGCACGCTGGCAATGTTTTCCAACCAATCCTGTACATCTTCCCATTCCGGCTTGTCCAGCTGTGCATGAAGAACCTGGATGCGCGGATGCTGAACCCTTTGCGAGTCTATTGGCCGTGAGATGAAGGACTGAACATGCCGCTCGGTGGGTCCGCTGATACGGGCCCAATTCATTCGTTTGTGTGGTTCGATTTCATTGATGACGGTGGCGAACGGATTCAGCCGTTTGACGGATTCAACGCGATGAGCGCTTACTGTATTTGAAACCAGATCTCCCTTTGTCAGTACGATCACCTGTGCGGCTGCCAACTGTGCCAACTCTGCTTGCGCATCAATGCTAGAACCTATGTCACGGCTGCAATCGAGAGTTGAAACGACACTGACGCGCATACGCAGTTCTGCCAGTCCGGCCAATGAGCGCATAACGGGTCCTGGCTTTGAAAGCCCGCTGCACTCCAGAATGATACGCGCCAAGGGGGGCGAGCCAGATCTGGCCCGGCTAGCGATAAGTTCTTCTACCGTAAACACCAGGTCATTGGTCAGCGAGCAACAAACGCAGCCGTTGCTCAGCGTCGCCATCGGCAGGCCTTGGGCGGAGTCGGCCAAAATGGCCCCATCAATGTTGATAGCACCGGCTTCATTGATGATCACCGCCGTCGAGCTCGCCATGTTTGGGGCGGTGATGACCGTTTCAAGCAGGGTTGTTTTACCGCTGCCCAGCGGGCCCGCAAGAATGATGAACTGGGTGAGTTCCCATGGCGTGCTGTGAGCGTCAGCGTTCATCACGGCTTTCTCTCTTCCAGGTGCGTGCGACCATGTCACGCACGTCAGCCAGGAGATCGGTCACCTCAAACAGGACCCCGGCTTTTATCGTGGTTTCAAGGGCACGATTCTGTTCCAGTGAGCGGGTGCTGTCGTTCAGCCGCAATGCACCGGTGCCATAAAGCAGTTTGAAATCCGTCATCGGATTTTGATTCAGGATAAGGATATCCGCTCTCTTTCCAGGTTCCAGCGTACCGGTTTCGTTGTCGATTCCTAGCAGCTCAGCGCCGTGCAGAGTGGCTGCGCGCAAGACCTCCTGGGGGGTGAAGCCGGCCTCTTGGAACAGCTCCAACTCCCGAATGAAACCAAAGCCGTAGATCTGGAACATGAATCCGGAGTCACTGCCCGGGCAGACACGCCCACCTCTGTTTTTGAACTCGTTCAGAAACTGCATCCAGATCGTGAAGCTTTCCTTCCACTCAAGCTCATTCTTGACCGACCATCGATAGAAATAGGCGCCGTGCCCGCCACGTTGCGGCTGAAAATAATTCCAGGTGGTGCTGTCGGTGTATTGGTCATGCCATTCCGCACGCCGCGCACGCATCAGGTCGCGATTGGCATCGTATACATTCATGGTGGGGACGAATGTATGGCCGGCCTCAAGAAACGCCTCCAACACCTGGTTCCATTTCGGGCTACCCGGCTTGGCCGCCTGGAGGAAAGTTTGTCCGGCCGTGGCGAAGCGTAAGTACTCGTCGTTGTAGTTGTAGTCGTCGTCGATAAGGGCCAGCGTGCGCCCCTCCAATAACGCTTCCGGCAACCCATAGGAGTGCTCGGTACTGGTCAGGCCCCACTTGGCGGTGCGCAACGCATTCATTCGGCCGACCGATAGCTGGGCGTGGTGGCAGCACGTGCGCAAGCCCAGTTTCTGCGCTTCGTCGAGGGCCGCTTCCATGACCGCGGGGGAGGCGCCGAAGAACTTCACGCCGTCAGCCCCTTTGTCCTTTACCTGGCGCAGCCATTCACGGCCTTGTTCGGGTGTATGGATCGCTTTCAGGTAATCATTCACCGCCGGAAAATAGACATAGGCATACAGATGCGGCGCTGCAATGCGGTTTTGCGAAGACGCCAGCTTTTGCTCACAGGTCCATGCCAGTCCGTTCATGCACCCGGCTTCGCGCACCGACGTTACACCATGAGCCAGCCACAGCTTGTAGGCGTAATCGGCGGGAAGCATTTGGCCATTTTCGCCATGAAATGGCGTGCCGACATGCGCATGGCAATCGACAAAGCCCGGGGTGATGAACTTGCCGGTGCAATTGATTTCATGGTCACCACTGGCGGGCCGTCTCATGGGGTTGATGGGCAGTCCGGGCACGCCAACGGCCGCGATTTCAACAATGCGCTCACCTTCGATCACAACGTCGGCAGGCCCCCAGGGCGGGGCGCCTGTACCGTCAATCACGGTGGCCCCACGCAACACGAGGCGCTGGAAGGGGCCGTGCCCCCGATCATTGGTCGTGGCAGGTACGACTTGGCCAAGCCCTTTTTTCGCAAAGCCTGCGACCATCTCTTCGCCGACTTCGATGGCGGGGGTTACAAGGTCTTTCACTGAATCCTCCCGGCGCCTCGCCCTTTCAGCCCACGCTGTGCATGGGGAGGGGGCGGGCTCAGATTGTTATTGAGGCACGTCATTAGAGCGTGTTGTCAGCATAGATTCGCGCCGCTGGCGGGTTCTCCTATTTCAGGTGCTATTGCAGCAGTTTTTTTTCCTACTTGGCTCAGGTGACGCAGGTGTCGCCCAAGTGGGCCAAATGCATACCCCCCCCCAACAACAAGATGGGCACGGCTTTTTCACTTGCGCGAATAGCTGAAAGCTCGGAGGCGTTATGACTACAGCACCGCTAGCATTCCATTCCCAGGCACACGGATCGATGCGCCGCAAGGCCATCGTGGCCACCGTATTGGGCAATGGTTTTGAGTGGTTTGACTTTATGGTGTATGGCTTCTTTGCCATCACCATCGGCAAGCTTTTTTTCCCCACCGGCAATGACGTCACCTCGCTGATGCTCTCTGCCGCCACCTTCGGCGTCGGCTTCCTGGTGCGCCCCATAGGCGGAGTGCTCATCGGCATCTATTCGGACCGTTACGGAAGAAAAGGCGCGCTGTCCCTGACGATCATTCTGATGGGGATAGGCACAGCCCTTATCGGGCTGGCACCTACTTACTCGCAAATCGGCATGGCGGCGCCCTGCATCATCGTATTTGCCAGGCTGCTGCAGGGGATTTCCGCGGGCGGCGAAATGGGGACCGCCACGGCGTACCTGACCGAACACGCTCCGGCGGGCAAAAAGGCCTACTACTCCAGCTGGATCCAGACCAGTATCGGTTTTGCCGTGCTGGTGGGGGCCTGTTTCGGCACAGGCATTACCCTCAACCTGAGCCCGGAGCAGGTCGAGAGCTGGGGCTGGCGCATTCCGTTTCTATTCGGCTTGTTGATTGGCCCTATTGGTTATTTTATTCGCCGCAACCTGGATGAGTCGCCTGCATTTCTGGAGGCGGGTGACAAATCCGAGACGCCCTTCAAGGACGTGATTCGGGAGTACCCCAAGCAGGCCTTTGCCAGTTTCGCCATGGTGGTGCTCTGGACGGTGTGCATTTACGTCATTCTGTTCTATATGCCGACCTACTCGGTGAGGGTCCTGCAACTGCCGCAATCAGCGTCCTTCATGGCTGCGATTGTCGGCGGGACAGTGATCTCGATCTGCTCACCGATTACCGGCTGGTTGTCGGACAAAGTGGGGCGCAAATGGCTACTGGGCGGCGCGTCTGCTGCGATGCTGGTGTTGGCCTGGCCGCTGTTCAATATGATCGTTTCGCAGCCGTCATTGCAGACGCTGTGCATTTTCCAGGCGGTGTTCGGGCTGTTGATCGCGACCTACACGGGGCCGATATTGGCGGCGTTGTCTGAAACGTTCCCGACCAAAGTGCTTTCTACCGGGCTGTCGGTGGCCTACAACCTGGCGGTCATGACGTTTGGAGGTTTCGCTTCGCTGATTTTGACGTGGTTGATTCAAACGACGGGCACCGCAACCGCACCCGCCTTTTATGTGATGTTCGCCGCTGCTTTCAGCTTCCTTGGCGTCATGCTGGGGTATCGCCAGCCCAAATAACGCCTGTTCGTTGCTGGGCGGGCTGCGTTATGCGATCGGCCGGGCTCACACTTGGCGCAGTAGAGAAGGTTATTTCTTTCCTACTTTTCAGCCGTGGAGCCGCCGCCCGGCAATGCATAGGATGAATCATCGCTGAAGGCGCCGGCCTACGCCGGCGCAGCACCAGTCGTCACCCAGTGCGTAGCCGCTGACACAACAATAGGCAACCTTATGACCTCCAGTACCGCCGCATCCATCATTGACCTGAACGTGCTGATGAAGCTTCGATCACAATTGGAGGCGCAAACCACTGCGGACATTCGCTTCGATGCCGCCACACGCGCAGTGTATGCCTCGGAGGCATCCAACTACCGCCAGTTGCCCATCGGCGTTGTAGTGCCCCGGTCCATTGAGGATGTCATTACCGCAATGCGCCTTTGCCGGGAGGCAAACCTGCCACTGCTGCCTCGCGGGGCGGGCACCTCGATGTGTGGCCAATCGGTGAACGCTGCGGTCATCATCGATACGTCAAAATACCTGAACCGCATCATCGATATTGATTCCCAAAAGAGGATTGCCCGCGTAGAGCCAGGCGTTATCTGTGATCAGCTCAAAACCGCCGCGGCCAAACACGGCTTGACCTTCGGTCCGGATCCGGCCACCCACAGCCGCTGTACCTTGGGCGGCATGATCGGCAACAACTCCTGTGGTGCGCATTCGGTCATGGCCGGAAAAACGGTCGAAAACGTGGAACGCCTGGAGATCCTCACTTACGACGGTGAGCGCTTCTGGGTAGGCCCGACAGACGAGGCGCAATATCAGGAGCACCTGGCCGCAGGCGGCAGGCGTGCGGAAATTGTACGTGGGCTCAAGGCACTGGCTGATCAGTACGGCGACGACATTCGCGGGATTTTCCCGACGATCAAGCGCAGGGTCTCGGGTTATAACCTCGATCAATTGTTGCCGGAAAATGGCTTCAACATTGCGCGGGCCCTCGTTGGCGTGGAAGGCACCTGCGTGACGGTACTGCAAGCTGAGACGTTACTGGTCAAGAACCCCACCCATCGCCTGCTGGTCGTGTTTGGCTTCGAGGATATTTTCCTGGCGGCTGACTCTGTACCCCAGTTGCTCCCGCTGGAACCCATCGCCATGGAAGGGCTGGACGATGGCATCATCGGCGGGTTGCTTGAGCGGGGCATGAAGGTCGACGATATTGCAGAGCTTCCGGCGGGAAATGCTTGGCTGATGGTGGAGTTCGGTGCCACCAATGACGCGGATGTACTGGCTGCGGCGACCAGGGCTCGGGATATCGCTGATTCATTGCCAGGGCGTCCCAGTGTGCGATTGGTCACGGATGCGGCGTTGATGAACCGAATCTGGACCATCCGTGAGACCGGTGCATCCGCGACATCCCTGGGGCTCGATCCAAACGAGCCCGATCCGACAGTTGGCTGGGAAGATGCCGCCGTCGAGCCGCATTTGCTGGGCCAGTATTTACGCGAATTTTCCCGGATCGTTGCCAACTACGGCTACAAGACCAACTTGTATGGCCACTTCGGTGACGGCTGTATCCATTCGCGTATCACCTTCGACCTCAAATCCCAAAATGGCATTGATACCTGGCGGGCTTTTCTGGATGAGGCCGCCCATCTGGTAGTGCGCTATGGCGGATCGCTGTCCGGTGAGCATGGCGATGGCCAGGCCAAGGGGGAGTATCTGCACATCATGTACGGCAAAACCATCATGCAGGCACTCGCTGATTTCAAGGCAATCTGGGACCCCCTGAATAAAATGAACCCCGGCAAGCTGATCCACGCCATGCCGGTGGACGCCAACCTGCGCATGGGGCCGGACTACACGCGCAGGGAGGTCAGCAGCCTGTTCACGTACGACGCGCGGCTGGGCGACAAAGGGTTTGCCAGGGAGACCGAGCGGTGCATCGGCATGGGCAAGTGCCGCTCGCCGGAAGGCGGGACGATGTGCCCCAGCTACCGCGCAACCAAAGAAGAGCGTTACTCTACGCGGGGCCGCGCCCGTTTATTTTTCGAATTGCTCAAGGGCGATGTGATCCAGGATGACTGGAACAACAAGGACATCAAGGACTCCCTTGACCTGTGCCTCAGTTGCAAGGGCTGCAAGTCGGATTGCCCGACCAATGTCGACATTGCACGTTATAAAACTGAATTCCTGTATCGACACTACCAGAAGAATTCTCGATCACTGATGGACGCCATGATTGGTCGCATTGGCGAGTGGCTGCCCGTCGCGACGAAGGTCTCACCCGTCCTCAATTACGCCATGGGCAACCCGCTGTTCAGGGCTGCAGGGGCGTTGTTTGGCCTGGCGCCGAGTGTCAAGTTTCCCAGGATCGCGGGCCAGAGTTTCAGGGCAGGCAAGACCGCCAGGCGTTTGCGTGAACATAAGGACGATGTCTCGGCAACGGATGTCCTGCTCTGGGTCGACAGTTTCAATAACGGGTTCACACCGACGGTGCTGGAGGCCGGGGTCGAGGTGCTGGAGAAACTGGGTTTTCGCGTCAAGCTCATGCAGCGGCATATCTGCTGTGGGCGGCCTTACTACGATGTGGGGATGCTCGATCAGGCCAAAGCCAATCTGGAAGCGATCTTGACGCAGTTGGACAAACCGCTGCGCGAAGGTATTCCGATTGTTGTGCTTGAGCCCAGTTGCCTGTCTGTGTTCAGGGATGAAATGCCCGGGCTTTTCCCGGATGACACCCGGGCAAAGCAATTGACTAAATCGTTGGTCACGCTGAGCGAGCTGATTCAAAACCACGCTATTGAATTGCCCAGAATCGAGGAAGACGTTCGCATCCATGGGCATTGCCATCAGAAGTCGTGCGGGGGGCTGAGCGCTGAGCAATCGGTCCTCAAGCAATTGGGTGATAAGGGCGGGATCATCCCGGCAGGCTGTTGCGGGGTCGCCGGAGCCTACGGCTACCACCTGAAAAGTGCGCCCATCGCCAAGATAATCGGTGAACAGGAATTCAAACCGCACCTGGACAAATTGCCCGAGGACGCCCGAGTGGTGGCTGACGGGTTCAGCTGCAGGGGACAAATACGCAACGTCAGTGGCCGACAACCGATGCACCTGGCGGAGTACCTGGCGATGATTCTGCGCTGAAGCGTCCTATCCCGAATAGGATGCCGTCTTCGCTTATTCACCTGCGGAGTTTGAAGAATTAAAGCCCGCGATTGTTGATTCTATGAGCTGTACCGCATTTGGTTTCTGCGCTGCGGTGCCATCGACTTTGATCGTGCGAGGGCACCTCGTCGTTTACATAGGAAAGACTCGACCATGACTGAGACGAAGCCGACATTTCTAAATAAACACCTGGCGCGCGCTCAACCATCGGCGACTTACGGGATGATCGCTCGCGTGGCGGAACTTAGATCACAGGGCAAGACTATTATTTCGCTCAGTGCAGGTGAACCGGACTTTGATACACCGGCCTCTATCAGCAATGCCGCGATTGACGCGATCAATGCCGGTTTCACAGGTTATACGGCCGTTGCCGGTATGCAGGCACTGCGCGAGGCGGTTGCAAACAAGTTTCGTGTTGAAAATGAGTTGGACGTAGGCTGGAAAGATACGATTGTTGGTAATGGTGGCAAGCACGTTATCTTCAATGCGCTGGCCTGCACGCTGAATGAAGGCGATGAGGTTATTATTCCCGCACCTTACTGGGTCAGCTATCCCGAAATGGTGTGCCTGGGTGGCGCCACGCCTATCATTGTGCCGTGCCCCCCTGACACCGGATTCAAGTTGACGCCGGCCTTGTTGAGGGCAGCTATTACGCCGGCAACGAAGTGGTTGATATTGAATTCACCGTCAAACCCGACCGGTGCGGTGTACAGCAAAGAAGAACTAAAAGCGCTGGCTGAAACCTTGCTGGATTACCCAGGGGTTTTAATCCTGTCCGATGATATCTATGAACACCTGATATTCGACGCCAGGCCGTTTTTTACGCTGGCTCAAGTAGAGTCACGCTTGCAGCCACGCGTATTGACTATGAATGGCGTGTCGAAAGCCTATGCGATGACGGGCTGGAGGATTGGTTTTGCCACTGGGCCCAGGTGGCTGATCGAGGCCATGGAGAAACTCCAGAGTCAGCAGACATCCGGTGCGTGCACCATCTCCCAATATGCGGCATTGGCGGCGCTGAACGGGCCGAAGGATTTCATTGCGCGCTCTCGTGGCGTGTTTGAGCGCCGTCGGGACCTGATGGTGCGGTTGCTCAACGCAACACCTGGTTTGTCGTGCTCATCACCTGCCGGTGCCTTCTATGCGTTTGCCGATTGTGAAGGGTTGCTGGGCAAGATGACGCCGGGTGGTCGGCTTCTGAACACCGATGAAGACGTGGCCTACGCGCTGCTTGAAGAAGCCCATGTAGCCGTCGTACATGGTGCGGCCTTCGGATTGTCACCCTTTATCCGGATCGCTTATGCACTGGACGACGCATCACTTGAGCAAAGCTGTAGCGCTATCGCCAACTTCTGCACATCGCTGAAAGAGTACAGCCACCGATAGGAAGATGACGTGTGAGCG
Source organism: Pseudomonas kitaguniensis (assembly GCF_049199985.1). Classification (NCBI taxonomy): domain Bacteria; kingdom Pseudomonadati; phylum Pseudomonadota; class Gammaproteobacteria; order Pseudomonadales; family Pseudomonadaceae; genus Pseudomonas; species Pseudomonas kitaguniensis. Next base: position 132,647 of record NZ_JBLZPT010000008.1, read on the forward strand.
AATTCGCGATCCTCAAGATAACTCAGGGTGAACTAACTAATCGCCACGAGTTGCAACCGGCCCTTTTTCGTCAGGTTATTGAAACATTATTGAAGATGTTGGCGCGTGGGGTAAAACCTGTAGTCGTTATACAGGCTGAACCGGGGGCGGCGATCTATTGCATGGGGGGGGCTCCCGCTGCGCTAATTGAACAAACTCGGCTGATTGCACAGTGGGTCGCGGTGTTCAGTGAGTCCAATATCCTGAGTGCGCAACTGGTGGTGGAACGTTGCCGTGATGGAACTGATCGTCAACTTTTGCACGCACTTTCCACGATAAGAACCCTGGCGGATCTGGGTGTTATCCCTGTGCTTATTCATAACCAACTGACCTGGTTGACCGGTCGAGCCGAGGAGGTGCAGTGGGACATTGCCGAGTGCCTCGCCGATAGATTGCGAGCCACTATTGAAGCGCCGAAACGGGAGCAGGAACAGGTCATGGAACGCGACCATGTCATCGCCTGAGTGAAACCAAGTTCGAATATTTGGAGAACTATAAAACAATAATAGGGTGTCTTCGTGCACCCGGAATTTCACAACCTGCCTAATAAAAAAAACGGTGAATCTATGTCAAAGATACAAACAACCCTCGAGTCCGGAGGACAGGCCGGCTCTTCGCTTGCCCCTGGTCTGAAACAGCGGCATGTCACGATGTTATCGATTGCGGGCGTCATCGGTGCCGGGCTTTTTGTCGGTTCGGGTCATGCCATTGCGGCCGCAGGGCCTGCGGTGCTGCTCTCGTACCTGGCTGCCGGCACGCTCGTGGTGCTGGTCATGAGAATGCTCGGCGAGATGGCCGTAGCGTCGCCGGATACCGGATCTTTTTCAACCTATGCAAATCGCGCCATTGGGCCTTGGGCGGGATTTACCATCGGCTGGCTTTACTGGTGGTTCTGGGTGCTAGTGATTCCCCTTGAAGCCATTGCTGCCGCAGCGATCCTGCACAGTTGGTTTCCTGGTATTGATACGTGGATCTTTGCGCTTTCGATCACCTGCGGGCTCACCCTGACCAATCTCTACAGTGTGGCGCGGTACGGCGAGTTCGAGTTCTGGTTTGCCCTGGCGAAAGTGCTGGCGATCATCGCGTTCATCGTGGTTTGCGCCATCGCACTGGTGGGTGGGCTTCCTAATATTACGGTCAGTGGTATCGGTACACTGATCAACAACAACGGTGGGTTCGCGCCAAATGGATATGCCCCCGTACTGGGGGCCTTGCTCACCACTATGTTCAGCTTCATGGGCACTGAGATCGTCACCATCGCGGCGGCGGAATCTCATAACCCCAGCAAGCAAATTGCGCGGGCCACCAACTCGGTGATCTGGCGTATCGGTTTGTTCTACATCGTCTCGATCTTCATGATTGTGTCGATTGTCCCTTGGAATGATCCGGCCCTGGCTCTTGTGGGCTCGTACCAGCGCGCACTTGAGTATCTGCAAATTCCGAACGCGAAGTTTATTGTCGATATCGTAGTATTGGTCGCTGTTGCCAGCTGTCTCAACTCCGCTATCTACACCGCGTCGCGAATGCTGTTTTCGTTGGCCAAGCGCGGTGAGGCGCCAGCGTTCCTGAAAACGACGACGCTCGCCAAAGTGCCGCGCCAGGCGGTCATTGCAAGTACCGCCATTGGCTGCGTCACTACGATCATCAACTACTTCGCGCCGGAGCGCCTGTTCTCCTTCCTGTTGGCTACCTCCGGCGCGGTTGCGCTGCTGGTTTACCTGGTGATTGCAGTCTCCCAGTTGCGCATGCGTAAGAAACTGATTGCCCATGGGCACCGCATCAGTTTCAGAATGTGGTTGTACCCTGGGCTGACCTGGGCGGTGATTGTGTTCATCGTTGGCGCGCTGGGCGTGATGCTCACTCTGCCGGCGCATCAAGGCGAAGTCCTTGCCACTGCAGGGTTGGCAGCCTTGGTGGTGATTACCGGTCTGCTGGTTAAACGAGGCAGCCCGTCCCAGGCGTGGGTGCCTGACCGGGTCGTCCAGGAAGCGCCACGCTAACGCCGTGGTCATATGAAAAAGCCCAGGCCGTTATGGTCTGGGCTTTTTTGTGTGTTGCTGTTCCGTTCCCTAGAGCGTGTCAGCAGCCGTCTTCTCGATCGCATGTTTCAAGATGTCGATGAGCGTATCGACATCGGCCGTGGTGTAGTTCAGCGATGGAGCAAACCCCAGGATGTCGTCGGAGAAGGCTCTGAATACCAAACCTTCTGCAAACGCGCGCTTAAGGACTTTCTGCCCGAATTGCAGAGCAGCCGGAGGCTTTGATTTGCTCTGTTTATCGACCACGAATTCCAAGGCCGCCAACATGCCACGTCCGCGCACTTCACCCACGCAAGCCAATGACTCCAGTTGCTTGAGCTTGCGTTGAAAGTAAGCGCCAACGTCCTGGCCATTCTGCAGAAGACCACCGTCGAGATAGAGGTCGAGCGTTGCGTTCGCGATGGCGGCACTGACCGGGTGTCCTGCGTAGGTTTGACCATGCCCCAATGCTGTTCCGTCACTGCCGGCCGCGGCAATGGCGGTGTAGATTTCCTCGCCAATCAAGGTTGCGCCCATCGGCGCATAACCGGAGGTCAGGCCCTTGGCGAGTGTCATCAAATCCGGGCTGACCCCTTCCGACTCGCAGGCGAACATCGGGCCTGTACGCCCGAACCCGGTGATTACTTCGTCGACGATGAGCAGGATATCCAAGCGATCACACGCGTCACGCATCGCCCTTAAAAAGCCGGTCGGCGGAACGATTACTCCACCTGAACCTTGAATGGGTTCGCAGATGAAGGCCGCAACGTTCTGCGCGCCGATCTCAGCGACTTTGTCTTCCAGCGCCTTGACCATGCTGCGCAGCACCTGGCTCTCGTCCGGGCCTGCTGGATGCCGATAGGTGTAAGGGGAGGGTATGTGATGCTGTTCCTGGGTGGGCACATCGAAATAGCGGTGGAACAAGGGCAATGCGGTCAACCCGCTGCCATTGGACGAAGTGCCGTGGTAGCCGCGCTGCAACCCGATGAACTGCTTCTTTTGCGGCCGGCCAGTGGCATTGAAATAGTAACGAACCAGGCGAATCGCCGTGTCGACTGCATCCGATCCACCCTGGCCGAACACCACCCGATCCAGGCCTTTAGGTGCTATCGCTGCGAGCCGGGCTGCGAGCTGTATGGCCGGCTCGCTGGCGAAATGAAAATAACCCGTGGCGTAGGGCAGCGTCTCCAGCTGTTGCTGGGCCGCCCGCACAATGGATTGCTGCCCATAGCCGGCATTCACGCACCACAAACCGGAGAAGGCATCCTGTACCCGTTTGCCGTGAATATCGGTCAGATGGATACCTTCGGCCGACTTCCATATACAGGGCCCCATCGCTTCGTGTTCCAGCAATGCGGTGACCGGGTGAACCCAATGACGATCCTGGCGCACCAGGCGATCTACGTCGTGCATATAAACTCCAATGACTAATGGATGGATGAGATCAAACAGGCTGTGCACGGGCTTCCAGGTGGGACTTAAGGCCGTTCCGCGTGGAGGGCAGGAAACAACCGGCACAGCAGGGGGCGGGCGCAAATAGAGGTGTTATCGAATAGAGGCCAGTCATTACCGACCCCGTGGCACGGCAGCCGGTAATGCGCCCTTCAAGTGTGGTAAATCAATCCAGCCCGCCTTGGCAGGTGTATTTGATATGCATGTACTCTTCCAGGCCATGGGTGGAGCCCTCGCGGCCATAGCCCGAGTCTTTCACACCACCAAAAGGCGCTGCTTCGGCCGCCAGGGCACCTTCGTTGATCCCTACAATTCCACACTCGAGTGCTTCGGCCACTCGGGTGACTCGGCGCAGGTCTGTCGTGTAGAAGTACGAGGCCAGGCCGAAGGGTGAATCGTTGGCCCACAGCAGCACTTCAGCCTCGGTGGTGAATCGGGTGACCGGCGCGACTGGGCCGAAGGTTTCCTCCTGGAAGCACCTTGAGGACTTATCGACATCGACCAACACAGTCGGCGCATAGTAGGTATCACTCACGCAGTCCTTCGACTGGATTCGCTTGCCGCCGGTTGCCACTCGCGCCCCGCGACTGACGGCATCCGCCACATGACTCTCGATTTTTTCAATGGCTTTGGCATTGATCATCGGGCCAATCTGCGAAGCGGGGTTTGTCGCAGGGCCAACTACCAGCGCGGCAACGCGTGTAGTCAGTTTGTCTACGAACGCGTCGTAAACGCCGTCCTGCACATAAATGCGATTGGGGCATACGCAGGTCTGACCGCCGTTTCGGAACTTGGCAACCATCAGGCCCTCGATGGCGTCATCAATCACGGCATCATCAAAGACGATGAAGGGGGCGTTGCCGCCCAATTCCAATGACAGCTTTTTAAGGGTATCGGCAGACGCCCGCGCCAGGTGCTTACCGACCGGAGTGGAGCCGGTGAAGGTAATCTTGCGAACCCTCGGGTCATTCAACCAGACATCAGCGACTTCCTTGGATTTCGACGTCACAACGATGTTCAAGACGCCAGGAGGAACGCCGGCCAATTCGGCCAGCTTGACCAGTGCCAGGGACGTCAAAGGGGTTTCTGCCGCAGGTTTGCACACCACCGTACAGCCTGCTGCCAAGGCTGGCGCGATTTTGCGAGCGATCATCGCAGCAGGGAAATTCCAGGGGGTGATCGCCGCGATGACGCCCACGGGCTCTTTATGCGCAGCCATACGCCGTCCGGTCGCTGGAGAAGGGATGATCTCTCCATTGGAACGTGTCGCCTCCTCGGCGAACCACTCAACGTAACTGGCCGCGTAAGCGACCTCTCCTACACCTTCTGCCAGCGGCTTGCCCTGTTCCGAGGAAATGATTTTCCCCAGGTCCTGGGCGTTCGCCAGGATCAAGTCGTTCCAACGCTTGAGGATGTTGGCACGTTGTTTCGCAGGAACCCTTTTCCAGTTCGTGAACGCCGCCGCCGCCGCGTCGACGGCAGCCTTGGCGTCAACTTCATCACTGTCGGGAACAGTGGCGTACACGTCGCCCGTGGCCGGGTTGATTACCGGCAGTATGTTCTTGCTGCGGGCATCGCACCATGCGCCGTCGATGAAGTTCATCTGGAGCAATAATTCGGTATTTTCAAGAGCGAAAGACATGTTACCTCCATAACATAATGACAGTTCAATCGCGCCGTATAGCGTGCTTGATACTGCGAGAAAAAGTCGCTACGGCGCAGGCCGACCATTTCGGATACACCAGTTTTCGCGGGGCGATTCAATCAAACTGATAAAAATATCAATCTCGTGTATGCCTAGGGCGCCGAGGCGTTTGATGATCTCTTGGTACAGCATTTGTTTGGCGACATCTGTACGCCCGGAAAACAGTTGGATCGTAATAAGGGTAAAGTTCTTCGAGCTGTCTGGCGGCGTAAAAAATTGCTTAGGGTTGTGTTCGACATAACGCAACTGCCGATCTGAGGCGGGCGCATTGAATGCATTTAGCTGCGCCTCATAGATCGCCTGCAACAACTGCTCTATTTCATCATCGGTATGTTTGCGACAGGTTTCGATTAAGGTTAATGGCATGGCAAACCTCCAAGTCGACTCATCTTTAGAGTAAAGAGCGCGGTGAATTCGAACTACAAATACGGCATAGGAAAGAACGGCAGTTCTCTCCTATGACAGGCAGTAAGGGAGGGGCTACTGATACAGCATTGCGCTTATATCCAGGTCTGGTGTACGACCCCCGATGAGGTCGGCAGTCACCTTCCCGCTGCCGCAGGACATGGTCCACCCTTGGGAGCCATGACCTGTATTGAGGAAAAGGTTGCTGATCGGTGTTGCACCAAATAGCGGGTTGCCGTCCGGTGTGGCGGGGCGCAGGCCGCACCACAGTTCTGCCTTGCTGTAATCGCCAATGGTTGGGAACAGGTCTTTTGCGGCCTGTGTCATGTAGCGAAAGTCGTCGCGCGAAATGCTCATGTCATAGCCGCTGAACTCCGCTGTTGCGGTCAGGCGCAAGCGATCTCCCAGTACGGAAAATGCCAAAAGATTATCTTCGTCGAGCCCGCCCATCGTCGGGGCTTCTTCGGGCCGCTCGATAGGAACAGTCATGGAGTAGCCTTTGACGGGGAATACATCAATGTTTACGCCGTGCTTGCGCAATAGAATGGATGAGTAAGACCCCATGGCGACGACAATAGCGTCTGCAGCGATCAACCCCTTAGACGTGCTGACTGCGCGCACTTTTCTGTTGTCGATATCAAGGCCCAGTACTTGGGTGTTGAACATGAACTTGACGCCACGTTCCGCACACACGCGAGCTAATTCGGCCGTGAACAGCCGGGCGTCGCCCGTTCCATCAGACGGTACGTAAACGCCTCCCACCAGTTTATCGGCGACAGGTTTGAGTGCGGGCTCAAGCTCAGCGACACGCGCTCCGGACACCACCTCAATGTTCAATCCTGCTTGTTCCAGAAAGCGCATTTGGCGCAAGCCTTCTTCCATCGAATGGTGCGTTCGATAGACATACAGAAGGCCCTTATCGATGTGATGGAACTCGATTTGGGTATCGCTCACCACCTCTTTCATGACCGCCTGAGAATAGGCGGCCAATCTCAGGCGGGTGGCTGCGTGCTTATCTGCACGCGCTCTTGGGCATTCGCAGAGAAACTTGATGAGCCAGGACCACAGTCTTGGGTCGATCTTGGGCGCAATGCGCAACGCCTGGTCATTTCGGAAAAAAGATTTGAGCATGATGCGTGGCGCCGCCGGACTAGCCCACGGGTACGAGTGACCCTGGCAAAGCAGGCTTCCGTTGGCAAAGCTTGTCTCCATGGCCGGCGCGGACTGGCGATCAATCACAGTGACTTCATGACCGTCCCGGGCCAAATAGTAAGCTGAAGGAATCCCGGCAAGGCCTGCACCCAGCACCAACACTTTCATAATCAGACCTTTTGAATATAAACATCGTTATCGTTTGGCCGTGACGAAGTAGTCCCTGGCTCATTGCATGTACTGCCTGGCAATAGTCACCCGCTGCACTGCCACTTGATTATGAGCATCGGCTTATTATTTTTTATTCGAAACATCACTCGTAACGATGCAAATTCTCTTTTCAATGAAGCATTAAAGTTATTTTTTAAAAGGCGCTGGCTTAGTCTGTGTTGACGACTAACGGAGGCTATGTCATGAAGGTTGTATTGGTTGATTGTACGCACGAGCTTAACGCGCTGTTTGAGACAGGTCGCTTGGTTATTCCGGAGGGGACTTATATACATGTCGGTGAGCCGACTGCTGCGGATGTCCTTGCGTTGTGTCAAACCGCCGAGGTCATGCTGGTTGAACACACTGTGATCACGGCACAGACGCTGGCTGCATGCCCTCATCTAAAAGCGATCGTTTTCATGGGCACGGGCGCCGGCACATACCTTCCACTGGAATGGGCGAAGGTCAACAACATTGCCGTGAGTACCACACCTGGATATGGCAGTACGGCAGTCGCTGAGCATGCCATGGCGTTGACGTTTGCTGCGGCGCGCAAGTTAGGGCCAATGGTAAAGGACATGGTTCGCGGCGTTTGGCGACCACGGGGCGGCATGCAGCTTAAAGGTCGCAAGGTCGCAGTGATTGGTTTCGGAGAGGTCGGCCGCTGCTACGCCGAAATGGCAAGTGCGCTGGGCATGTGTGTTTCAGTGTGGAATCGTACGCCGGTGGATACAGCCCATTTTGAGCCGGACTTAGAGCGGGTGCTTACCGGGGCAGAGGTCGTGTCACTGCACGTGGCACTTAATGATCAGACCGCAGGCTTTCTCAATAGCGCGCGCCTGCGCTTGCTTAACCCGGGAGCACTGTTAATCAACACCGCTCGCGCCGGGTTGATCAATCAGGACGACCTTGCTCAAGCGCTGCACTCAGGTCATGTCGGGCACGCCGCGCTAGACGTCTACTGGCAAGAGCCGATTGGGGCGAATGACCTATGGTGTGACAGAGAAGATGTAACCTTGACCCCGCATGCCGCCTATATGACCGAAGAGGCCTACATAGAGCTGTGGAGGCGCACGGTGAGCGCTATGGGCGCTTACGCGCATCGGTAGCATTGTCAGGCATTTCTGGACTACAGAAGTGCCTGTAAATCGACACCTTCCCTGCGAAATACTGTTTTAGTCACAAAGAACGTATGAAATCGTGCAACGCCGCAATCGCTTTGCAATAGCTCATCCATGATGGCTTGATATTCAACCACGCTTTTGCAAGTGAACTTCAATACATAGTCTATTTTACCGGTCACCATGTAGCATTCCTGCACCTCGGGATACTTGCCAATGGCGACTTCGAATCGCTGAAAGCTCTCTTTACGATGCTGGTCCAGTTCGATTTCAGAATAGATAGTCAGTGAGTCGGCTATCTTTGCGATGTTCAGGGTTGCGGAATATCGCAAGATGTAGCCACTTTTTTCCAGGCGTTTGACCCGGATGTAGCACGGGCTCGGCGAAAGGTTGACTCTTTCAGCCAGGGCCGCATTGGTCAATGAGCTGTCCTTCTGCAGTTGGGCAAGAATGGAAATATCTATGCGGTCAAGCCTGTTTAGATCGTGCATCTCCATTCGCCTCTCTAATGAACACCACTCTCGGCGTATGCTGCAATGCAAAAGTCGCCAACCGAGGCGACTTTTGCTGATTCATTTGCCGTCTCGCAGAGGGCGATGAATCAAAGGCTGGCCTCCAGCGCCAGCTCAAACAGGGTCAATGCGTCCTCGACATCACTCTCGGAGGTATTGAGAGGGCACAGGAAGCGCACGATGTTTCGGTGAATCCCGCATTTGATCAGCAACAGCCCTCGCAACCGCGCCTGCTCGATGACTTTTTGTGCGATCTCACCGTCCGGCGCCTTGCTGGCTCTGTCGGTGACAAACTCAACCGCAGCCATCGCTCCCAGGGTGCGTACATCACCGATCTGTGGCAGGCGGGCTTTCAGTTTTTCGAACCCTGTCATCAACTGTTGGCCAATACCTTGGCTGCGTTCCAGCAGATGCTCGTTTTCGAAAATGGACAGCACCGCCAGGCCAGCCGCGCAGCCCAGTGGATTGCCGCCGTAGGTGCCGCCCAAGCCGCCAGGCGCAGGGGCGTCCATGATCTCGGCTTTACCCACTACTCCCGACAAGGGGATCCCGCCAGCCAGGCTTTTGGCAACGGTGACCAGGTCCGGCTGGATGCCTGAGTGCTCAAACCCGAACATCTTGCCGGTGCGGCCAAAGCCCGTTTGGATTTCATCGCAGATGAGCACAATGCCGTGACGTGTGGTCAGTTCACGCAGTGCTTTCATGAAAGCGGGTGGGGCTGCCACGAAACCGCCGTCGCCGAGCACCGGCTCAATGATGATGGCCGCAACGCGTTCGGGCAAAATCTGCGTATCGAAAATGTCCTGAAGTGAGGCGAGTGCCTGTTCGGTCGAAACACCGCGATACTCATTCGGGTAAGTCGCGTGATGAACGTCAGGTGCGAAAGGGCCGAAGTTCTGCTTGTACGGTTGGCTGAATCCGGTCAGCGAGATCCCCAGCAGCGTGCGACCATGGAAACCACCGCGAAACGCGATCACCCCGGAGCGGCGTGTGTGGCTGCGTGCGATTTTGATGGCGTTTTCAACGGCTTCAGCGCCTGTCGTGAGGAACACTGACTTGTAGGGCGCTCCAGCGCCTACCAGTGCATTCAGTTTGCCCGCGAGTTCCACATAAGGTTCATAAGCCCCAACTTGAAAGCAGACGTGGGTAAAACTGTCGATTTGTTTCTTGATCGCATCAACGACCGCGGGGTGGTTGTGCCCGACGTTCAGTACGCCAATCCCACCCACGAAATCCAAGTATTTTTTGCCATCCGTATCCCAGACATAACTGCCGGCTGCACGGCTGATAACGATTGGGTGTGCGGACGCTACACCGCGAGACACGTGGGTTTCTCGTGCGGCCAAAACCGGGTTTGAATTAATGTCACTCATTCTAAAAATTCCGTTAGTTATTCAGCGCTCACAGAAGCGCTGGCCAAGCGTTATCATCTGGCGCCGTTAATACGAAACGAGCGGCAACGTTCTTTCAGACAGCCCAGTACTGCGATCCAAAAGAAGTAATAAATAAGGTACCGGCGGGTTAATGGTCACCCGGCAGGCGAAAGCTGATGCCACGCTCAGGTGGCATCAGCCAATAGCACGTGACTGTCAGCTCACCAGTTTCTTATGAGCTTCGACCATGTCTGCCATGCTGATAAAACGGAAGTCGTACTTGGCTTCGGTCGCCGGTACATGCGTTGCGCCGAAACCTTCCTTGCCATGACGACGATGAATCCATGCACCCGCCAAGCCGGCAACTTTGCCTGGAACATGGTCGTGATACAGGCTTTCTGCGGTATGCAGGATATCGTCTTTTGCAATGCCGGCCTCGGCCAACAGATCAATCATGTAGGTGAAGTTGTTGGGGTTCGGTTTGTAGGAGCCCACATCCTGAGCTGTCACAATGTGATCGAACTCAACACCCAGCTTCGCTTCACTGAACTTGAATTCGGTACGGTCGATGTTGGACAGAATCACCAGTTTGTAATGCTGTTTCAGGTACCGCAGGGCTTCTGCCGAGTCAGGGAATGCAGGCCAGTCCTTGACCGACGTGGCGAACTTTTCGCGTTCGGCGGCGATGGGTTCAAGCTCCCATTCGGTGGCAATGCGGTCATACACCGCGCCCAGAATGGTCGGGTACAAAGCGCCTGGGGTCAGCGTTTGTTGCGGCGATTCATGGCGGCCAAACACTTCCAGAATCTGCTCGCGATCCAGCCCTTTGCCGCTGCGATCAGCCAGCGGCTGGAGGCCGTTTACGATACCGCTTTCCCAATCAATCAGGGTGCCGTAGCAATCGAACGACAGTGTGGTGAAATCAGTGAGTTTCATTGCCTTTCCTCTCAATATACCCATCGGTATGACGTAGCGTTATTCGAGACCAACTTCATAGGCCGATGCCGTTCGGCGTCGGTGTACGTTTAAAAGATTTTTTGGCCAGGTGTGATCGGGCGTTCCGGTTTAAGAAAAACCACATCGCCAGGCGTTGTTTCCGCACCCAGCATCAGTACTTCTGAGGCAAAGCCAGCGATGTTTCGAGTGCCCAGGTTAACCACGCAAACGACATATTCACCCACCAGCTCTTCTGCTGAATAAAGACGGGTGTATTGCGCGCTCGTGGTTTTTACACCCAATTCACCAAAGTCGATCCAGAACTTGTAGGCAGGTTTCTTAGCCTTATCGTTTATTTCAACTTTGGTTACTTGGCCGACTCGCATGTCGACACTGGAAAACGCTTCGTATGGCGTCATACATCGCTCCTGACATTTTAAAGTGAGCTTGCACCGATGCTCCCTGCGGTGGGGACCCGTGTTCACGTTTTACAATCATAGGAACTGTTAAATGGCCAAACCACCTACAAAAGGCAGCAGGTTATTCAGGGTTTATCCTGCTTTGTGCATGAAGATGGTGGGTTTTAGTCCTGGCGCCTGTCGAGCGGTGTTCCGCCAATCCGCGGGCGGCGGTCATCGGCACACATGAGGTGAGGGAAAACAGCATGGATAGTGTGTAAAGTAGGATGTTTATTTGATTTTGACCTACTCTAAGTAGGTAATAGTGCTGCTACATGCGGTTTAAAGTGAAACGCTCGATACACCCGTGATCGTGTTTATTGGCACACCTCGGTCGGCCCTCCACTTGTGGACAAGTAATGAAACTATCTACCGCACTAGAGCAGACCATCCTGCGGCAGGCCACCGTCGTGGCGGGAGCCAATGGCCTGGATCGGCAAATCGCCTGGGTCCACATTATCGATCACCCTGATATCACGCAGTGGTTGAAGGTGGGAGACGTGTTGCTTACCACCGGCTACAACTGGCCTCAGGACGATGAAGAAAGCCGGGGGCTGGTGCGCACACTCAACGATCTGGGGCTCGCTGGCGTAGTGCTTGCGGTGCCGCATTTCCGCGAGCATTTCTCGCAAGCCACCATCGCTGAAGCCGAACAGTGCAACTTTCCACTGTTGGAGCTGCCATGGGAGGTGCCCTTCAGTGCAATCACGCAAGAGATCCTGGCCAAGATCATCAACCTGCAGACCGAAATCATTCAGCGCTCGGATTTGATCCATCGCAAGTTGACCAAGGCCGCTATCGAGGCCGACAACCTTGAAAGCCTGGGCAGCGCGTTGGCCAGTGCCCTGGAGGTGTCCGCCCTGGTCGTCTCGGCTTCCGGGGATATTTTGAGCGAGCATGACATCGATACGAACGAGCAGTTTGAACGCGATCTGATTACAAAATTTATCGCCGAACGCCCTCTGGAACACCGCTTTGATGAGTCGCAGACCTTATCGATCAACCTCTCGGATAGCCGGCCTCGTTTCAGGCTTGGCTGCGCGATATGGCTGCAAGGGGAGGTTGCCGGCATCGTTTGGCTTGAAAGCCCCAAGGATCAATTTGAGGAGCTGCATTCCCGAGCGCTTGAGCACTCGGCGGTCATTGCTGCGCTGCATCTTTCCCACCAGCGAGAGTTGCTGGACCAAGAGACTCGGCTGGGCCATGCACTGGTGGCGGGGCTGCTGGAGGGTAAGTTTCCAGAGACACCCAGCGCGATTGAGCGAGCCCTGGTGTCGGGGTGGAGCGAAACCCGCGATTACAGGATCTGCCTGGTGCTGTTGGACGAACCTATTCCGCTGAGTCTGGAAGGCTTCAAGCGGAGAAAGGAAAAAACCGCGCGCGTGTTTAATCTGATGATAGCCAGCAGCATTTCGCCGTTGATTTCAGTGTCGCTGAACCAGATCAGCTTTATTATTCCGGCGACGCTCGCGCCCGAAACGATCTGGAAGCAGTTGCGTCACGAAGGTGGGGCGATGGCTGTCAGTCGCGTCCATCGAGGTGTTTCAGGCATGGCTCAAGGAGCTGAAGATGTGGCGGCATTGGTGCCCTTGCTGCGGCCAGGGCGTCTTCATGTGTTCAACGAAGTTTTGTTTCCACGGGCCCTGATGGGCGACAAAAAAGCGCGTGGGATGCTGCTTCAGCGGCTGATCGAACCTCTGGCCAATCGAAAGAACGGCACCATGCTGCTGGAAACAGTCTGTGCCTTATCCAGCGAAGGTTTTCAGTTAGCCAATACTGCAAAGGTGCTGGAGGTGCATATCAGTACCTTACGCTACCGTTTGGCCCGTATTGAGAAGTTGCTCGACATCTCCCTGGAAAACCCGGAATCGCGGTTTCAAATTCAAGTCGCTGCAGAGATGTATCGCTTGGAGCATGACGAGTAAAAAACGCTTGGGTTCGGTATAGGGTGGTTACTAAAGCTGAGCGTCAGATCCTGATGGAACGGTTGTCCCTTTGCTGTAGCGCTTAAACCAGGCACTGGTGCTTTGATGGTTTTGGGGCGCAGTACTGCCGCCTGCTGCCATGGCCATCGATAGCGCTACCAATACGGCACCTATCCAGATGGATACCTCCATGCCTTGGCCTAAATAGAAGGCTAAAAAGGCCGTGGATAAAACGGGCGTCGCGTAGCTTAAAACGGCGACTGTCTGGTGGTCCGCCTTCTTCATTGCAAAGTCCCACAGATAAAAAGCGCCGCCCATGGGGCCTACGCCCATATACAGCAGCGCCAGGCTCTCATTCGTGGTCAATGTGGGCCAAGGCGCACTGCTTAGATACACAGTCAGGCAGGCCAGCCCGGAGATCATGCAAAACAAGCCAACAGAGGCACTTTTGACCTCTGGGAACCTCTTTGATGTCAAGGAGTACGCCGCCCAGACCACTGCAGATAAAAACGCGAGCCCGTAGCCTGCCAGGTTGCTCAAGTCATCAAGCTGCCCTGGTCGGCAACTGACCAAGGCCCCAACGAAGCCTGCCACTCCCGCAAGCAGGCAACGCAATGAGGCCTTCCCGTTTTGGACGAAGAGTGGACCCAGTAATACGATCAATATCGGCCATAGATAATGGATAAGGCTCACGCCAATCGGGTCGGCCAACTGCAGCGCGTAGAAATAGATAACGTGATAACCGAGCATGCAAGCAGTACCGACCGCCAACAATCGCTTGGGCATTTTCCAGAAGCGTAGCCAGGGCAATCCAATAATGCCGCCCACCGACAACGCGGCTCCCGTGATAAACATTGGATTTAGCGTGTTGCAGAACGTCACGCTGACTGCCAGGGTGCTCCAGATCAGAATCGCACCGGCCGCAGCCATAAGATAAAAAGAAGAAGAGGGGTTACGGCTCGACATATCACTCGCTGCAGATAGTAGGGGAGTCAGACAATCACGTTGTCGGGCTTTTCTAATATCAGTTTTTTATGGCTCTCAACCATTTTTGCCAAACTGATAAAACGGAAGTTGTAGGTGGCTTCAGTCGCGGGAACATGGATCGCGCCAAAGCCTTCTTTGCCGTGACGACGATGAATCCACGAGCTGGCCAGCCCAGCCGCGTTGGCCGGCACGTGGTCGTGATACAGGCTTTCGGCCACATGGAGGATGGATGTTTTTTCAAAGCCCATTTTCCCCAGGGCGTCCATCAAGTAAGCAAAGTTTCTGGGGTCGGGTTTATAAGAGCCAACGTCTTGAGCCGTGACGACGCAGTCGAATTCAACGCCCAGTTTCTCTTTGCTGAATTCGAATTCGCCGCGGTCAATGTTGGATAGGATGGCAAGCTTGTGGAATTGCTTGAAGTAGTTGAGTGCCTTGATCGAGTCAGGGAAAGGTGGCCAGTGCTGGACAGAAGTTCCAAACGCCTCGCGCTCTTGTTGATTGATCTCGACGTTCCATTCTTTCGCAATGCGGTCGTACACTTTGCGCAAAATATCTGAGTAGAGTGCCGTCGGTGTTGCTTTTTGCTGCGGCGACTCGTGCCGACCGAACACCTCAAGAATCTGATCGCGAGTAAGTTTTTTTCCCGAACGGACCACCAGCGGCTTCAAGGCATTGAAGATGCCACTTTCCCAATCAATCAGTGTGCCGTAGCAGTCGAAGCTAAGGACCTCAAAATCTGTCAGTTTCATGCTCAACCTCTCATAAATAGGCACTGGGGCAGCGGTCTTTGGCCTCTCCAGCTCAACAAAGACCCTCTCCGGTCGAGCATACCCTGTCAGTTGGCTCGCATCACCAGATGCACAAATGCGCGTGAGGACTGCCTGCGCTGAACAGGTGCCGAACAGGCATTTTCTGTGCCTTCAGGTGGGCCGCCGGCTTTTCTTGCCCGCCGAGCCTGATCGCGGCATTGCGCAAAAAATGCATCACCCTGCAGGTATTGAGACTCATGGACGCGCTTCTCGCTTCGATGGTGTTCGCTGTTGAACGGGCAAAGGTATTAGCGGGTCATGATAACGATGCCTGTTTGAACGTATCACCTATAAATCATAGGAATGTGTAGCGATTTTTTCCCATGTTTCGCGTGACTATTGAGCAAGGGAGGCGGCCGATTTTTTATTGAACAGCACTACATAGAGCACCGGAATCAACCCAAGGGTCACCAATGTGCCCAGCGCCAGGCCACCCATCAGCGTGATCGCCATGCCTTCCCACAGTGGGCCGGCGAAGAGCATCAGCGGGATCAACCCGATAATGCAGGTCAGCTTGGTCATGACGATGGGGCGCAGGCGTTTCACGGCAGCATTCACCACCGCTTCGTACACCGGCAGGCCATCGTGGAGTTCCGCCTCGATCCGTTCCAGCAGCAACACGGCGTTGTTGACGATAATTCCCGCCAAGGACAACAGGCCGAACGTGGCCATGAAGCCGAACGGGTAGCCTGTGATCAGCAGCGCGATCGCAACGCCGATCAATACAAAGGGGATTGCGGAGATGACGATCAGCACCTTGCGCAACGAATTGAATTGCCAGACGAACAACAGCAGCATGGCGATCAGCGCGTGGGGCAGGTATTGCAACAGCGCCTGGTTGGCCTCTGCCGAGTCTTCGATTTCGCCCCCCAACTCAATGCGGTACCCCGGCGGCAATGCCAGCGCAGCCACCTGTGGCGCCAGTTGCTCGACGATGGAGGTTGCGGTCAGCAACGGGTTGTGCCCGACCACGGTGATGCAGCGTTCCTGATTGCGGCGTACCAGGGTGGAGGGCTCACTGGACGCGACGATGCGTGCGATGGCCGTCAGCGGCAAAGGCGTCGAACCGTCGGCCGGGTAGACCAGAATGCCGCGCAAATCGGGAGCGTCATGGTTGGCCGAAGCGGGTTCACGTACCACCAGGGGCACGCGGGTTTCGTTGTCCTGCAACGACGAAACCTGGATGCCGCCGAAGTGCAGTTGCAAGGCCTGGGCAATGGCTTGGGTGTCCACCCCTGCGCGGCGCGCACTGTGTTCGTCGACCTCGACGGTATAGCGCGCCAAGCGCGTGCTCCAGTCATTGCGCACATCCAGTGTGCCCGGCATGTCACGCAGAGCCTGTTCGATCTGGCCGGCCAGCGTACGTATGACGTTCTCGTCCGGGCCAATCACGCGATAGATAGCGACACCGGCCTCGGTAGTGCCCAGGGAAAACCGTTTGGGTTCGGCACGCAGCTCGGGGTGTTGCTTGAGCAGATAGCGACGCATATTGGCAATCACTGCATCAATATCCGTACCGGCCTTGACGCTGACGGTGAAGTAAGCGGTTTCCGATGCGGGCAAGGGCGGGTTGAGACCCAGCACAATGCGCGGCCCGCCATCGCCCACATAGCCGATGCTGTCGACCACCTGAGGCTCCTTGCCTAACCACAGGCTGATCTCGCGCACGCTTTGCAAGGTTTTGCGCGAACCGCTACCGGGCTCTAGGGTGATGGGCACCTGGAACTGCATGCGGTCCGACTGAGGCAGAAAGTCATAGGGCACGCGCATCAACTCGAAAACGGCGGCGGCCAGTAGCACCAGCATCGCAATCAGAAACAGCACCTTGTGCAGCAGCACCTGGCGAATGACGGCCCGATAGCCTCGGTAAAAGCCGTTGTCGTAGCTGTCCTCGGCTGCCTTATGGCGTGGGACCTTGGCAAAATACAGGCACAGCAACGGCGTGACGGTGACGCTCAACAGCCAGGAGCCGAGCAGCGTCAGTGTTAGCACGATGGCCAATGAGCGCAGATATTCATTGGTGCTGGTCTGGCCGAGAAAGAACGGCGAGAAGGCCAGCACAATCACCAGTGAGGAGGTCAGCAACGGAATCGCCAGGGTACGCCCGGCATCCTCGCAGGCTTGGCGTCGATCCTCACCGGCATGCAGTCGGCGCTCGATGTCCTCGGCAATCACAATGCCGTTGTCCACCAGCAGGCCCAGGGCGAGGATAATCGCGGCGATAGACACGGTTTGCAGCTCGACCCCGAGCATGCGCATGGCGATCAACGTGCCCAGGATGGTCAGCGGCACAATGGCGCCGACCACCAGTCCGGTGCGCCAGCCGAGGAACAGCATGACCACGGCCATGACGATGACCACCGTCTCGATCATTACGTGCTTCATCTTGGCCATCTGCTGATCGACCACATCGGCCTGGAACGTCACCACATGGGCGGTAAAGCCCAGCGGAAGTTGCTGTTCCAACTGTGCCAAACGAGCGCGCAGGGCTGTGCCGAACTGATGGATGTTCTGTCCCGCAGCCATCGACACCGCCAGCACCACCGCGTCCTGGCCTTGATACACCGCAGCGGTCTGCGGAGGGTCGGCAGCCATCACCGAGATCTGCGCGATGGCGCCGAGTGCTACCGATTGCGTGGTGCCTTCTACACCGGGCAGTTGGATCGGCAGCTGGCGCAGTTGCTCCACGCTGAGCACTTCACCGGTCACGGTCAGGGTGGTGATCTGCCCGCCAATGTTGCCGATACCGCCGGGGGCCAACACATTCTGTTGCTGCAATTGCTGGAACAGTTGCTGGGGAGACAAGCCCAAGCCCGCCAGGCGCTGAGGGTTGAAGTCGATCGACAACTGCTGGTCCTGCATGCCGTGCAGCGTCACCTGGCCGATGCCGGGTAGCCCGCCCAACTGGTCGCGCAGGCGCTTCAGCGGCCCGCGCATCTCGCTCATGCTGTAGCCGGGCGCGGTAATCGCGATGGATGCGACGGCGACGCGCCCGAAATTATCGTCGACAAACGGCCCTTGGGTGCCCGGTGGAAAGCCGGCGCCGGCGTCGGCGACCTTGTTGCGCACTTGTTGCCACAGCACCCCCAGGTCCTTGATTTCGTCGCGCGCCGTCACCTGGATCACCACGCTGCCGGGGTGAATGGTGGTCACGATATTTTTGATCTGCGACAGCTCGCGCAGTTTTTCTTCCGTTGGCCGCGCCAGCAGCTCTTCGGCGCGTTCGCTGGGCAGGCCGGGGAACTGGATGCTCACCAGCGCATCGCGGATGGTCACCGAGGGTTCTTCCTGGGTCGGGAAACTCAGAAACGTTGCCACGCCTGCGATCAGGATCAACAGCGCGGTGAATAGCGTCAGGCGGCTTGCGCCCAAGGCGTGTCGGGTCAGGTTGATCATTCGGTTGTGCTCAAGCGACTGGAAGGCACTAGCAGGTTGACGGGCTGACCGTCACTGAGAAACGCGACGCCGGTGACGACCACTTGCTCGCCGTCCTTGAGGCCGTTGTCGATGGCAACACGGCCCTGGTCGATCAGGCCGATCATAATGTCACGCAGGGCGACCTTGCCCTGGGTCGGGTCATAGACAAACACCTGCACCTGGCTGGCGTCGCCGCCCATGCGCAGGGCCTGGGTTGGAATCGACAACGCGGGCGCGGCAGGGGCCGCCAATCGCACGTTGAGGTTTACGCCGCTGGGGAGTGCGAGGTCGCGGGCGTTCAAGCGGAAACGCGCGCTTTGCAACAGGCCGTTCTGCGCCCGCGCCGACAAGCCTTCGAGCACCAACGGCAGGGTTGATCCGGGTGCGGCCGGGTCGGCTGCGACGGCGTGGTCCCCAGGCTTGAGGCCGGCGGCTTGTTCCACCGGGATTTGCACGATGACCTGCAACGCGCCGCCGGCCTCCAGCTCCATCACCACTTGGCCGGGCGACAACTCGCTGTACAACTGCGCGGGTCTTGCCACGACGCGGCCGTCAAACGGCGCAATCAGTTGGCCCTGGCGCTGATCGCGCCGTACCAGGTCCAGCGCCGCTTCATCGGCGGTCTGCTGCGCGACGGCCGCTTGCCACGCCGCTTCAGCTTGCTCCATCGCGCTGGCCGCAACACTGCCCTGGGTAAACAGCTGTTGCTGGCGGACCTTGTTGCGCTTGCGCTCGCCGGTTTGCGCCACGCTGGCCAACAAGGCCGCCTGCGATTGTTTCAAACGTAACCGCACGGCTGCAGTGTCCAGGCTTGCCAGCACCTGGCCTTGTTTTACGGTATCGCCGACGTCGACGTTCAACGTCACCAATCGCCCCGCGCCTTCGAAGGCCAGGGCTGCGCGTTGGCGTTGGCGCACCACACCGGTCAATGGCGCAGCGTCGGGCGATGCGGCGTGTACGGTGGTGATTTTCACCGACCTTACGGCCGGCTGCGACACCGCTTCCTCGCGCGAACAGGCCGCCACCATGAGGCAGGCAACGCCGAGCAGCAGGGGACGGCCCCAAGGACGGAACAACTGAGCAAAACCCTGCATGCCTGGCGCCTCGTTATCAGAAGGTGTAATTGATGGCGAACATGCCCAGGCCGGCGCTTTCACGTCGGACCAGCGGGCTGTTACGGGCCTGGTCGGCGTACTGGGTCAGCGTCAGGCTGACCAGCGTCGACCAGTGCGCGTCCAGGCTGTGCTGCCAGTTCAAGGCGGCGGAGTAGGCATAGATCCCGGCGTCGGCGTTGTATCGCCCGTAGAGTGTGCGTTGGCTCTGTGCCTGGGTGACGCCGAAGAAGGTCTGGTTGTAGCGGCCATCACCGGCATGGGCGTCTATATCCAAGGCCAGGGTGTCGCTGCCTGTGTGGAACAGGATGCCTTCCAGGCCGAACCGGTAGCGGTTGCCGCGGTGCTCGCCGGCCATGCGCAGTTCGGCTTCGCCGCTGACCGACAGCCAGTCGAACAGTTGCTGGCTGAGGGTGAAGTCGGCGACGGTGGCGCCGCTGATATCGCCCATGCCATTCAAGTCGCGGCCGCCCGGGCGGGTGGTGCTGTCTTTTTCCTTGCGGCCCAGGTCGTAGTTGATTGCCGCGCTGGCAGCAAAGCCGCTGTCGGATTGAAACTGCACACCGAGGCCACGGGTGGTGTCGGCAAACAATACGCCGCGCTGGATGCTGAACATCGGCAGCACGAGCGCACGGTAGCGGTCGGCGCCCATGTAGCGAGGTGCGACGCCCATGCCGAGGCCCAGAGTGGCGGTGGTCTTGTCGGCCGCCGGGCTAGCATCGGCTGCCTGTGCCGGGGTCACGAGTGTGCAGGACATCAAGGCGGCGGCGCCCCAGAGCACGGCACGGGTAGGGGGAGTGGTCAAGTTCATGGTGAAACCCTTTCTATGGAGGAAAACAGCGGTGCGCCGGACAGCGCGCGATACAGCGCCAGGCGGTTGAACAACAGTTGGTAGGTCGCCTTGCGTAACTCGATGGCGGATTCAGTCAGGCGAATTGAAGCGGCCGGGTGGTCTGAGCGCGCAGCCGCGCCCACGGCAATTTGTTGGTCAAGACGCTTGGTCTTCAATGCGGTCAATGCCGCCAGATCAATTTGCGTGGTGGCGTTGGCCAACGCTTGTTGACGTTGAGTCAACAGGTCGGCGATTTCGCGAAAAGCGTCCTGCACGGTCTTTTCATATTGGGCGACGGCGGACTGTTGGCGAGCGGTCGCGAGATCCAGGTTGGCCTGGTTGCGGCCACCGTCGAACAGCGGCAGGTTCAGTTGCGGGGTGAACAGCCAGGCGCCGCTGCCGGATGAAAACAAGTTGCTCAAGCGCGGGCTGGCGATGCCCGCACCGGTGCTCAAGGTGATCGAGGGAAAGAACGCCGCTCGCGCGGCGCCGATGTTGGCATTCGCGGCGCGCAGGGTTTCCTCGCATTGGCGCACATCGAAGCGCTGCAACAGCTGCTGTGACGGTAGATCGACCAGCCATGACGGAGGCTTTAGATCGATGACTTGGCTTTGTGCCGCCGCTGCCAGAGGGGCGACCTGATACCCTGTGACCCACGACAACGCCTGTTGAGCACGCACATGTTCAGCGTTCGCATCCTCAAGTTGCAGCGCGGAACGACGGACCTGCATGCGCTGAGTGTCAACCGTGTCCTGCGCCACTAGACCGGCTTTTTGCTGGCCGTCGAGTACGCTCAGCAGCTGGTTTTGGTTGTCGAGAATGGACTGAGTGTCGGCCCTCACGCCGGCCTGCAAGCGTTCCTGCAAATATAGCCGCGCCACTTCGACGATCAGCGCCTTGCGCGCGGCCTGGTTACCGTAGCGCGTGGCCAGGTAATCATGTCGCGCCGCTTCGGACAGGCTGCGCACGCGTCCGAAAAAATCCAGCTCAAAGTCCGAAATACCCACGGACGCCACCGCGATGTCCTGCCCATAGCGTTCGTCGGCGGCCTTGTCGTGCAAGTGCTGGCGGTCGCGTTGCAGCCCTAAGGCCACGGTGGGCAGGCGATCGGCGCGGGAAATACCGAACTGGGCGCGGGCTTGCTCGACACGCAGCAACGCCAGGCGCAGGTCACGGTTGTAGTCCAGGGCCTGTTCAACCAAGTGCAGCAACTGCGCCGATGAGTCCAGGCTACCCAGCAGCTGTTTCTCTTCTTCGCTGAGCACTTCTACATCGTTGATCGTGGAGGAGGGGGCGTCCGCTACCCGTGTGCCTTGCAGGTTGTCCGGTACCGGCAACGCAGGCGTGTGATAGGTCGGCGTAAGTGAACAGCCGGCCAGCATGCCGGACAGCAGCAAAACCGCGCCGAGGTGTTCAGGCAGCTTGATAGGCTTGGACAGCGGTGCAGTGGTCGGCATAGGATCGGTTCGCGAAAGTCGGGCGTAGGGCAATACTGGCAGCGGACTTTCAATAAACCGTTCGTGAATTATCAAGGTTTCATCAAGAGGCTTCTTTGTGTCAGGAAAACGTATCCTCATTGTCGAAGACGATGCCGACAGCGCCAATATTCTCGAAGCCTATCTGCGCCGGGATGGCTTTGAGGTAGCCTTGGCCGAAGACGGTCAGCGTGGTCTGGACCTGCACAAAAGCTGGCAGCCCGACCTGATCCTGCTGGACGTGATGCTGCCGCGCTTGAGTGGCACTGAAGTGTTGTCCGCCGTGCGCCGCAGCAGTGATACGCCGGTGATCATGGTCACGGCCATGGGCGATGAGCCGGAAAAACTCGGCGCCTTGCGTTATGGCGCGGATGACTACGTGGTCAAACCCTACAGCTCGCGGGAAGTGGTGGCGCGGGTGCATGCGGTATTGCGACGTACCCTGGGCAGCCAACCGGTTGAGCAACTGCTGCGCCATGAAAACCTGCGCGTTGACCTCACTGCCTTCACGGCGGCCATTGAGCACCGCGATGCGCCAACGCAGTTGCTGGACCTGACGCCGACGGAGTTCAAGCTGCTGGTCACGTTGCTCAAGACACCGTCCAAGGCGTTCACCCGGGATGAGTTGCTGGAAATCTGCCTACCGGAAAGCGAAGCCCTGGCCCGGGTCGTTGACGCCCATATTCACAACCTGCGACGCAAGTTGGAAACCCATGGCATCGCCGGGGTACTGGTGACCGTACGCTCCATTGGCTATCGGTTCAGGTAACCCGCATGTTTGAGAAGTCTCGGGTCAACGACAAACCGCTGTGGCGCTGGGTCGGTATGCGCATGAGCCTATTGGCGATCGGCGCCGTGGTGGTGATTGCCCTGTGCATGTGGGGCAACTTCAGGCTTTCGGACTGGTATTTCTTGCAGCGCCTGCCGCCGCAAGCGCGTGAGGAATTGCTGCACCTGCGCGCCGAGCCGCAACTCAACGAGACACGCTTGCGCCAACTGGTAGCCGAATACTACCCAGTGGAATTTTTCCAGCCGGATATCGCCAATCGCGACTGGCTGATCCTGGCCTGCCTGGTGTTGGCGGCCATCCCGATCATCATCGTCTGTGGCTTGTGGTTTTCGCGCCCCTTGTCCAGCCAGTTTTCGGCGATAGCCCAAGGGGCACGGCAGGTTGCCGGTGGAGACTTCTTCACGCGCCTGCCGATTCACCGACACACGCCCGACGAACTGCAACGCCTGATCAGCGACTTCAACAGCATGACCACGCAACTGGAGCGTTACGAGCGGGATGTGCGCGAGTCAAGCGCGGTCATCGCCCATGAACTGCGCACGCCCCTGAATGCCGCCATGGGACGCGTGCAGGGCATGCTCGATGAGGTGTTCCCCAGCGATGTAGCACAATTGGGCATGGTCAAGCGTCAGCTCGATCAACTCAGAAAATTGGTGGATGACTTGCACCTGTTGTCGATGGCCAGGGCGGGTCGGTTGGTGCTGGAACGCAGCGACTTTCCCCTCGCGGCCCTGGTGAGCGAACGATTGGCCTGGTTCCAGCCGCAATTGGATGACGCCTGTGTGCGTACGCACGTGAGTATTGCCGATGGGTGTTGTATCCATGCTGATCGCGATCGCTTGGGCCAGGTGCTGAATATCCTGATTGATAACCTGCTGCGCTACGCGGCAGGCGGCGGCGAGCTGAGCATCATGGCGCGGCAGGTCCAAGATCGGGTGGTGATTGAGATCGGGGACCGCGGCCCCGGTATCGAGGCGCAGCACTTGGACAGCGTATTTGATCGCTTCTGGCGTGCGGAGCGTTCGAGGGCGCGTTACTCGGGCGGCAGCGGATTAGGTCTCTCCATCGCCCGTGCGATTTGCCAGGCCCATGGTGGCGCTATTACCGCCAGCAATCGTGACCAGGGTGGCACCATGATCAGCGCGGTATTTCCGCTGTAACCGTGGACCCATCTACCTATACAGATGGCTATGTAAATCATGCCCTCAGACGTGCCCCCAATGTAGTAATCCACTGGAAGTGAATGGAGCTACATGGTTTGTTGAAAGGCAGAAATGATCAGATAAATAGCCTGTCCGGGGACTTCTAAAGACTCTCAGGGTCGCCAAAAAACATCTGAATCCGCGAGCGCAACCAGCGCTCACCCGGATCGTTATCCTGCGACCCGCGCCACGCCATGTGCAGTTCAAACGAGCGCACCGGCAACGGCGGTTCTTCCGCGCGCAGGCCGCCGGTTGCGGTCAGCGCTTGCGCGGCGTAGTCCGGCACGATCGCCACAATGTCAGTGCCCGCCAGCAACGTGCCCAGCCCATTGAACTGTGGCACGGCCAGCACAACGTGGCGTTTGCGCCCCAACTTTTCCAGCTCTTCATCGATAAACCCGCTCAGGTCACCGGCGAACGACACGAGGGCGTGAGGGCGTGCGCAGAAGTCGTCCAGGCTCAGCGAGCCGGGCACGCTGTCGGCGCGCAGCAGTTTCGGCAGGCTGCGCCGCAGCACTTTGCGCTTGGCGTTGGCGGGCAGGTCGGCGGTGTAGCTGACGCCAATGGAGATCTCGCCGGAGGCCAGCAGGCCGGGCATCAGGATGTAGTTGACGCGGCGCACCACCAGCACGATGCCAGGGGCTTCGGCGCGCAGGCGCTTGAGCAGTTGTGGCAGCAGGGCGAATTCGACATCGTCCGACAGGCCGATACGGAACACGGCGGTGCTGGTGGCCGGGACGAATTCTGCGGCGCGGCTGACCGCAGTGGAAATCGAGTCGAGGGCTGGGGAGAGCAGGGCGAAGATTTCCACGGCGCGGGCCGATGGCTCCATGCTGCGCCCGGTGCGCACAAACAGCGGGTCATCGAACAAACCGCGCAGGCGCGACAACGCCGCGCTGATCGCCGGTTGGCCGAGGAACAGCTTCTCGGCGGCGCGGGTCACGCTGCGCTCATGCATCAAGGTTTCGAATACGATCAAGAGGTTAAGGTCGACACGACGCAGGTCGTTACGGTTCATCTTGTGTCCTGGTAGAGTCAGCTTACTTGACGAGAGCGGCCATACAGGAACCCCTGAGGTTCCGTTGTGAGGCACGACCGGCATTAATCTTACGGGCAAAGGCTGTTACTCTGCACCGGCTAATTGCGTTTTCCTACGCGCAAATTGAGTTTTCCCACAACGGCTGAGCACAAATATTCAGCTGCGGAATCAATGACAAGCATGTCGACTATTAATGGCGACCGGTGGCCTTACCTGGAAAGCCCAGATAAAGTTCATGGCATTAGAGGTTACTTTGACGAGGTTTGCGATGTCCCGCACGATCCGTTTTCACAAGTTTGGTCCGGCCGAGGTGCTCAAATGCGAAGAGCATGTAGCCGCGCAGCCCGCACCGGGCGAAGTGCAGGTGCGTGTCGAAGCGATTGGCATCAGCTGGTACGACATTCTGTGGCGCCAGAACCTGGCGTCCTCGCATGCACGTCTGCCGTCCGGCCTCGGCCATGAGATGGCTGGGGTGGTGGTAGCCCTCGGCGACGGCGTGGATGACTTGGCAGTGGGCGATAAAGTGGCCAGTTTTCCGGCCGAGAGCCCCAACGATTACCCGGTGTATGGCGAACAGATCGTGCTGCCCCGTTCAGCCTTGGTGCGGTACCCGGATGTGCTGAGCCCGATTGAAGCCAGCGTGCACTACACGCCGTTGCTGATCGCCTACTTTGCCTACGTTGACCTGGCACGCGTAAAACCCGGGCAATTTGCCTTGGTCACCGACGCGAGCCACTGTGCCGGCCCCTCGTTCGTGCAGTTGGGCAAAGCCTTGGGTGTGCGGGTGATTGCCGCCACCAAAGACAGCGCGGAGCGTGAGTACCTGCTGTCGCTGGGCGCAGAAAAGGTGATTGTCACCGAGGAGCAGGACTTGCTCATGCAGATCAACAAGTTCACCGATAACCGCGGCGTTGACGTGGTGTTCGATGGCTTGGGTGGCCCGCAGATGTCATTGCTCGGTGATGTGCTTGCACCACGTGGCAGCCTGGTGCTCTACGGCCTGCAAGGCGGCAATCAAACGCCGTTCCCGGCGTGTGCCGCGTTCCAGAAGAACATTCAGTTCTTTGTGCATTGTATCGGCAACTTCACCGGCAAACCGGAGTTGGGCATCATTCAGGACCAGGTTGCGCTGCAGCGTGCGTTGCGCGACATCAACCAACTGACGGCCGACCGCGTGCTGGTGCCATTGAAAACCACAGTGTTTCCGTTCAATCAGTTCGTTGAAGCACACCGTTATATGGACGAGTGCCCTTGCCGCGAGCGCGTTGCGCTGCAGGTCGAAGCTGTTTGAGGTGTAGGAGTATTCGCAAACGAGTATTCCAAACCCCTGGCGCATGCGGCAGATGCGCCATCTGACATGACTTGTACCCGCGCGCTGTCCGAAGCGCGCAACCGCCTTTAGCCCCCGTAAATCATACCTTTCTTCTTCGCGCCGCCCTGAATTTCAGCGCGGCGCTTGCGTGTGTGCGTTATCAAATTACCGCCCGGGTAACTATCTGAACTGGTTTTCGACCCGGTTCTGTATCTGTTAATAAAAATGTCAGTCCTGATAATTGAGTCTTCACTTTCAACTCAAGGACTGAGTAATGATCCGAATTTTGATACGGCCGCACGGGCTTTCAGCAACTAAAAGTTTGGCGTCTGCCTGGGCCGGACGCCTCGGGCATTTGCAAGGCGCATCTCAATCAAATAAGTCGATCAGGATTAAAGTTTGAAGAGGTTTATTTGTCGGACAGATCTTTAAGTTCAGGGTTAAAAGGGTGTAGGGCGTCGTAGGAAAGGTCCTAGGAGTGATGCCGTAAGAGGCCTTGGCGCTTGGCGCACGGGCGTCAGCGCCATGAATGTCCTCAGCGCGGTCACGCCCCCGGCACCTGTCGATTTGTTGCAAAGTGCTAGTGTTTGTATAGGAAGAACACTGCTGCGTGAGCGACATTCTTACAGACGTAATAGATCAGGCAACTGCGCTCGGTAGTTGTTTGAAACTGATATTTTCACTCAGGTAGTAGAACTATGAGCGCCATTCACGAACAGGCCATGAATTATGTTTACCAGCAAGTTCAGCAGCGGTTGATCGGGCACTTCAGTCGCACCGAACGCACCACACTTCAATTGTTGATCCAGCGTATCGTCGTGGCGGCGGGCGGCATGGAACAGGTGGGCGGTTACAAGGTGCTTGTGGCCCATGGCGGTGGTGAAGTCAGCAGTTACACCCTGGCGTTGCTGCGTGCTGCACAACTGAGTATTGCTGCACGAGCGCCCAAGACGTTTCAGCTGCGGGTCGCCACGCTGCGCCACGCGGGTATGACCCAGGCCACGCTGGATACGATTCATCGTGGTTACACGCAACTGTTTATGCACGATGACGACCGGGTTGAGTTACTGATGGTGGAAGACCAACAGGTACTGCCGTTCAACCACCAGCGCCTGGTGTCACCCGTTGGGCGCGGTATCAGTCAACGCAACAAGTTGATAATCGGGCATATGACGTCCGGCGATATTTGCGCAACGTTATGCAACGACACGTACTTGGCCTTGGGTGATTTCTACCAGCGTGTCACCGCCTGGAACGGCGGCGTGCATGCGCTGGTCAGCGGCGATTGCGCGCGTAAACAAAGCCAGCTCATTGCCTGGTTGAAAAAAGCCGCTCAAGCCACCGGGGCCAAGGCCACGGTCAATCCCGCATCGCTTAATGGGCTGTTTGCGCGCATGGACGCCTGGAGCGATGACTTCTATCGTGACATTTATGGTGAGCTCTATGTGCCAAAGGCTGACCCCTGCCTGGGTGGGCACCATCACCTGGCGTACATCGGCATTGTCGACCTGTTCGAAGGTATCGACAGAAGTTGCGCGCCTTTGCTCACTGAGTTCATGGCCTATGCCCCGGACTCGTTGGGCTTTCATTTCAGCCACCCGGCCTTTGCCAGCCCGAGGTTGATGGCACACCTGCGAGGCCTGCAGGCCGAATGCGTGCGGGCATTGGACTACAAGGCAGCCGTAGAAGCCTTCGTGCTGCAGGCGCAGGCGTATCTGCAGCGCCTGCAGGCTCCCGAAGCACTGATGGCGCAAGCCGGCAGCCGTGACGGGCGCGCCTTGGCTGCCGGGTATGCCCAGCAGGCCCTCGGCCTGGATGAAAGCCAACTGGTCTGCCTGTTGTTTTCGCCTTTTATCCATCACGGCGAACGGCTGGAAGGTTATTTGCGCCAGTGCCACCCAGGCATGCTGGTGGCGCTGCCCGAACTGCACAAAGTGCTGCAGGGCAAGCCTGCAGCCGAGATGTTGCAGCAATGGGTGGCTGACACCAGCGGCATGTCGTTGCCGTTGCTCCAGCATCTATACCGTCAACGGCCGCGGGCCATTGCTCCAGGCGGCGGTGAACGCGGCACTCGCCATGAGCACGCCATGCCCGACGGCGACCTGAACTTCCAGCTGTACGGACGATGACGCTGCGCGGTGTGCGGGATTTCGCCTACCAGGCGGTTTACCGCTACATGATCAACCTGATTAACGAGGTCAGCACCGATACCCGGGTGAAACTGCCGTCTTTGCGCCAGTTATCGCTGCGCCTGAATGTATCAATCTCGACCATTCAGTACGCGTACTCGCTACTGGAAAAAGAGGGCAGGGTGTATTCGGTGGCCAAGTCGGGTTATTACGCGTGGCCCTTGGCGAGCAACCCCATGGCCATGCCCAGCGGGGATTTGCTTGAGCGCCTCTACGTAGCCGCGCGGCGCCCGGGCATGGTGGTGCTCAGCGGCGATGAGCCAGCGCTGTTGGCGTCGCTGGATGGCACGTTGCTGCGACTCGAGCGCGAACTGGTGCGCCAATACCCGCACCCTTCGCAGCCTTGGTCGCAGCCTTGCGGGGTCTGGGAGCTGCGCGCGGCGCTGGCCGCGCGCTATACCTCGTCGCCCACCCGCTGCTGGCACGCCGACGATGTTTATATCGGTGCCGACCTGCGAGGCGTGCTCGATATTCTTATCGAGGTGCTGGGCCTGCGCGGCGCCACGGTGATTGTCGAGTCGCCCTGCGACTGGCTGATCCTGCGCCTGCTGCAGGATGCCGGGGTGCGAATTCTAGAGTTGCCCTGGGCGCACGATGGCAGCCTGGACTTGGTATCGCTCGAAGGCATGTTGCGCGGTGAGTCGGTGCGCCTGGTGTTGCTTTCGTCGGCGATCAACCTGCCCTCGGGGTTCGCCATGCTGCCGCACGATTGTCTGGGTGTGGCGCGCCTGTTGGACCATTACGGTTGCTGGCTGCTGGAGAACGATACCTACGGTGAGCTGGGGTTCAAGCCGCCCCCGGCGGCGCTGCGCGATGTGGTCAATCCGGAGCGGCTGGTGGTGTTTTCCTCCTTCGAAAAAATACTCGGGCCGGAGGCGCCGTATGCCTATGCGCTGTCCCGGCACATGAGCAGCGAGTTGCAGCGCCAGTTCCTGCTGCGCTCGTTCCGGTTATCATCGATTCGCCAGCGCGCAATTGCGCGTCTGTACCACAGCGGGCGCATTGATCAGCACCTGCGCAATTTGCGCCCGTTGCTCAGCCAACAGGCGGACGAAATGAGTCAGCGCCTGGCGCAACACGTGGGTAATCAAGTGACCTGCCGCATGCCCGCCGGTGGCGCCACCCTCTGGTTAGGCTCTACCCATGCGGTCGACATGCGCCAGGTGTTCCAGCATTTACTCGCCCGGCAGGTGGTTGTCGCGCCCGGTGAGTTGTTCAGCGTCGGCGGGCTGCACCACCAGCATTTTCGCTTGAGCCACACGTTTCATGGGCAGCCTGACCTTGAGATTGCGCTGGCGGCGCTGAGCGAAGCACTGCGCCGGGCGCAGATAGGCTAGGCCGGTGAAATTTCTCTTCAGGTTGTAGGATCGATACCGTCGCGTAGTAGTCCAACTCTCAGTAAACTGCCATTTTTTCCGAATCCTTCTTTTCGAGGTTTATGCATGACAATCAGTCCTTTTGCGGGCAAGCCAGCGCCAGCCCAGTTGCTGGTAGACATCCCGCGACTGGTCACGGCCTATTACACCGGCCAGCCTGATGCAGCGATCTCCACCCAGCGCGTGGCCTTTGGTACTTCCGGGCACCGTGGCAGCTCGTTCGAGCTGAGCTTCAACGAATGGCATGTACTTGCCATCAGCCAGGCCATCTGCCTGTACCGTGAAGCGCAAGGCATCAACGGCCCGTTGTTCGTGGGCTTGGACACCCATGCGCTGTCGACACCGGCCGGTGCCAGTGCACTGGAAGTGCTGGCCGCGAATGGCGTGCACGTGATGCTCGCCGAAGGCGATGAATACACGCCGACACCGGCGATTTCCCACGCGATTATTTGCTACAACCGTGGCCGCACCAGCGGCCTGGCTGACGGTATCGTCATCACGCCGTCGCACAACCCGCCGCAGAGCGGCGGTTACAAGTACAACCCACCGAACGGCGGCCCGGCCGACACGCACGTGACCAAGTGGATCGAAGCCAAGGCCAACGAGCTGCTGGCCAACAAGCTTGCCGGGGTCAAGCGCATCACCCACGCACAGGCGCTCAAGGCGGACACCACGCATCGCCATGATTACCTCAACAGCTACGTGGCTGACCTGATCAATGTGATCGACATGGATGCCATCCGCAGCGCCGATCTGCGCCTGGGCGTCGATCCATTGGGCGGAGCAGGGGTGCGCTACTGGTCGGCGATTGCCGAGCACTACCGTTTGAACCTCGACGTGGTCAACACCGAAGTCGATGCCACCTTCCGTTTCATGAGCGTCGACTGGGACGGCCAGATCCGCATGGACCCATCCTCCAGCTACGCGATGCAAGGCCTGATCGGCCTCAAAGAGCGCTACGACGTGGCGTTTGCCTGCGACCCGGACCACGACCGTCACGGCATCGTCACCCCGTCCGGCGGCCTGTTGGCGCCGAACAACTACTTGGCGGTGAGCATCTATTACCTGTTTCAGAACCGTCCTGACTGGCGCAGCGATGCGGCCGTGGGCAAAACCGTGGTCAGCAGCGGCTTGATTGATCGCGTTGCGGCGCGTATCGGCCGTCGCCTGTACGAAGTGCCGGTTGGCTTCAAGTGGTTTGCCGATGGCCTGTTCGAAGGTTCGCTGGGTTTTGGCGGTGAAGAAAGCGCCGGCGCCTCGTTCCTGCGCAAGGACGGCAGTGTGTGGAGCACCGACAAGGACGGCCTGATTCCGGCCTTGCTGGCGGCGGAAATGACCTCGCGCAAGGGGCAAGACCCGAGCCAGATCTACCGTGGCCTGACCGACGCGCTCGGCGAGCCATTTGCGATTCGCGTCGACGCCAAAGCCACGCCGGCGCAGAAGGCCTTGTTAGGCAAACTGTCGCCTGAGCAGGTCACGTCCACGCAATTGGCTGGCGAGAGCATTCAGCAAATCCTCAGCCATGCGCCGGGCAACAACCAGGCGATTGGTGGCTTGAAGGTGATGACCGAAAACGGCTGGTTCGCCGCACGGCCATCGGGCACCGAGGATATTTACAAGATCTACGCCGAGAGCTTCGTCGGTGAGGATCACCTCAAGCAGTTGGTCGAAGAGGCCCAGGTGTTGGTGGACGGTGCGATCAGTTCCAACTGATAACCCGGCCGCATGATCGTTCCCACGCTCTGCGTCCAGCTGTAGAAGCTGGCGCGGAGCGCGGGAACGATCAATCAGGCCAGATCAACCAGCACGATCTCGCTGTCTTCCAGCGCCGTTACGCGCAACACCTGCTCATTTTCCACCGCCACACCATCCCGCGCCTGTGCACGCAGCCCATTCACCTCAATCACCCCCGTCGCCGGCACCAAGTACGCGCGGCGCCCGCCGTCCAGCCGGTACTCGGCGCTTTCCCCAGCCTTCAGGTTGGCCGCCACCAACCGCGCGTCCGCACGAATCCGCAAGCTTTCACTGTCCCCCGCCTTGCCACTGGCCAGCGTCACAAAGCCCTCACGGTCGCCTTTCGGAAACGGCTTGGCACCCCAGGAAGGCGGCAAACCCGCCTCATTCGGAATAATCCAGATCTGAAAAATCTTCGTCGGCGCGCCTTCCAGGTTGTACTCGCTGTGCGCAATCCCGGTGCCCGCACTCATTACCTGCACATCGCCAGCCTCGGTGCGGCCTTTGTTGCCCAGATTATCGGCATGGCTGATAGCGCCTTCACGCACATAGGTGATGATTTCCATGTCACGGTGCGCGTGCTGCGGGAAGCCGGTGCCGGGCGCGATGATGTCGTCGTTCCATACCCGCAGGTTGCCCCAATGCATGCGTTCGGGGTCGTGGTACTCGGCAAATGAAAAGTGGTGATGGGCATCAAGCCAGCCATGGTGGGCGCCGCCCAAGGTATTGAAAGGTCGAAGTTCAAGCATGATCGTCTCCTGTTGATGTCGCCATGATCCACCCGTGCATGATCGATAAAAAGCGTAAAAAATGCCTTATTCCCATCCAATAATCCGATTGGTTCCTGGCGTTTTGACTTTCACTTCATCGGCTAACTGCATGACGTGAAAGCAATTGGCTGGAACTCAACGCCGATTCCGGCGACCATGGCGGCTTCGCCAAAACATCCTCATCGCTGGAGTCCGCGTGCCGCAACAAACGCCCGATTTGCCCCCCGATCTGCTGCCACTGGCGCAAATGCCCCTGCTTAAACGGCTGGCCGCCCGCTTGTTCGGCCACGGCCTGACGCGCTTGCGTGCCCAGCATCGGTTTTCCTGGCTGCACGGGCAAGCCGACGGGTTCCGCAGCGGGCACGAGGCCGGTGTGGAATATGGCTACCGCGAGGGTAAGGCAGACGGTATCGAGGAGGGGCGGCAAGTATTGTTGATCCGTGACTTTCGCCCCGATGAGCACACGGCGCCAGGCGTGGATCACAACTTGTTCGACGATTGGCGACTGCCACTCGGCGCTGACCTTAAAAAGCGCATGAAGGCCGATGTGGCGCGCTTGCTGCCGGCCCATGCGCAGCCGAGTACCGCGCAATGGAAGATGATTTTCAGTGACACGCCCTCGACCTCGGTGATTGCCGGTGCGGGTGCGGGTAAATCCACCTCGCTGGTGCTGCGCATTCTGCTGCTCACGCATTACCTGGGCTTTGAATTGAGCTCGATGACCGTGGTGACCTTCACCCGCGAGTCGCGCAAAGACTTCATCAACAAGCTCATGCACATTCTCAGCCTGTGGGGCCAACCCCTTGGCGTTAAAGAAGCTCAGGCCGTGGTGCGTACCTTTCATTCACGCATTCTGCCGATGGTGCGCAGCTTGCCGGGGTTCGAGCGCTTGCAAGCCTTTGAGAATCTCGGCAGTGGTGTCGAGGACGCGGACAGCAACCCGTTCGACCTGCGCATCAGCGACGCGCAGCGCCAACAGATGAACGCCTGCTATCACCGGCTGCAGGGCCGACATGAACGTTTTCGCGAGCTGATCGCGCCATTGGCACGCCATGGCCTGCAACTCAAGGAGCTGGAGCGCGATCACCCGGATGTACAGAAGCGCATAGCGGTAACCGAGCTGGCCGCCAAGCGCGATGAAGAACTCTGTGATGTGATCGAAGACCTGTGGTTTCGCGCTGGCGCCTGGCCGATAAAGGGCATTGAGCCGAGCCGCCAGGCCTTCGAAATCAACGGCGCGCAATTTCATTGCCACGGCTACATCCCGGAACTGGATGCCTGGGTGGTGCTCGGCTTCGACGCACGGGAAGACGCCCGGATCAGCCGGCCGAATTCAAAACTGTCGGTACGCGCAGAGTGGGCGGTTAAGCGCACCTTGTTTCAAGCTTTCTGCCGTAAGCCATTGATATGGTTGGATAGCTACGAGTCTTCCAAGCGCCTTTTAAGCAGCCTGGCGGGTGATGCCAGCGCCGGGCCTGGCTTTGATTACAAGGTGAAAGGCGAACTCACGTCAGCACCGCTACTGGACAGTTTTGTCATGGCCGCCGGGTTTATCGAGAACCTCGGGTTGGACGTACCCACCGCTGTGGGGCAGATGAGCTTTGCGCAGGACGACCCGGACCGCGGTTTTTTTGAAGCCCTGAGCATTTTCTGGAAAGCTCTGGAAGAACACCTGCTCGACCAGTCGCCGCCGATCATGACCTATAACCGCATGTTCTCGCTGTTTGGCGAGAACACCCCGGAAAATCTCAAGTTGCTCAGTGACCCCTTGCTGCGACCGATGTCGCACCTGATGATCGATGAATTCCAGGACGTATCGCCGCAGATCGTCTCGTGGGTACGCGCCAGCCTGCGCGAAATCCGCAGCCGTGGCCCGGCAATGCACGTCGGCCGTGGCGCGCAACGCTCGTCGTTGCTGTGTGTGGGTGATGACTGGCAATCGATTTATGGCTGGCGCGGCAGTTCGCCGAAGTACTTCATGGAGTTCGACCAGCAATTCCCGTCACCCAGCACTACGCGCGTGATGCTCAGCGAGAACTACCGCAGCCATCAACACATCATCGACGCTGCCGAGCATATCGTGCGTGCAGCGCCGTCGCTGCCCGGCAAGAAGGCCAAGGCGAGTGGTCAACCCCGAGAGCGTGTGCCCGTAACTGTGCTGACGCGCGACGACGCTGCGCTGGGTCGGCAGTTACTGGAACGCTATCAACAAGGCGATTCGATGTTAATGCTGTATCGAAAAAGTAGCGATAAGCTATTGATTGAACAGCATATTCAGCCTGTAGTTAATCTGGATTCTAGCTTGCCGCCACAAGCCCGCCGGTTAAAACAGCTGACGTATCACAGTGCCAAAGGCCTGCAAGCGGATTCGGTATTCCTGCTCGGCGACTGTCAGCACCTCACGAGTTCGCCCTACAAGAACCAGGTGTACCGCATGGCGGGCTTGGGCAAGGACGGCGACAGTGAACCGTATGACACCGCGCAAAAAGACGAAGTGCTGCGCCTGGCCTATGTCGGCATCACGCGGGCGGTAAGCCATTGTTATTGGTATGTGGAAAAGCCCGAAGGCCAGGGCGTGAATCTGCCCAGAGCATCCGAGCGGGTAGACGGCGCAAAAGCGTTTTTTGACGATCAGCGCGGCTAAACCGGCTCAAAAGCAGACGGCCCAAAAGCGGGCCTGAATGGTCGGATAAAACGCGCTTGTGTGGAGGCGGGCTTGTGTGGGAGAGGGCTTATGTGGGAGCGGGCTTGCTCGCGATAGCGGTGTGTCAGCTGAAAAATACGTGTCTGACACACCGCTATCGCGAGCAAGCCCACTCCCACAGTTGCCCGGCAAGCAATGCTGGAATCGAATCAGGCGCGCAAGGACAGCGGTGGCACGAAACACTCCAGCTCGTACTCCACCGATTCGATGATGCGCTCAACATCGGCGGCATTCATCACGGTGGCGCACGGGATGCCGGCAATCGCGATCAGCGTCTCGCCGCTGGCACGGTCGAACAGGCGGGCAACCATGCTGCCGGGGGCGTCCATGCTGCCCTCGAAGCCCATCGGATGGAAATGCCAGCGCATCAGCTGGCAGGCGTTGGGGAACGTCACTTTGTTCATGTTGCCCACCTGGTTCATTGAGCGCTTCCTTAAGCTCGCGGCAGGGCCATAACCTTCACTGGTCGTGGCAGTGTAGGACTTCAAAGTAGCATTCGCGCGGGCGCCCAAGGTGAGTTTTTTGGCGCCGTTTGGCGGTTGTTTGCGATTAATTTGATCTGCGTCATGCCCGCCTGCAAATCAGGCGAATTGCCACTATTGATAGACGCCGTTTCGCCATTGACAGCGCGGTCAAACCCAGGATGTAACCGCCGTCTGCCCGTCACGGCGCTGCACATGCCGCGTATTGTCTCGGCCTTACCATCGCTGGGTCAGGCGTTGTTGCCCGCGCTCTATCGAAGTGCGACTAAGTACAACTTAGTGGCACTATGCCTTGCACTTTTGTGGCCCGGTAATGGGGGACAACCCTGATTAATAGCGCAAGTAGCCTGTCGCCAATGCTGTAATTGGCACGGTGGCAATATATTGGATCCATTCAACAACTAGGCTGTTAAAACGTGTCCGTGCGCAACGCTATTTAATATTTAAATAACACCCAGTCTGAAACTGTCGGACAAAAGCAGTTGCGCCCAACAAACACTGCGCGCGACTTGATCTTATTGAATGAGCGCCACCTATTCACTGCGGAAATATGTGTAGACGGAAGATTTCAAATTGTGTCAATTTTCTTACGCCTTCAAAAGAGGCGAGTGATAGGACGACCTCGCCCGCGTGGGTCCTATCGACCAAGACTGATGCATTTGCAAACAAGGAAGTCCGTTTATGTCAAAAGTAAAAGAGAAGGCTATTGTTTCTGCCGCGCAAGCCAGCACGGCTTACTCGCAAATCGATAGCTTCAGCCATTTGTACGACCGTGGCGGCAACCTCACGGTCAATGGCAAACCGTCCTACAGCGTCGACCAGGCAGCCAACTTTTTGCTGCGTGATGGTGCCGCTTACCGGGACGTCGATGGCAACGGTAAGATCAACCTGACTTACACCTTCCTGACCTCGGCTACCACGGCCACCATGAACAAACATGGCATCTCCGGGTTCAGCCAGTTCAATACCCAGCAGAAAGCACAGGCCGCACTGGCCATGCAATCCTGGTCGGATGTCGCCAACGTGAGTTTTACCGAAAAAGCCACCGGCGGTGACGCCCACATGACCTTCGGTAACTACAGCGGCGGCCAGGATGGCGCAGCGGCGTTCGCCTACCTGCCCGGCAACGGCGCAGGCTACGACGGCGTCTCGTGGTACCTGACCAACAGTGGCTACAGGGAAAACACCACGCCGGACGTGAATAACTACGGCCGTCAGACCCTGACCCACGAAATCGGCCACACCCTGGGCCTGTCCCACCCTGGCGACTACAACGCCGGTAATGGCAACCCAACCTACAACGACGCGACCTACGGACAGGACACGCGCGGCTACAGCATCATGAGTTACTGGAGCGAGAGCAACACCAAGCAAAACTTCAGTAAAGGTGGCGTCGAGGCTTATGCTTCCGGCCCGCTGATCGATGACATTGCCGCGGTCCAGAAGCTCTACGGCGCCAACTACGCGACCCGCGCAGATGACACCACCTACGGTTTCAACTCCAACACCGGTCGTGATTTCTATAGCGCAAAATCCAGTGCCGACAAGCTGGTATTTTCGGTATGGGACGGTGGCGGCAACGACACCCTGGACTTCTCCGGTTTTACCCAGAACCAGAAAATCAACCTCAATGAGGCCTCGTTCTCCGACGTGGGCGGCATGGTCGGCAACGTGTCCATCGCCAAGGGTGTCACCATCGAGAACGCCCTCGGCGGTTCGGGTAATGACCTGATCATTGGTAACAGCGCAGCCAACGTAATCAAAGGCGGTGCCGGCAACGACATCATCTACGGCGGCGGCGGTGCGGACCAACTGTGGGGCGGCACCGGCAGCGATACCTTCGTGTACGGCGCCAGCAGCGACTCCAAGCCAGGTGCTTCGGACAAGATCTTTGACTTCACCTCGGGTTCGGACAAGATCGACGTGTCCGGCATTACCAAAGGTGCGGGCTTGAGCTTCGTCAGTGCGTTCACCGGGCATGCCGGCGATGCGGTGCTGAGTTATGCCTCGGGTACTAACCTGGGCACCTTCGCCGTAGACTTCTCTGGGCATGGCGTGGCGGATTTCCTCGTCACTACCGTGGGCCAGGCAGCCGTCAGCGACATCGTGGCGTGATGTAAAGCGCGCGGCGCTGCGGCGCCGCGCACTCTGCCGGAGTTAAAGATGCCGCGTTTTTTTTATTTGATCGCCTGTGTTTCACAGGTGTTGTTCGTGTCGGCAGGAGCCCATGCAATGGCTAGCAGTCTCGTTTTACCCACCACCGCGCAATTGGCCGGCCATTGGCAGTTGCACCAGCAGGATCAGGTCTGCGCGCTGGACCTGTTGGAGCAGGCCAACGCCCTGGCCGGTGATGTTGCCTGCGCCGAGCAATGGCTGGGTGATAAACCGCTGAGCTGGTCGCCGACGCCCGACGGTATTTGGCTGATGAACGCCGAAGGCACTGGCATTACCCATTTAAATCGCCAGAAACCCGGCGAATATAAAGGGCATACCCCCGCGGGCACAGAAGTTGTTCTGCAACGAATACCTTAGTTAACAGTAATAAGCATATAACTCGATTTTAATAGTTGGCCGTCCCGTGTCAGGGGCGCGGGCAACTGTTGCGCGTCATTCGGTTCAGGGAAGATCAAACACTATGGCGACGTCCCGTGCGGTTGCACCCTTATTCAGGGCGCTGGGTGAATATAAGAGCATTTTGATCAGCATCGGCTGTTTCACCGCATTGATTAACGTATTAATGCTGGTGCCGTCGATTTACATGCTGCAAGTGTATGACCGCGTGTTGTCTTCGCAGAATGAAACCACGCTGGAGATGTTGACGCTGATGGTCGTGGGCTTCTTTGCCTTTATTGGCACACTCGAAGCCCTGCGCAGTTTTATCGTGATTCGCATCGGCAGCCAGTTAGAGCGGCGGTTCAACTTGCGCGTGTACAAAGCCGCGTTTGAACGCAACCTGCAACGCGGCCAGGGCAATGCCGGGCAGTCGCTGGGCGACCTCGGGGTTATTCGTCAATTCATCACCGGGCCTGCGCTGTTCGCGTTTTTCGATGCGCCGTGGTTTCCCATCTATCTGCTGGTGATCTTCCTGTTCAACGTGTGGCTTGGCGTGCTGGCCACGGCGGGCGCGGTGCTATTGATTGCGCTGGCGTGCCTGAATGAATACCTGACCAAAAAACCGCTGGGCGAGGCGGGCGCGTTTTCCCAGCAGTCGACCCAGTTGGCCACCAGCCATTTGCACAACGCCGAGACCATCCAGGCCATGGGCATGCTCGGCGCGTTGCGCAAACGCTGGTTTGCCGTGCATTCGCAATTTCTCGGTTTTCAGAACAAGGCCAGCGACACTGGCTCAATCATCACCTCGCTGAGCAAGTCGCTGCGCCTGTGCCTGCAATCGCTGGTGCTGGGCCTGGGCGCGTTTTTGGTGATCAAAGGCGAGATGACCGCCGGCATGATGATCGCCGGCTCCATCCTGATGGGCCGCGTGCTCAGCCCCATCGACCAGTTGATCGCCGTATGGAAGCAATGGAGCTCGGCCAAGCTGGCCTACCATCGGTTGGACGATTTGCTGCGTGAATTTGCCGCCGACGAGGCGCCCATGGCGCTGCCTGCGCCCAAGGGCCAGGTGAGCTTCGAGCAGGTCAGCGCAGGCCCGCCCGGGCGGCGCGTGCCGACCTTGCAGCAGGTCAGCTTTAACCTCGGCGCCGGTGAAGTGCTCGGTGTGCTCGGCGCCTCGGGCTCGGGTAAATCGACCCTCGCCCGCGTGTTGGTGGGCGTATGGCCAACCCTGGCCGGCACCGTGCGCCTGGATGGCGCCGACATCCATCGCTGGGACCGTGAAGACCTCGGCCCGCATATCGGTTACTTGCCGCAAGACATCGAGCTGTTCAGCGGCAGCATCGCCGACAACATTGCGCGTTTTCGTGATGCCGACCCGGCGCTGGTGGTCAAGGCCGCGCAACAAGCCGGCGTGCATGAGCTGATCCTGCGCCTGCCACACGGCTACGACACGGTGCTGGGCGACAGCGGCGGCGGTTTGTCCGGTGGCCAAAAGCAACGCGTTGCCCTGGCGCGTGCGCTGTACGGCGGGCCGCGCCTGATCGTGCTGGATGAGCCCAACTCCAACCTCGACACCGTTGGCGAAGCCGCGTTGGCCAGTGCCATCGTGCAGATGAAAGCCCAAGGCAGCAGCGTGGTGCTGGTGACGCACCGTTCCTCGGCGTTGGCCCAGGCCGACAAGTTGCTGGTGTTGAACGACGGGCGTTTGCAGGCCTTCGGCCCCAGCCAGGAAGTGCTGCGGGCCTTGTCGGGCCAGCCACACGAAGCACCGCGTGAAAAGGCCGGCGTCAGCCTGAGCCGTCAGTATCAAGCCGCAGGGAACCCTGGCGCATGAGTAGCCTCACTGTTGAACCTCGTTTTAAAGAACGCGACGCCGGTTTTTTTGTGCGCATCGGCTGGCTGATGACCCTCGTCGGTGCGGGTGGATTTTTCCTCTGGGCCAGCTTGGCACCGCTCGATCAAGGCATCCCGGTGCAAGGCACGGTGGTGGTGTCGGGCAAGCGCAAAGCCGTGCAAACCTTCAGCCCCGGCGTGGTCAGCCGGATTCTGGTGAAGGAGGGCGAGTGGGTGAAACAGGGCCAGCCGCTGTTTCGCCTTGACCAGACCCAGAACCAGGCCGATGTGCAATCGCTGCAAGCCCAGTACCGCATGGCGTGGGCCAGCGTGGCGCGCTGGCAGGCCGAGCGTGACAACCGTGCAAGCATCAGCTTTCCGGCCGAACTGAGCGCCAGCCCCGACCCGGCGCTGGCGCTGGTACTCGAAGGCCAGCGCCAACTGTTCAGCAGCCGCCGCGAAGCGGTTGCCCGTGAACAAGCGGGCATTCGCGCGAATATAGACGGCGCCACCGCACAGTTGAACGGCATGCGCCGCGCCCGCAGCGATTTAACCGCCCAGGCGCAATCGCTGCGCGACCAACTGAGCAACCTGCAACCGCTGGCCGACAACGGCTATATCCCGCGCAACCGGCTGATGGAATACCAGCGCCAGCTGTCCCAGGTGCAGCAGGACCTGGCGCAGAACAGCGGCGAAACCGGCCGTGTGGAGCAGGGCATCGTTGAATCGCGGCTCAAGTTGCAGCAGCACAGCGACGAATATCAAAAAGAGGTGCGCAGCCAATTGGCCGACGCGCAATTGCGCAGCGTCACCCTCGAACAGCAACTGACCTCGGCAGGCTTCGACCTGCAGCACAGCGAAATCAACGCGCCGGCCGATGGCATTGCGGTCAACCTCGGTGTGCACACCGTCGGCGCCGTGGTGCGTGCCGGTGAAACCTTGCTGGAAATCGTGCCCCAAGGCACTCGCCTGGAAGTGGAAGGGCATTTGCCGGTGCATCTGGTCGACAAGGTCGGCCCGCATTTGCCGGTCGACATTCTCTTCACCGCCTTCAACCAGAGCCGCACGCCGCGTGTGCCGGGGGAAGTCAGCCTGATTTCTGCCGACCAGATGCTTGATGAAAAAACCGGCGCGCCGTATTACGTGCTGCGCACCACGGTGAGTGAGTCCGGCCTGCAAAAGCTGCATGGCCTGGTGATCAAGCCAGGCATGCCGGCCGAGATGTTTGTGCGCACCGGCGAACGCTCGTTGCTCAATTACCTGTTCAAGCCGCTGCTCGATCGCGCCGGCTCCGCGTTGACTGAGGAATGAGCATGAAACCAGTGTTCATGGCCTTGCTGCTGTGCTGCACCAGTGCGCACGCGGCCATGGGCCCGTTCGATGTGTATGAGCAGGCGTTGCGTAACGATCCGGTGTTTTTGGGCGCGATCAAGGAGCGCGATGCGGGCCTGGAAAACCGCACCATCGGCCGCGCCGGGCTGTTGCCGCGGCTGTCCTACAACTACAACAAGGGCCGCAATAACTCTGAAGCGCACCTGCCGGACGGGCGCGGCGGCAACTACCGCGACGACCGTAACTACAACAGTTACGGCTCGACCTTCAGCCTGCAACAGCCGTTGTTCGACTACGAAGCTTATGCCAACTACCGCAAGGGCGTGGCGCAGTCGTTGTTTGCCGATGAAAGCTTTCGCGACAAGAGCCAGGCGCTGCTGGTTCGCGTACTGACCTATTACACGCAGGCGTTGTTTGCCCAGGACCAGATCGACATTGCCCGCGCCAAGAAGAAGGCTTTCGAGCAGCAATTCCAGCAAAACCAGCACCTGTTCCAGCAAGGCGAGGGCACGCGCACCGACATTCTGGAAGCCGAGTCGCGTTATGAGTTGGCCACCGCCGAAGAGATCCAGGCGCTGGATGAGCAGGACGCATCGCTGAGGGAATTGGGCGCGTTGATCGGCGTGCAGAGCGTCAACATCAATGACCTGGCACCGCTGAACCAGAGCTTTGCCGCCTTCACGCTGACCCCGGCCAATTACGACACCTGGCATGAACTGGCGATCAGCAATAACCCGACCCTCGCGTCGCAGCGCCAAGCTGTGGAAGTGGCGCGCTATGAAGTCGAGCGCAACCGCGCCGGGCACTTGCCCAGGGTCACCGCCTATGCCAGCTCGCGCAAGCAAGAGTCCGACAGCGGCAACACCTACAACCAGCGCTACGACACCAACACCATCGGCATCGAAATCAGCGTGCCGCTGTATGCCGGTGGTGCCATCTCGGCATCCACCCGCCAGGCCAGTCGCGGCATGGAACAGGCCGAGTTTGAGCTGGAAGGCAAAACCCGCGAAACCCTGATCGAGCTGCGGCGCCAGTTCAGCGCCTGCCTGTCGGGCGTGAGCAAGCTGCGCGCCTATCAAAAGGCGCTGAGCTCCGCCGAAGCGCTGGTGGTGTCGACCAAGCAAAGCATCCTCGGCGGCGAGCGCGTCAACCTCGATGCGCTGAACGCCGAGCAACAGCTTTACAGCACCCGTCGCGACCTGGCCCAGGCGCGTTACGACTACCTAATGGCCTGGACCAAATTGCACTACTACGCGGGCAACTTGCGCGACACCGACCTGGCAAAAGTCGACGAGGCCTTCGGCCCTGTGAAATGAGCCGCCATAACAACAATAAGGATGGTTTTAATGATCACCGATTCACCGCGCTTCAAACCCTTTACCGCAGGCTCATTGCTGCTGTTGTCCGTTGCGGCTCAAGCGGCTTACACCGAGACCGGCCAGCCGGGTAACCCGGCCAGTTGGCGTTCTGCCGAATTCCAGAGCGACTGGGGCTTGGGCCGCATGAAGGCGGATGAAGCCTACGCCGCCGGAATTACCGGCAACGCGGTGAAAATCGGTGCGCTGGACTCGGGGTTCGATGCCGATCACCCGCAAGCCTCCGCAGCGCGTTACCACGCGGTCAGCGCCACCGGGACTTACGTGGATGGCAGCGCGTTCAGCACCACCGGCGCGCTCAACCCCAACAACGACTCGCATGGCACGCATGTCACCGGCACCATGGGCGCGGCGCGCGATGGCGAGGGCATGCACGGCGTGGCCTACAACGCGCAAATCTATGTGGGCAACACCAACGCAAATGACAGTTTTCTGTTTGGCCCGACCCCGGACCCCAAGTACTTCAAGGCCGTGTACAGCGCCTTGGTCGATTCCGGCGTGCGCGCGATCAACAACAGTTGGGGCAGCCAGCCCAAAGACGTCAGCTACCAAACCCTCGGCGACCTGCATGCCGCCTACGCGCAGCATTACCAGCAGGGCACGTGGCTGGATGCGGCGGCGGACGTGGCCAAGGCCTCGGTGATCAACGTGTTCAGCGCCGGCAACAGCGGCTACGCGAATGCCAGCGTGCGTTCGGCGCTGCCGTACTTTCAGCCGGAACTCGAAGGCCACTGGCTGGCCGTGTCGGGCCTGGACAAGGCGAATAACCAGAAATACAACCAGTGCGGCATCGCCAAGTACTGGTGCATTTCCACCCCCGGCGCGTTGATCAACAGCACCGTTCCGGGTGGCGGCTACGGGGTAAAATC
This sequence comes from Pseudomonas kitaguniensis, assembly GCF_049199985.1. Taxonomy (NCBI): domain Bacteria; kingdom Pseudomonadati; phylum Pseudomonadota; class Gammaproteobacteria; order Pseudomonadales; family Pseudomonadaceae; genus Pseudomonas; species Pseudomonas kitaguniensis. Next base: position 176,149 of record NZ_JBLZPT010000008.1, read on the forward strand.
CGGTACCTCGATGTCGGCGCCGCATGCCACCGGCGCGTTGGCGCTGGTGATGGAACGCTATCCGTACATGAACAACGAGCAGGCCTTACAGGTGCTGTTGACCACCGCCACGCAGCTCGACGGCTCAATCACCCAAGCCCCCAACAGCAGCGTGGGCTGGGGCGTACCGGACCTGGGCCGGGCGATGCACGGGCCAGGGCAATTGCTTGGCGCGATGGACGTAAACCTGGCGGCCGGGCAGGGCGATGTATGGAGCAACGGCATCTCTGACCAGGCGTTGCTGCAACGCCAGGCCGAGGATCGCAGCGAACACAGCGCCTGGCAGCAAACCCTGATCGACAAGGGCTGGCAAAACGGCGTGAGCGCGACCGCCAGCCAGCAGGACCAGACCGACTACGCGGTGGGCAGCGCACGCGACCTGGCTGCGGTGAACCGCGTGTACGCAGGCAGCCTGATCAAGTCCGGTGCCGGCAGCCTGGTGCTCAGCGGTGACAGCACCTACCGCGGCGCAACCACCATCAATGGCGGCTTGCTGGCGGTCAATGGCGCGTTGACCTCGGCGGTGACCGTCAACAACAGCGGCACGCTTGGCGGTTCCGGGCGCATTGCAGCGCTGCAGGTGAACAGTGGCGGCCGCGTGGCGCCAGGCAATTCCGTGGGCACCTTGCAGGTGGCGGGCGACGTGAATTTGGGCGCGGGCTCTACCTACGCGGTGGAACTGACGCCGACCAGCAGCGACCGCATTGTGGCGGGCGGCAAGGCCGTGCTGGGTGGCGGCACGGTCACCCTGGCGCTGGAAAACAGCCCGACGTTGCTCAGCCAAAGCCAGGCGCAAAGCCTGATCGGCCGTCAATACAACATTCTTCAGGCTGCCGGCGGCGTACAGGGGCAGTTTGGTCAGGTGCTGCCTGACTATCTGTTCCTTGGCGGCACGCTCGACTACGCGGCGAATGGCGTGCAATTGAACGTGGTGCGCAATGACGCCAGCTTCGCCAGCGTCGGGGCCACCCGCAACCAGCGCGCTGTTGCTGGCGCCGCCGAGCAATTGGGCGCGGGCAACCCGGTGTATGAAAGCGTGCTGCAGTCGGATTCGGTGGCGGCGGCCCAACACGGCTTGCAGCAGTTGTCGGGCGAAATCTACCCGGCGCTTGGCGCGATGCTGATCAACGACAGCCTGCAACTGCGCGACGCGGTGGGCGAGCGCCTGCGCCATGTGCCGGTCAGCGGCGAGCGCAACCTGTGGTTCAAGGCGCTTGGCGCCTGGGGCAAGGCCGACAGCCGCAGCGAAACGGCGGGCGCCACGACGTCCATCGGCGGCCTGCTCGCGGGTGTCGACGGCGCCCTTGATGAGCAGACTCGCGTGGGTGTGGTCGCCGGCTACAGCGACAGTTCATTGAGCCTGGGCAACGGCACGCATTCATCGGCGTCCATCGACAGTTACCACTTCGGCGCGTACGCCGGGCGTGAGTTGGGTGATTGGCGCGTCAGCGTCGGCGGCGCTTACAGCTGGCATCGCGGCGATGTAAAGCGTGACCTCAACTATGGCGAGGTCAGTGGCAAGCAAAAGGCCAAGCTGGAGGCGCGTACTGCGCAGTTGTTCACCGAGGCCGCCTACCGTATTCACCTGCAACCGTTGGCGCTGGAGCCGTTCGCCAACCTGGCTTACGTGCATTTGGACAGCGATTCCTTCCACGAAAAAGGTGATGCCGCAGCGCTGGAGCGCGGCAGCGATCAGCGCGATGCGCTGCTCAGCACGCTCGGTCTGCGGGCGCTGAAAAGCCTTCCTCTGAATGACCACCAGCAACTGCAATTGTCCGGTTCGCTGGGCTGGCAACACAGCCTCAGCGCCGTTGAATCCGCCGAGCACCTGGCGTTTGTCGCAGGCGGGCCTTCGTTCGCCGTGCGCAGTACGCCATTGCTGCGTGATGCCGCGCTGGTCGGTGTGCAGGCCAGCCTGGCGCTGAGCGCGCAGACGCGAATCAACCTGGATTACAACGGCCAGTTGGGCGGCCGCGAAAAAACCCAGGGCGTGGGTTTGAGCCTCAACTGGCAGTTCTAAAACACCCTCATTCAAACCAGCTCCACCACTGAGCGTTCCCACGCGCAGCCGAGGGTGCCTCCCGTGACGCCTGACAACCTCGCCAACAGCGGGACGCAGAGCGCCTGGGGCGGCATTCCCACGCAGCGCGTGGCAACGATCAAAAACGTCATAAAAACTAAGGACGGTCAACGTGAACAAACGCAAATCAGGGGGTTTTTCCGCCACTCGCACAGGCCCGGGCTACCCGCTCAGTGCGCTGCTGTGCTGCCTGGCAGGTCTGGGCAGTGCCCAGGCCGCGCCCTATGTAGAAACCGGCAAACTGGGCGACGCCGCCAGTTGGCGCAGCGACGAGTTCAAGGCCGACTGGGGCCTGGGCGCGGTGCATGCAGACACCGCCTACGCGGCCGGCTACACCGGCAAGGGCGTCAAGCTTGGGATCTTCGATCAGCCGGTGTATGCCGCGCACCCGGAATTTGCCAGCCCCAACAAAGTGGTGACGATTGTCACCGAGGGCATTCGCCAATACACCGACCCGTACATTCCGGTGAAGGCGGGCGATGCATTCCGCTACGACGGCACGCCGTCGTTGGGCTCCAACGGCAAATTGGGTAACCACGGCACCCACGTCGGCGGCATCGCCGCGGGTAACCGCGATGGCGGGCCGATGCATGGCGTGGCGTTCAATGCGCAAATCATCAGCGCCGAAAACGGCGACCCCGGCCCGGAAGACGGGATCATCCTCGGCAACGACGGCGCGGTGTACAAAGCCGGCTGGGACGCACTGGTCGAAAGCGGTGCGCGAATCATCAATAACAGCTGGGGCATCGGCATCGGTGAGCAGTACGCGAAAGGCGGGCGTGACCCGGCCTTTCAGAATTTCACCGTGAATGAAGCGCAGGCGCAGTTCAATAACATCCGGCCGATCCTCGGCACTCTTGCCGGTGGCGCTTATCAAGGTGCAATTGATGCCGCGCGCAGCGGTGTGCTGACGATCTTTGCCGCCGGTAACGATTACAACCGCAACAACCCGGACGCGATTTCCGGCCTCGCGTATTTTGTGCCGGACATCGCGCCGAACTGGCTGTCGGTGGCGGCCTTGCAGCAAAACCCCGACACCACCAGCGCCAATCCGTATGTGATCAGCACCTTTTCGTCGCGCTGCGGCTATGCGGCGAGCTTTTGCGTGTCGGCCCCCGGCACGCGCATCTACAGTTCGATCATCAACGGCACCAGCCTGGAAAACCTCACCACCGACTACGCCAACTTCAACGGCACCTCCATGGCCGCGCCGCACGTGGCCGGCAGCGCGGCGGTGTTGATGGAGCGCTTCCCGTACATGAATGGCGAGCAAATTTCCACGTTGCTGAAAACCACCGCCACCGACCTCGGCGCGCCGGGCATCGATTCACTGTATGGCTGGGGCATGATCAACCTGGGCAAGGCGGTAAACGGGCCGGGAATGTTCGTCACGGCTGAAGATATTCCGGCTGAGTTTCGCATCGACGGTGCCTATGGCAGCGGGCAATTTGTAGCGGACCTGCCAGGCATCGGCGCGGTGGTGGATGCCGGCAAACCGACCGAACGCGTGTGCACCGACGTGCATTGCGGGCGCGATGTGTGGAGCAATGACATCTCGGGCCATGGCGGCCTGACCAAGCAGGGCATCGGTACGTTGCTGCTGACCGGCAGCAACACCTACAGCGGCCCGACGTTGGTTAATCAGGGTTTGCTGGCCATCAACGGCTCGGTGACGTCTGACGTCACCGTCAGCCAGAGCGGCATCGTCGGTGGCTCGGGGCGCATCGGTTCGCTGACTGCGCAAAGCGGCGGCACCGTGGCGCCGGGTAACTCGATTGGCACGCTGAACGTGGCGGGCGATGTGACCTTTAACGCTGGCTCGACTTATGCGGTGGAGTTGTCGCCGACCAGCAGCGACCAAATCGTCGCCAGCGGCACCGCCACGCTCAACGGCGGCACCGTGACCCTGGCCCTGGAAAACAGCCCGACCTTGCTGACCAACGCGCAGGCCGCAAGCCTGATCGGTCGTCAGTACAACATCCTGCAAGCGGCGGGTGGCATTACCGGCAATTTCGCTGCGGTACTGCCCGACTACCTGTTTATCGGTGGCACCCTGAACTACGCCGCCAACGGCGTGCAATTGGCTGTGGCGCGTAATGCCAACAGCTTCGCCAGCGTCGCCGCCACGCAGAACCAGCGTTCCGTCGCGGCGGCTGCCGAGCAATTGGGGGCGGGCAACGCGGTGTATGAAAGCCTGTTGTTGGCGCCGACTGCGGCTTCGGCACAAGGCGCGTTCCAGCAACTGTCCGGCGAAATCTACCCGGCGTTGGAAAATGCCTTGGTCAACGACAGCCGCTACGTGCGCGAAGCGGTGGGTGAACGCTTGCGCAATGGCGACATGGGCGCGAGCAGCCAAACCCTCGACAGCCGTGGCAACGTGTGGGTCAAGGCACTCGGTGCGTGGGGCAAGACTGACAGCCGCAACGACACCGCAGGCTACACCAGCGCCATCGGCGGCCTGCTGGCCGGCGTCGACGGCGCGCTCGACGACGCCACCCGCATCGGCTTGGTGGCAGGCTACAGCGACACCTCGTTGAACATGGGCAGCGACACTCACAGCCGTGCCTCGGTCGACAGTTACCACTTCGGCGCCTATGCCGGGCGTGAGATCGGCGCCTGGCGTTTGAGTGGCGGCGCGACCTACAGCTGGCATCGCGCCGACGTGAAGCGCGACCTGCAATACGGCGCTGTAGCCGGCAAGCAGACCGCCAAGGTCGATGCACGCAGCACTCAGGTGTTCACCGAAGCGGCGTACCGCGTCAATCTGCAACCGTTGGCGCTGGAACCATTCGCCAACCTGGCTTACGTACACCTGGACAGCGATGGTTTTACTGAAAAAGGCGACGCCGCCGCGTTGAAAGGCCGTGATGACACCCGCGACGTGGTGCTGAGCACCTTGGGCGTGCGTGCCTTGAAGACCTTCAACGTCAACGACCACCAGCAACTGGAGGTGTCCGGCACATTGGGCTGGCAGCACAACCTGAGCAGCGTCGATTCCGAACAGCACCTGGCGTTTGCCTCGGGCGGGCCTTCGTTTGCGGTGGAAAGTACGCCGCGCGCGCGTGATGCGGCATTGGTCGGCGCTCGCGTCAGCCTGGCGCTGAGCAAGGAGGCGCGGGTGAGCTTTGATTACAACGGCCTGCTGGCCAGTAAAGACAAGGTTCACGGGGTAGGTTTGAGCCTCGACTGGGCGTTCTAAAGGGTGACAAACCTGATGCATACGCCGGGCGCTTGTTAGCGCCGGGCTTATGCATCAGCGGTACAAGTGTTTTCGCTTTCTCGACAAATCCAACAAAAGAGAGGCATTACCATGGGTATCTTTGACTATAAAAACCTTGGCAACGAGGGTTCCAAAACGTTGTTCGCCGATGCAATGGCGATCACCTTGTATGCTTACCACAACCTGGATAACGGCTTTGCCGTGGGCTATCAGCACAACGGTTTGGGCGTGGGCTTACCCGCCACACTGGTCGGTGCGCTGCTCGGCAGTACCGATTCACAAGGCGTGATTCCCGGCATTCCCTGGAACCCCGACTCGGAAAAAGCCGCGCTTGAGGCGGTGCAAAAAGCCGGTTGGACGCCGATCAGTGCGAGTGCGTTGGGCTATGGCGGCAAGGTCGATGCGCGCGGCACCTTCTTTGGCGAAAAAGCCGGCTACACCACGGCGCAAGTCGAGGTGCTGGGCAAATACGATCACGCCGGCAAGTTGCTCGAAATCGGCATCGGTTTCCGTGGCACCTCGGGGCCACGCGAAAACCTGATCAGCGATGCCATCGGCGACCTGATCAGCGACCTGCTCGCCGCCTTGGGGCCTAAGGATTACGCGAAAAACTACGCGGGTGAAGCCTTCGGCGGCCTGCTCAAAAATGTCGCCGACTATGCCGGTGCGCAGGGCTTGAGCGGTAAAGACATCGTGGTCAGCGGCCACAGCCTGGGCGGGCTGGCGGTCAACAGCCTGGCGGATTTAAGCAGCAGCAAATGGTCGGGCTTCTACAAGGACGCCCACTATGTGGCCTTCGCCTCGCCAACCCAAAGTGCCGGCGACAAGGTGCTGAATATCGGTTACGAAAACGACCCGGTGTTCCGCGCTTTGGACGGCTATTCCTTCAACCTGTCGTCGCTTGGCGTGCACGACAAGCCGCACGACTCGACCACCGACAATATCGTCAGCTTCAACGACCACTACGCGTCGACGGTATGGAATGTGCTGCCGTTTTCGATCGTCAACCTGCCGACCTGGGTGTCGCACCTGCCCACGGCGTATGGCGACGGTATGACGCGCATCCTCGAATCCGGCTTCTACAACCAGATGACTCGCGATGCCACGGTGATCGTCGCCAACCTGTCCGACCCGGCGCGGGCCAACACCTGGGTGCAGGACCTCAATCGCAATGCCGAACCGCATAAGGGCAACACGTTTATCATCGGCAGTCACGGCGACGACCTGATCCAGGGCGGCAAAGGTGCGGACTTTATCGAGGGAGGCAAGGGCAATGACACGATCCGCGACAACAGTGGGCATAACACCTTTTTGTTCAGCGGCCACTTCGGCAACGACCGCGTGATGGGCTACCAACCGACAGACAAACTGGTGTTCAAGGATGTGGCGGGGAGCACCGACGTGCGTGACCACGCCAAGGTCGTCGGCGCCGATACCGTGCTCACGTTTGGCGCCGACTCGGTGACCCTGGTGGGCGTCGGGCATGGCGGGCTGTGGACGGACGGTATTATGATCGGCTGAGTTAAAGCCCTGTGGCGAGCAACCACAAAGGGCCGCTCGCCACAGGCACGGTTGTGATTACTTTTCGTCGCGCACTGTGGCCACGTCATCCGCTTTTACGCGGATGTGCTTGCCGGCTATGTCGGTGAATTCATAGAAGCCGTCGGCGGTTTTGGTTTTGGGGGTGTCTTTCGTCAAATACTGCGTGCCATTTTGCAATGTCACCACGGTTTGCGTCGCGCAACCGGCCAGTACCAGAAAAGTGAGTGCAACCATCGGTAGACCCAAATTCTTCATGTTCATAACCCTGCCTTTAACCCTGAAAAGTCCCGCGCCATGGGCTGCGGGCCGATAAATGTTACTCGATCAACAGCCCTATCTGATCACTTTTATACGAAAAGTTGCGTGCGCCATTTATCTATTAGCGATTGCAACAAGCGGTTTGCATCGGCACTCTGTATGCATAACCAGTATTTGATCAGCGCGCGCCATGGCCAACCCCCTCGACGACCCCTTGTATTACCTGCACAACTTCCGCCAAGTGCTGCATTGGCTTGCGCAGCGCTATGCCGATTTGCTCGACGCCGATGAATTGCACTTCATTCAGCAATTCGACAGGTTGCCGCAGGCTTCGCAAGCGCTGCTGGTGCGCATGGTGATGCGCAAGGGCGTGCACTTTCGTGCGAGCAAACTCAACTACCTCGAAATTGGTTGCACCCACGCCGCCGCGCTCGCGCTGGTCGAACAGGGCTGGGTGGATGAGCGCAGCCTGCTGGCGTTTGAAGCGCTGTTCGCGCTGCTGCAAAAGGGCGAAGTTCTCGACGCGTTCAAACCGTGGATTGATCAACCCAAGGCCAAAAAGGCCGATTGGCTGGCGTCGCTGGCCGAGCAGTTCACCGAACAGCGCAGCTTTACGCAGTGGTGCCCGCAGGTCGGCGATGCGCTCTACAGCCTCACCGTGATGGACCTCTGCGACCGCCTGCGGTTGATGTTCTTCGGCAATCTGTACCAGGACTGGTCGGAGTTCGTGCTGGCTGACCTGGGCATCTACACCTACGAAAAAGTCGAGTTCTGCGCCGAGTCGCGTGGCCTGCGCAATCGCGACGATGTGCGCGGGTTTCTGTTCCTGCACCACTGCCAGCAGGCCTTTGAAGCGGGGCAGGCGCTGGACGAGGTGTTGGCGCAAATAGCGACGCTTGCCACCGACAATCCCTGGCTGGAAAAACGCCGCGCCAAACTGCTGTTCCAGATCGGCCAATGCTGCGAGCGCAGTGCCGAACTCGACCTGGCGCAACAGATTTACCGTGCTTGCGCCTACCCCGGCGCGCGTTCACGGCTGATTCGGGTGCTCGAGCGCCAAGCCGATTACAGCCAAGCCATGGCCCTGGCGTGCGCCGCGCAACAAGCGCCGGAAAGCGCCGCCGAACACCAGCATATGCTGCGGGTGCTGCCGCGCCTGCGGCGCAAACTTGGCGAGCCGGCGCAGCCCACGCCCAAGCCGCGTGCGGTGACCCGCCTGGACTTGGCGCTGGCCGTGCCGGAGCCGCTGATGTCGGTGGAATATTGCGTGCAGGCGCACCTCAGCGAGCCCGACGCGCCGGTGCATTACGTCGAGAATGGGCTGATCAATTCGCTGTTCGGGCTGTTGTGCTGGGAGGTGATTTTCGCGCCGTTGCCGGGCGCGTTTTTCCACCCGTTCCAGCGCGGGCCGGTGGACCTGCACAGCGAAGATTTTCATCAGCGCCGCGCCAGCTTGTTCGCCGCGTGTTTTGAACAACTCTCGGATGGTCGCTACAAAACCACCATCCGCCAACGCTATGCGCAAAAATGGGGCATTCAATCGCCCTTTGTGTTCTGGAACCTGCTCAGCGAAGAGCTGTTGGAGCAGGCGCTGGCGTGTTTGCCCGCCGAACACCTGCGCTACTGGTTTGAACGCCTGCTGCTCGACATTCGCGCCAACCGCACCGGCATGCCCGACCTGATCCAGTTCTGGCCGGCGCAAAAGACCTACCGCATGATCGAGGTCAAAGGCCCCGGCGATCGCCTGCAAGACAACCAACTGCGCTGGCTGGAGTTTTGTGGTGAATACCAGATGCCGGTCACCGTCTGCTATGTGCGCTGGGCAACACCCGCTTGAGCTATAAGGTCGCGGTGCGCGCGCTGTGCGAGTTCACGGCCAAGGTCGGCGACCTCGACCTGCGTTTCACACCGTCGCCCAGCGCCCAGGAAGGCATCGTCGGCCACCGCACTGTCGCCTCGCGGCGCAGCGCGCATTACCAGCATGAAGTCGCGCTGGAAGGCGAATACCAGCAGCTCACCGTGCGGGGCAGGGCGGACGGCTACGACCCTGACCGCAATCGCCTGGAAGAGGTCAAAACCTATCGCGGCGACCTCGACGCCCAGCCGGCTAACCACCGGCTGTTGCATTGGGCGCAGGTCAAGGTTTATGGCTGGCTGATGTGCCAGAAGCTCGGGCTTGGCGAAATCGACTTGGCGCTGGTGTATTTCGACATTGTCGGCGAGGGCGAAACCCTGCTCAACCAGCGCTTTCAGGCGGCCGACCTGGCGCTGTTTTTCAACCAGCAATGCGCGCTGTTCCTCGGCTGGGCGCGCCAGGAGATGCAGCACCGCGAAGCGCGCAACAGCGCCGCGCAAGCCCTGGCGTTCCCGCACGCTGACTTTCGCCCCGGCCAACGCGCCTTGGCCGAATCGGTGTACAAGGCGGTCAGCACAGGCCGCTGCCTGATGGCTCAGGCGCCCACCGGCATCGGCAAGACCGTCGGCACGATTTTCCCGCTGCTCAAGGCGCTGGCGCCACAACAACTGGACAAAGTCTTCTTCCTCACCGCCAAGACTCCCGGCCGCAAGTTGGCCCTCGACGCCGCCCAAGTGCTGTACGACAGTCATGCCGAATTACCGCTGCGGGTGCTCGAACTGGTCGCGCGGGACAAGGCCTGCGAACACCTCGACAAAGCCTGCCATGGCGACTCCTGCCCGTTGGCCAAGGGCTTTTACGACCGCTTGCCCGCCGCGCGCACGGCCGCCTCCAGGGTGCGCCTGCTGAACCAGCGCAACCTGCGCGAGGTGGCGCTGGCGCATGACGTGTGCCCGTACTACCTGAGCCAGGAAATGGCGCGCTGGGCCGACCTGGTGGTCGCCGACTACAACTACTATTTTGACTTCGGCGCCATGCTGTTCGGCCTGGCCCAATTGAATCAATGGCGGGTCGCGGCGCTGGTCGACGAAGCCCACAACCTGGTCGAGCGTGCGCGTTCGATGTACAGCGCGAGCCTCGACCAATACAGCCTCAAGACCGTGCGCGACACCGCGCCCGAGGCACTGAAGAAACCCTTGCAACGCCTCAACCGCGAATGGAACGCCCTGCACAAGGACCAGCTCGCGCCTTACCAGGCCTATGCGAGCAAGCCGGACAAACTGCTCCAGGCGCTGAGCCTCTGTGCGAGCGCGATGGGCGATTATTTCAACGATCACCCCGAAGCCCTCAGCGGTGACCTGCAAGCCTTCTACTTCGAGGCGCTGCAATTTGCCAAAGTGGCCGAGCTGTTCAACGAACACTTCATCTTCGACATCAGCAAGCGCCAGTTCGGCGGCAAACGCAGCGCCTCAACCCTGTGCCTGCGCAATGTGGTACCCGCCGAATTTATCCGGCCCAGGCTCACGGCCGCGCGCAGTAGCGTGCTGTTTTCTGCGACCTTGAGCCCTCGGCATTATTACGCCGACTTGCTCGGCTTGCCGGCAGACACCGCGTGGATCGATGTGGAATCGCCGTTCAAGGCCGAGCAATTGCAGGTGCGCATCGTCGATCAAATCTCGACGCGTTTTGTGCATCGCCACGCCTCCCTCGAACCGATAGTCGAATTGATCGCCCGGCAATTTGCGCAACAGCCAGGCAACTATTTGGCGTTTTTCTCAAGCTTCGATTACCTGCAACAAGTGGCGCAGTTGATGGCGCAGCGGCACCCGCAGGTTGCGCTGTGGTTGCAGTCACGCGGCATGGCCGAGGCCGAGCGGCACGCCTTCCTCGATCAGTTCACCCAGCACAGCCGGGGCATCGGCTTTGCGGTGCTGGGCGGCGCGTTTGGCGAAGGCATCGATTTGCCGGGGGCACGCTTGATCGGGGCGTTTATCGCGACCTTGGGGTTGCCGCAACTGAACCCGGTCAACGAGCAAATGAAGGCACGCATGGGTGCGATTTTCGGCGCAGGTTATGACTACACTTACCTGTACCCCGGCATTCAAAAAGTCGTGCAGGCAGCGGGGAGGGTGATCCGCAGCCAACAGGATCGCGGCGTGGTGATGTTGATTGATGACCGCTTCGGCGAGGCGCGCGTGCGGCAGTTGTTGCCGCGCTGGTGGGCAGTGGATTAAGTGCGCCGGGGTTATTGATGCTTTCTGTGGGAGCGGGCTTGCTCGCGATGCAGGCACCTCGGACCATCAGGCATACCCAGTTGAGGCCATCGCGAGCAAGCCCGCTCCCACAGGTTCAAACCACTTCCAGGTACGAGCTGTGAATCGCCCGTGCCAGCTCGCGCACGGTGTCGATAAAGTCAGTCAAACGGCTGTGCAACCCGTCCTCAAGAATCTCATCAATCCCGGTGTACCGCAGGCGCGCCTCAAACTCGGCCGCGAGGCGCTGCGCGGTGCGCCCATAACTGCCCGGCAATTCCGCGAGGATATGGCTCAACGCCTCAATGCACGCATGCAACGAACGCGGCACGTCGCTGCGCAACAGCAGCAACTCCGACACCGAGCGGGCGTTCAGCGCGTTCGGGTACAACTGGGTATACGCCTCAAAAGACGATAACGCCCGGAGCAGGGCGCTCCACTGGTAATACCCCCGCGCCGACAGGTCGCTGACTTCTTCCGACTCCTCGCCAAACATCTCATAGCGCGCATCCAGCAGGCGCAAGGTGTTGTCCGCCCGCTCAACAAATGTGCCCAGGCGAATAAACCGGTAAGCGTCATTCCGCATGATGGTGCCGGAGGTAGCGCCGCGGAACAGGTGCGAGCGCTGCTTGACCCAGTCACAGAAGTGGCTGATGCCATGGCGCGCCAGGCCGCCGGCGGCGATGCTGCGCATTTCCAGCCAGGTGGCGTTGAGGTTTTCCCACATGTCGGCGGTGATTCGCCCGCGTACCGCGTGCGCGTTGCCTCGGGCGGCGCGCAGGCAGTTGTAAATGCTTGCGGGGTTTTCTTCGTCGAGTGCGAAAAAGTGCAACATGCGCTCGGCGTCCAGTTGCTGGTGCCGCTCCAGGTAGTTGTCCAAGGTGCCGCTGCTGAGCAACGACATCGCCAATTCGTCGAGGCCATCGCTGCGCCCGGCCTGCGGCATCAACGACAGCGAATAGCTGACTTCGAGCATGCGCGCGAGGTTTTCGGCCCGCTCAAGGTAACGCGACATCCAGTACAAATCTGCGGCGGTTCTACTCAACATACTCAGCCCTCCACCACCCAGGTGTCCTTGGTTCCGCCGCCTTGCGACGAGTTGACGATCAACGAGCCTTCCTTCAGTGCCACGCGGGTCAGGCCGCCGGGCACCAGACGGGTTTCCTTGCCCGAGAGCACAAATGGCCGCAGGTCGATGTGCCGTGGCGCGATGCCGTTTTCGACAAACGTGGGGCAGGTGGACAGGCACAAGGTTGGTTGGGCGATATACGCGTGCGGGCGTGCCTTGATGCGCTGGCGGAAGTCCTCGATTTCGGCGGCGCTTGAAGCCGGCCCTACCAGCATGCCGTAGCCGCCGGAGCCCTGGGTTTCCTTGACCACCAGTTCCGGCAAATGCGCGAGTACATGCGACAGTTCATCGGGCTTGCGGCATTGAAAGGTCGGCACATTTTGCAGTACAGGCTCTTCATCCAGGTAGAAGCGGATCATTTCGGGCACATACGGGTAGATCGATTTGTCATCGGCCACGCCGGTGCCGATGGCATTCGCCAACACCACATTGCCGGCGCAATAGGCGGCCACCAGCCCCGGCACGCCGAGCATCGATTCAGGGTTGAACGCCTGCGGGTCGAGGAACGCGTCGTCGATTCGCCGGTAAATCACGTCCACCGCCTTGGGGCCGTCGGTGGTGCGCATGAACACCTTGAGGTCGTGCACGAACAGGTCGGCGCCTTCGACCAGTTCCACGCCCATTTCGCGGGCGAGAAACGCATGCTCAAAGAACGCGCTGTTGAAGCGCCCGGGCGTCAGCACCACCACATTCGGGTTGTCGAGGCGGCTGGCGCTTTTCAAGGTGCTGAGCAGCAGGTTGGGGTAGTGGTCGACCGGCGCGATGCGCTGTTTGGCGAACACTTCCGGGAACAGGCGCATCATCATCTTGCGGTCTTCGAGCATGTAGCTCACGCCACTGGGCGTGCGCAGGTTGTCTTCGAGCACGTAATAGGTGCCATCGCCATCGCGCACCAGGTCGACCCCGGAAATATGCGAATAGATGCCGCGATGCAGGTCCAGCCCAACCATCGCCTTTTGGTAACCCTCGTTGCCCAGCACCTGATCGGCAGGAATGATGCCAGCCTTGATGATGCGCTGGTCGTGGTAAATGTCCGCGAGGAACATGTTCAGCGCGTTGACGCGCTGGATACAGCCGCGTTCGATCACGCTCCATTCACTGGCGGGAATGCTGCGCGGGATGATGTCGAAGGGGATCAGGCGTTCGGTGTCTTGCTCGTCGCCGTAGAGGGTAAAAGTGATCCCCGCGCGGTGGAACAGCAAATCGGCTTCGCGGCGTCGCTGGGCCAGCAGTTCCGGCGGCGTATTCGCCAGCCAGCGGGAAAAATCCTGATAGTGCGCACGGCAAACGCCATCTGCGTCATTCATTTCATCAAAGAAAGATCGAGCCATTCCAGTACCTTGTCAGTGCCGAGGGTTGCGCAGGTGGCACTGCCGCTTTAAAAAACGCATTTTTTTATGAGCCCGTGGCTGATCGTGCCACTGGGCCTGGTCCTTACTTTCTTATGGAGTCGGCTCTGGGTCGGCGGGTAACGATTGCTCCTGTAACCGGGCAGATGAATGGATTAAGCAATGCGTGTGCCGAAACGCGCTTGGGCGCGCGGATTGGGTGGCAAGCGGGCTACTGTGGCGAGCCCGCTCTACCTGACAGCTCGCTTGCCACAATCGGTCATCTGTTCAAAATGACCCAAAAGGGTGCACGAACAACTTGAACTTCTTGCACAGCCGGTTCTTCTAACGAGTCCAGTACCTGCATGGAGCACGGCTGTGCCCAGAATTATTTCCCCCAGCACGCCTGAGTCGGCTTTGGACGACCACAGCGAGCACAACGCCAAGATCTTCGGTTCGCCCAAGGACCGGCTCGACTTCTATCGCCGTGAAATTCAGTACGAAACCACCATTCTGGCCAACCGCACCGACGCCTACCTGACCGCGCAGTCGTTTCTGGTCATCGCCTTCGTTTCGGGCATGGGCAACCTCAACCCGGAATGGGGCAAATTGTTCACCGTGGTGGTGCCGGTATTTCTCGCGGCGCTGGGGGTGCTCAGCTCACTGAATGCCTGGCCGGGCATCCGTGCGGCCTATGACATCATTGACCATTGGCACTTCAAGCAGAGCGAGTTGCTGCGCAGCGAGCCGTTGATGGGCATGGCCTATGACGAGTCGCCGCTGTTTTCCGAGGTGGAGTCCTCGCACAAGGGTTACCGCAAGTCCCTGTTGTTCTCGGTGCGCACGCCGTGGATCTTCATGGTGTTCTGGGTGGTGCTCGGCGCCTATGCGTTCTATATCCAGGTGGACAACCCCGGCTCATAAATCGTTGGAACTTCATGGCCTCACGCGCACCCTTATAGTGACGCAGGCGGTGTTTTCCGAGCCTGCGAAGAGGTGACCCATGACCACAAACAACGATCCGCAAGTCAGCAACCGCAATGACCCGGCCATCGATGGCGGTGAGCCGGCGCCCGGCACTGCCGCCGATGCGCCCAAAGACCCAACACCCGCCAGCGACCCCAAAGCCCGCGAAAACGACTACAGTCCAGACTTCAAGCCCGAGCCTGAGGCCAAGCCTGAAACCGATGCCGATATTGATACCCAAGGCGGGTAGAGGAGACGCTCATGTCCAAAGAACTCGACGACGAACTCAACGATCCGGGCAACGAAGACCCGGGCTCGTTGATGGATGATGCAGAAGTGCCGCTCAACGATCTGGACGAAGCGGCAGACGTAGGCAACAGCGAGAATCAGGACTGATTTTTCACCTGGGCACGTCGTTCATACCACACCAGCATCGGCTGGGTACTGAGGCCATGAACGACGATGCTCAAGGCGATCACCGACACCGTAAGGTTCACCGCCACCGCACTGCTGGTGCCGATCAGCCCGTGATTGAGCGCGTAGAACAGGTAGTAAATACTGCCGATGCCGCGAATCCCGAACCAGCCCATCAAGCCACGTTGTCGCCAGTCGATCAGGCTGCGCCAAGGCATCGCCAGCACGCTGACTGGTCGTATCACGCAAAACAGCAGCGCCGCCACCGGCAATGCGCGCCAGTCCCAGTGGCTGACCAGCACAATCCCCAGCAGCGTGACCAGGAACACCTCCATCGAGCGCTCCACCAGGCTGCCGAACGAAAGCATGTCGCCCATCATCACACCCGCGGCGATCTGCGTTTCCGCGAGTTCACTCACATCACCTTTCAGTGCTCGCTCCGGCGGCACTTCCAGATGGCCCACCACTGGCAGCGCCAAATGCTCCGACGGCGTTTCAGCGTTGCCAGTGGACCGGAACTCCGCTTGGCGCAAGCCCAACCCTGCGGCGAACACCGACAGAAACCCATAACCGCCCACGGCCTCCGCCGCGACATACGCCAGGGCAATCAGCGCCAGGGTCAGGTAATCGTTGGGCGATAAGGTACTGTCCGCGTTGGTGATGCGCATCCACAAGGCCACGCGCCCGATGCCGCGGCCCATCCAATAGCCGATCAACAAGCCCGCCGGCACCGCCCACAGCAAGTTCTTCAGTACCCAACCGCCGAACCAGTCACCGTCAAACCCGCCGTGCTGCATGAACAACAGCGCGAAAATCACAAAAGGGAACGCCGTGCCGTCGTTCAGCCCGGCCTCGCCGGACAAGCCAAAGCGCAGCGCGTCGTAGTCCTGCGCATTGTTGACCTGAACCAGCCCGGCCAACACCGGGTCCGTCGGCGCCAGAATCGCCCCGACCAGCAGCGACACGCCCCAAGACAACTCGAACAGGTAATGCAGCGCCAGGCACACGCCGAGGATGGTCAGCAGCATCACCGGCCCGGCCATGCCAAACGCGATGCGCCACGTGCGATGCGCGAGCGGCAGCCGCAGTTTCAGCCCGCTGACGAACAGCGAAAACAGCACCGCCACTTCGGTAAGGTGCTCCATCCAGCGTGCGGAGCCTTTGATGTCCAGCTGCAACAGGTCCACGCCGAGTGGCCCGATTGCCACCCCCAGCAACAGGCACACCGCCGAGGTGGTCACCGGCATCCAGCGCAAATAGGAAGAGGTGAGGGCAAGTGTCAGTAACACTGCGCCCAATACGGCCAACCATAAAATAAACGTCATCGAACATGCACCGCGGCCGTGATCTATCCAGCTTGGAGGACTGTGGCCGGGCGCAGGTTCAATGTGATTGGTTCAAGCGCTTGCCGCGCGATGAATTGACATATTTCGAGTGTATTCTGGCGAGCGCGATAAACAATCTGATCGGGCCGCAGGGGGTCGCCGCCGCCAGGCGTTAACCCCACGACAGGGATGTCTGCGACAAAAATAACTGACATCCCCGTACGTTGAGGTTTTTTGCATGAAGCGCAGTACCGTGTTCAAGATCGCTGGTGTGTTGCTGTTGGTCGCGGTTTTAGTCGGGTTTTGGACGTGGCGCGGCAACCCGGATGCCTTGTGGCATATCGTCAGCCAGCAATGTGTGCCCAATCAGCAACAGCAGCAAAAACCCGACCCGTGCCTGGCGGTGGATCTGGATCGCGGCTACGTACTGCTCAAGGACCGCCAGGGGCCGTTGCATGTCTTGCTGATTGCTGCCGACAAAATCACCGGCATCGAAGACCCGGCTCTTGGCCGTGGGTTGCTGCCGCATTACGTTGCTCAGGCTTGGCGCCACCGCGACGTGTTGTCCAGCGGGTTGGCTCGGCCGGTGCCGGATCAGTATGTGGCGGTGGCGATCAATTCGCGTTATGGGCGCTCGCAGAATCAGTTGCATGTGCACATTGCGTGTTTGCGCGCGGAAGTGTTCGCCGCCATTAATCAGCCGCGTAACGGGCTTGATGAGCAGTGGCGGGTGCTGCCTGTTCAGCTAATGGGGCATACCTATAGCGGCCGCACGCTGTCGGCGGCGCAGGCAGAGGGGGTCGACCCGTTGACGCTGTTGCGTGACTATGTTGAGAGTCGCGGTGACGCTATGAGCCAGTACGGTTTGCTGATGGCCTCGCGCGTTGACGGCAGCGTGGTGTTGTTGACCACGCAGGTGTCGCTGACCGAGCTGAACCTGGGCTCGCCTGCGGAGTTACAGGACTATCACTGCGGTTTGTGGCTGCGCTGAGCGCGGTCTTTAATAGCAGGGCTTTTATTGTGGGAGCGGGCTTGCTCGCGATAGCATCAACGCGGTGTACCTGATGTACCGAGGTGCCTGCATCGCGAGCAAGCCCGCTCCCACAGACCTCTCCCGCAGTTGATAGCATTTGGGTTCAATCCTCCACCAGTCGCTCCAGCAGCAATCGCTCCAGCGTCGCTGGCGGCAATGGCCGGCTAAACAGATACCCCTGAATCTGGTCGCACCCCGCATCCTTCAAGAACGCCAATTGCGCCTGTGTCTCCACGCCCTCGGCCACTACGCGCAGGTTCAGGCTGTGCGCCAATTCAATGATGGTGCGCGTGATCGCCGCGTCCTGCGGGTTGGTCGTCACCTCGCGGATAAACGCGATGTCGACCTTCAACGTATCAATCGGAAAGCGCCGCAGATACGCCAGGCTCGAATAGCCGGTGCCGAAATCATCAATGGAAATCTTCACGCCCATGTCCCGCAGTCGCTCCAGGCTGGCGATGGTGTGCTGGGTGTTTTCCATCAGTGAGCTTTCGGTCAGCTCAACCTCCAGCCAATGCGCCGCGACCCCGGTTCGCGCGAGGATGCAGGCAATATCGGCGATCAGGTCGCCCTCGATCAACTGATGGCCGGAGACGTTGACCGACACTTCAACTGCGCCGATCGCGCCGCTCTGCCACTCGGCAATCTGTTGGCACACGCTGTCGATGACCCAGCGCCCCACCTTCACGATCAACCCGAGGCTCTCCAGTATCGGCACGAATATCGCCGGCGACACGGCGCCGTAGCCCGGCCGCTCCCAACGCAACAATGCTTCGAGGGCGCATATGCGGCCGCCCGCCAGTTCAATTTTGGGCTGGTAATGCACGCTGAAATTGCCCAGTTCAACCGCCTTTCGCAAATCCGCTTCCAGCTCCTGGCGGGCCAGGTCATGCACATTCATGCTGGCCATTTCGCCGGTTTTTATGTGCAGTTGTTGCTCCAGCATCAGGCTATGGCTTTTAAACTGATCGCCGCGTGCTTTAAGTCGCAGCAGGTTGCGCACCCGCAGCCACAACTCGACGCGCTCCACCGGTTTGCTGATGAATTCCTCGGCGCCGCTTTCGAGCCCGCTGACGCGCGCGCTCGGGTCGCTGAGGGCCGACAGCATAATGATCGGAATGTTGGCGGTGGCTTCGTCGTTCTTTAATTGGCTGGCGACTTCGTAGCCGTCCATGCCCGGCATCATAATGTCCAGCAGGATCAGGTCAGGCGGCGTTTGCGCCACCAATAACAGCGCCTCCTCGCCGCTGCTCGCCGTCAGGGTCAGGTAGCCCTCGTGTTGCAGGAGGGTTTCCAACAGCTTGCGAACCTGTGGTTCGTCATCAACGATCAACAGTGTGGCGGGAGGGCTGGCCATG
This sequence comes from Pseudomonas kitaguniensis, assembly GCF_049199985.1. Taxonomy (NCBI): domain Bacteria; kingdom Pseudomonadati; phylum Pseudomonadota; class Gammaproteobacteria; order Pseudomonadales; family Pseudomonadaceae; genus Pseudomonas; species Pseudomonas kitaguniensis. Next base: position 194,948 of record NZ_JBLZPT010000008.1, read on the forward strand.
GAGACGACTCATATAAGGGGGCTGATATTCTTTTGCAGCAGGGTATCAATGACCTGATACAACTCTTTGTAGCGAAGCGGTTTGATGATGTAGGCATCGCACCCGGCCAGTCGGGTCTTTTCGCGGTCTTCCTTCATGGCCATGGCGGTCAGGGCGATCACCGGGATATGCGCGGTGTTCGGGTCTTGCTTGAGCAGTTGGGTGGCGGCCAGGCCGTCCATCCCGGGCAATTGAATATCCATCAGGATCAGTGCCGGTTGTTGCTCGCGAGCCAGGGTCAGGCCGGTTTCGGCATCTGCGGCCCATAGCACCGTGTGGCCCGCATTCTCCAGCAACAGGCGCGCCAGGCGCATGTTTGCCTGGTTGTCTTCGACGATCAGGATTTCGGCCATACAGCCTCCGGTGCACGGTGCAGCGGCAGCCACACCACAAAGCGAGTGCCCAAACCTGCGCGGCTGGCCACTGCAACGCTGCCGCCGTGTAGATCGGTCAGTTGCTTGACCATTGCCAAGCCAAGGCCTGTGCCTTCAAATTTACGCGCCAGGCTGCTGTCGATCTGGCTGAACGCTTTGAACAGCTTGCTCATGTCGTCTTCGGCGATGCCGATGCCGGTGTCGCTGACACTCAGCTCCAGAAACTGCGTGTGTGCGCTGGGCTTCAGCGCGAAGCCGTGGGCGGGCCAGTCGCCGGGTGTTTTGCCGACCTGTTCGCGGCTGACTTCACGCACCGCAAGGGTCACGCTACTCCCGTGTTCACTGAACTTCACCGCATTGGCCAGCAGGTTATAGATGATTTGTTTGGTCTTGCGCAGGTCCAGTTCGAGGGTGCCGAAATCGCGCTCGCTGTCGAGCTTCAACTGGATACGCTGCAGCGCGGCTTTTTCGCGCACAATCAACAAGCTGTTGGCCAGCAACCCGGCGAGCTCCACGGCCTCCAGCTCCAGGTCCATCATCCCGGCTTCAACCTTGGACAGGTCGAGAATATCGTTGATCAGCGACAGCAAGTGCTGGCCGCTGGTGAAGATGTCGCCGATGTATTCGCGCTGCACCTCGCTCATGTCGCCGACCAAGCCATCCTTCAACGCCTCAGAGAAGCCAATCACCGCGTTCAGCGGCGTACGCAACTCGTGGGACATGGTGGCGAGGAACTCGGACTTCATGCGATTGGCGTGTTCCAACTCCAGGTTCTTTTCTTCGAGTGCGCGTTCAAACCCTTTGCGCTCGGCTTCTTCCTGCTTGCGCGCGGTGTTGTCGGTGCCGATCAGCAGGTAGCCAATGATTGTGTCGTGGCGGTTGCGCAACGCGGTCACCGAGACCATGGCCGACAGGCGGCTGCCATCCTTGCGAATATAGGTCAGTTCGTAAATGTCTTCGATGCCGCGCGAGGCCTTGAACACCAGGGCTTCAAAGCCAGGGGTGATCGGTGTGTCGAGCTCCAGGCTGAGGGCGGCGGCGCGGGTAATCAGTTCGGCGGGGTCGGAAATATCGGCGGGGGTGATGCGGTTCAGTACGTCTTCAGCGGCATACCCGAGCATACGTTCGGCGCCGACATTAAAGATCTGGATCACGCCTTTTTCGTCGGTGGCGATGCTGGAAAAATACGCGCTGTTGAAGATCGCGTCTTGCAGTGCGCCGGTCTTCAGCAGGGTCTTCTGCCGTTTGAACTCGACGATTTTTTCGGCCCGCGATTGCGGTTCGGGTGGTTGATCGGTGGGGCTTTTATCCATCGCGGTAGCGTTCCGTGAACTACAGGCCCGCCATCATCAACATGCGATGGCGCAGAGCATACTCACAGAAGATCGCACAAAGGCGATGAGGAGGAGATGAGATTCTTTGACAATAGCAGAGATCATGGCGTTTTGAAGGCTCAACGCGCCGATTAACACGCCACAAGCACTCAAACGGATATGTTTCGTCAGGGCGGTGTGCTGTTTGACCATACGATCAGGGCGTCAGAGCGCCAAGCTCGGCAAAAAGCCTGTGAAACACGCATATTTTGCATTTGCGTGAGGGGTGAAACGTTTAATCAAACGATAAACGGCACACGCAAGCGCTTGCGTAACGAAATGTATCTGCCTTAGAGTCGGCAGCACTCGACTACAAAAATAATAATTTCAGGAGCTCATGATGAGCCTCGAACCCTTGCTTGAGATGCAGGGCATCAGCAAAACCTTCAACGGTTTGCGCGTGCTCAAAAATGTCGGCCTGAAGGTCTACCCCGGCGAAATCCACGCCTTGATGGGGGAGAACGGCGCCGGCAAATCGACCCTGATGAAAATCCTCTCCGGCGCTTACCATGCCGACCCCGGCGGCGAAATCCGCATTGACGGCCAGCCCGTCGCCAGCTTCGACCCCGCCACCGCGAAAACCCTCGGCATTGCCGTGATCTATCAGGAACTCAGCCTGTGCCCGAACCTGAGCGTCGCTGAAAACATCTACCTGGGCCGCGAACTGCGGCGTGGCTGGACCATCGACCGCAAGGGCATGCAAGCCGGTTGCGTGGAAGTGCTGCAACGCCTGGGCGCCGAGTTCAAACCCGGCACAGCGGTCAGCAGCCTGTCGATTGCCGAGCGCCAGTTGGTCGAAATCGCCCGCGCCCTGCATGCCCACGCCCGAATCCTGGTGATGGACGAGCCCACCACGCCGCTGTCATCGCGTGAGACCGACCGCCTGTTTGCCCTGATCAAACAACTGCGCAGCCAGGGCTTGGCGATTATCTATATCAGCCACCGCATGGCCGAGATCTATGAGTTGTCGGACCGCGTTTCAGTGCTGCGCGACGGCCAATACATCGGCGAACTGACGCGCGATGCGCTGTCGGCCGAGGTGTTGGTAAAAATGATGGTAGGCCGCGACCTTTCCGGTTTCTACAAGAAGGAACACGCCGCCTATAACCCCGGCAACGTGGTGATGCGCGTGCGCGACATGGCCGATGGCAAACGCGTGCGCAATTGCAGCTTCGACCTGCACGTGGGCGAGGTGCTGGGCATCGCCGGGCTGGTTGGGGCAGGGCGCACGGAGCTGGCGCGGCTGATCTTTGCCGCCGACCCGCGCACCTCGGGCACCCTTGAAGTGGTCGGCAAACACGTGACGCAACTGCGCACTCCGGCCGATGCGATTCGCGCAGGCGTGGTCTACCTCACCGAAGACCGCAAGGCCCAGGGCCTGTTCCTCGACATGAGCGTGGCCGACAACATCAATGTGTGCGCGTGTGTGCCGGATGCGCACGCCGGTGGTGTGCTGGATCGCGGCCATGCTGCGCAACGTTCGGATGACGCGATCAAGTCGCTGTCGATTCGCGTGGCGTCGGGCAAGGTCAATGTGGGCGCGTTGTCCGGCGGCAATCAACAAAAAGTGCTGTTGGCGCGGCTGCTGGAGGTCAAGCCGCATGTGCTGATCCTCGACGAACCGACGCGTGGCGTCGACATCGGCTCCAAGTCCGAGATTTATCGCATCATCAATCAACTGGCGCTGGCGGGTGTCGGCATCGTGGTGATCTCCAGCGAGCTGCCGGAAATCATCGGCACCTGCGACCGTGTGCTGATCATGCGCGAAGGCCAGTTGGTGGCCGAAGTCGGCGGCGCCTCCGGCCAGGTAATTTCCCAAGAACGTATTATTGACCTCGCCACCGGTGGCGATCAGGTGGCTGCCCATGGCTGATTCAAACAACAACACGCTGACTGTTGCGCCGATTGGCAAAGCTGAGCGTATCCGCGAGTTGATGCGCACGGTCGGCATGTTGCCGGTGCTGGTGCTATTACTGGTGGGTTTCGCGCTGGCCAGTGAAAACTTTTTGACCGTGCAAAACCTCTCGATCATCACCCAACAGGCCTCGGTCAACGTGGTACTCGCGGCGGGCATGACCTTTGTGATCCTCACGGCGGGCATTGACCTGTCGGTCGGCGCGATTCTCGCCGCGTCCGCCGTGGTCGCGTTGCAGGCCTCAATGTCGCCGCAGTTCGGCATGTTCGGGATCGCCGCCGGTATCGGCTTCGGCCTGCTGCTGGGGCTGGTCAATGGCGGGCTGATCGCGTTCATGCGCCTGCCGCCGTTTATCGTGACGCTCGGCGCGCTGACCGCCATGCGTGGCCTCGCGCGGTTGCTGGCGGATGACAAAACCGTGTTCAACCCCGACCTGCCGTTCGCCTTTATCGGCAATGACTCGATCCTCGGCGTGCCGTGGCTGGTGGTGATCGCCGTGGCGGTGGTGGCACTGTCATGGTTCATCCTGCGGCGCACGGTCATGGGCGTGCAGATTTACTCGGTGGGCGGCAACCCGGAGGCGGCGCGGCTGTCTGGGATCAAGGTGTGGAAAGTGCTGCTGTTCGTCTACGCGATGTCCGGCGCCCTGGCCGGGCTCGGTGCGGTGATGAGCGCCTCACGCCTGTTCGCCGCCAACGGCCTGCAACTCGGCCAATCGTACGAGTTGGACGCGATTGCCGCGGTGATCCTCGGCGGCACCAGTTTTACCGGCGGCGTCGGCACCATCGGCGGCACGCTGATTGGCGCGCTGATTATCGCTGTGCTCACCAACGGCCTGGTGCTGCTGGGGGTTTCGGACATCTGGCAGTACATCATCAAGGGCATTGTGATCATCGGCGCGGTGGCGCTGGATCGCTATCGCCAGTCCGGCGCCCGCACCTGATTTCACTAAAACAACAATCACAAGAGAGACCCACATGAACTTCAAACGCCTGTTTCCCGTTATTGCCCTCGCTGCCTTGGTCGCCCAAAGCGCAGAGGCCCGCGAACTTAAAGCCGTGGGCATCAGCATGGGTTCGCTCGGCAACCCTTATTTCGTGACGTTGGCCGACGGCGCCACGGCGCGCGCCAAAGAGCTGAACCCCAACGTCAAGGTGACGTCGGTGTCGGCGGACTATGACCTGAGTAAACAATTTTCGCAGATCGACAACTTCATCTCGTCCAAGGTCGATTTGATCCTGATCAACGCCGTCGACCCGTCGGCGATGGCCTCGGCGATCAAAAAAGCGCGGGACGCCGGCATCGTTGTGGTGGCCGTGGATGTGGACGCCAAAGGCGTCAACGCGACCGTGCAAACCGACAACGTCGAAGCCGGCAAGCTGGCCTGCCAGTACCTGGTGGACAAGCTCTCGGGCAAGGGCAACGTAATCATCCAGAACGGCCCGCAAGTCACTGCGGTGACTGACCGTGTCAAAGGCTGCAAAGCGGCGCTGGCCACTGCGCCGGAGATCAAGGTGCTGTCCGATGACCAGGACGGCAAAGGCTCGCGCGAAGGCGGCTTGAACGTGATGCAGGGTTACCTGACGCGCTTCCCGAAAATCGACGGCTTGTTTGCGATCAACGACCCGCAAGCCATCGGCAGCGACCTGGCGGCCAAGCAGCTTAAGCGCAGCGGCATCATCATCACTTCGGTGGACGGTGCGCCAGACATCGAGAACGCACTGAAAACCGACACGCAGATTCAGGCCTCCGCCAGCCAGGACCCGTGGGCCATGGCGCAAACTGCGGTGAATGTCGGCAATGACCTCCTCAACGACAAGGCCCCGGCCGAAGCGGTGACCCTGCTCACGCCAAAACTGATCACCCGCGACACCATCGGCACCTACAGCGGCTGGTCGAGCAAGCATTGATTGATTGACGTAAAGAGGGGCGCGTCGTGGTGACCATGGATGACGTGGCAAGCAGGGCGGGCGTGTCCACGTCGACCGTGTCCCACGTGTTGAATGGCACCCGCAAGGTCAGCCCGGCGACGGTGCTGGCCGTGCAGCAAGCCATTGCGCAGTTGGGGTATGTGCCCAATACGCTGGCGCGCTCGTTGGCGCGGTCGAGCACCAATACGATCGGTGTGGCGATCTCGTCGCTGTCCAACCACTACTTCAGTGAAACCGTGCACGCGATTGAAACCGAGTGCGCCCGGCACGGCTTCATGATGCTGTTTGTCGACACTCACGACGACCCGGCGCAAGAACTTCGCGTGGTCACCGCCCTGCATCATCGGCGTGTTGACGGGATTTTACTGGCACCGGCAGCCGGTTCCATCGCGTTGGCGTATTTGCAGGCCAACCAGATTCCGGGGGTGCTGGTAGACCGCATGCTGGACGCGCCGTTTGATCAGGTTGGGGTGGAGAACACCGCGTCCACCCACGCCCTGGTCACGCACTTGGTTGAACACGGGCACCGGCGTATCGGCTTTATTGCCGGGCGCGCGGGGTTGGGCACGACCGATGAGCGCGTAGCGGGTTATCGGCAGGCGTTGCAGGCGGCGGGGCTGGCGTTTGACCCGCAACTGCTGGTCAACGGCGGCTCCAACAGCCAACCGGCGCGCGCGGCCACTGAGCAGTTGCTAGCTTTGAGCGAGCCGCCGACGGCGATCATGGCGGGCAACAACATGATGACCCTCGGCGCCATGCATGCGCTGCGTGACGCGCATCTGGATGTGCCGGGGGACATGGCATTGGTCGGTTTTGACGATTTTGACTGGGCGGATTTTTTCGTGCCGCGCCTGACTTTGATCGCTCAGCCGGTCAAGCAACTCGGCGCGCGCGCGGTGCAACTGTTGCTGCAACGCATGGCGTCGCCCGACGCCCCCGTTCAACGTGTGCGCCTGGCGCCCAGCGTGCAGTATCGAAATTCATGTGGCTGCAGCTAATTGGAATAACCGCGTATGAACAGTCCCGTTTCTCTTGGCATCGACCTCGGCACCTCAGAGCTCAAGGCGATCCTGATGGACGCCAGCGGCGCCGTGCTGGCGCACGCCGGTGTGCGTTTGAGCGTCTCCCGGCGTCACAGCGGCTGGTCTGAACAGGCGCCCGAAGCGTGGTGGCAGGCCTGTTTGCAGGCACTTGATGAGTTGCGCGCGCACCCAGCGTTTGCGCGCGTGGCGTGCATCGGCCTGTCGGGGCAAATGCACGGCGCGGTGCTGCTCGGCGCGGATGACCGCGTGCTGTACCCGGCGATTCTCTGGGATGATTCGCGCGCGGCTGCCTGCGCCGAACAGCTCGGGCCAGGCTTTGCCGAGGTCACCGGCAGCTTGCCGATGGCCGGGCTCACGGCGCCCAAACTGCTCTGGCTGCAACAGCATGCGCCTGAGGTATTCGAGGCGATTGACTGCGTGTTGTCGCCCAAGGATTACCTGCGTTTGCGCTTGAGCGGTGAACGCATCAGCGAGATGTCGGACGCCGCCGGCACGCTGTGGCTGGATGTGGCGCAGCGTCAATGGTTTGCCCCGATGTTGCACGCCACAGGCCTTGTGCTGGCGCAGATGCCACGGCTGGTCGAAGGCGGCGAAGCGAGTGCCTGTGTCACGGCGGCGATGGCGGCGCAATTGGGCTTGGCGCCCGGCGTGGTGATCGCTGGCGGCGGCGGCGACAACCCGGTGGCGGCCGTCGGTATCGGCGCGATCAACGCCGGTGATGCGTTGATTACCCTCGGCACCAGCGCGGCGATTGTCGCGATCACCGACCATGCCGCAGGCAACCCCGCAAGCGCCGTGCACAGCTTCTGCCACGCGCTGCCAAACCGCTGGTACACCATGGGCGCGCTGTTGGCCGGCGCCAGTTGCTTGCGCTGGGTCACGCAATTGACCGGCACGCCGGATGAGCAAACCTTGTTGGCCCACGTGCAGGCGCAGTTGCCAATGGGTGCGCCGGTGCCGCTGAACACGCCGCTGTTTCTGCCTTACCTCGCCGGTGAACGCACGCCGCATAACGACCCGCTGCTGCGCGGTGGGTTTATGAGCCTGGGCCACGACTGCACCCCGGCGATGCTCGGTTATGCGGTAATGGAAGGCGTGAGTTTTGGCCTGCTGGATGCTTTAAACGCGGTGCAAACGGCAGGTGCCAACGTCGGTGCCTGTGCGCTGGTCGGCGGCGGGGCACGCAGCGAGTATTGGGCGCAATTGTTGGCAAATATCCTGCAGCGAGAGGTTTTCACCTTGCACGGCAGTGAGCTGAGCGCGTGTATCGGCGCGGCGAAGCTGGGGTTTATGGCGATCGGGCAGGGCGCGCAACTGCTGGAAACCGGTATGCCGGTCAAGACGCGTTACCTGCCAGACCTGCGACAACAGCCGGTGCTGGCGGCGCGTTATCGCAAGTTTCAGGGGTTGCTGAGCGCGGCCAAAGCGCTGCAAGGCTGACCATTCAGGGTGTGTGAATAGGGGCAGGCGCCCCTGGTTCCTTGGCGAAGTGGGCGTGTTGTTACATCTGAAACTGCTTCAGCAACCGGTTCAAGTCGAGCGCGAGGTTGCTCAGTTCCGACGTTGCAATCGCCGTTTGACTAGACCCCTGCGCCGTCTGGCTTGACAGGTCACGGATGCTGACCAGGCTGCGGTCCACTTCCCTTGCCACCTGGGCCTGCTCTTCCGACGCGGTGGCAATCAACACATTGCGCTCGGTGATATTGTCGATCGATTCGGTTATTTCGACCAACGCGGCGCCCGCGCCTTGAGCCGTATCCAGCGTTCGCTGAGCCTGGGCATTGGTGTGGGTCATTGCCGACACCGCCGCGCCAGTGCCTTTTTGAATCGAGCTGATCATCTGCTCGATCTCGCTGGTTGACTGCTGCGTGCGGTGCGCCAGCGCTCTGACTTCATCGGCCACCACTGCGAAACCTCGACCGGCTTCACCGGCACGCGCGGCTTCAATGGCGGCATTCAGCGCGAGCAAATTGGTTTGCTCGGCGATGGCCCTGATCACGTCCAGCACCTTGCTGATGTCGGTCGCCATCACCTCAAGCCCTTGCACTTCCCGGGAAGCGGCTTCAACGTTGCCAACCATCAAGCTGATTGCCTGCACGGTTTCATCCACGCGGGCACGCCCCGCAAGCGCTGCGCTATTGGAGCGGTTGGCAGCTTGCGAGGCGGCGGCGGCGTTTCTCGCCACTTCTTCTACCGCTGCGCTCATCTCGGTGACGGCGGTGGCTGCCATCTCGACCTCGTTATTCTGGCGCTGCATGCCTTTGTTCGCGTCCTCGGTGACGGCATGCATTTCTTCAGACGTCGACGCCAACTGATTAGACGAATCGGCGATCGAGGCAAGCGTATTGCGCAAACCGTTTTGCATGGCTTTCAGCGCCAGCATGAGCCTGGCAACTTCGTCGCGCCCTTGCACCTCGATGACTTCGCTGAGGTCGTTTTTGGCAATGCGCTCAGCAATGGCCAGCGACTGGCTGAGCGGGCGGGTAACGCTGCGGGTATACAGCAGCGCAAGCACAATTGCCGCCAATGTGCCGATCAAGATAAACGCAGTCACGATCAGTCTGGACTGTTCGTAACTGCGCGTGGCGTCATCGCCAGCCTTTTTAGCCTTGTTGTTGTTCAGCTCAATCATCTGTTTGATGGAGCCTTCTACGGTGTCAGCCGATTGCTTCATCGCCTCGCTGGATAATTTAACCGCGTCATCCAGGCTGTTGGCTGCGATAAGCGCCAGGTATTGCTCCTGTACTTGCTGATAACTGGCATAGCGCTCCGACAGCTCAGCAAAAAACTGTTTGCCAGCAGGCGTTACGATCAGTGGTTGCAACGTCGATAGCAGATCGAGGATGTTTGCCCGGGCTTTGTTGAGGTCCACCAGCGCTTGCGTTTTGCGAATGGCTGGCTCGATAGGGTTGCGCAGCCGTGAGTTTAGGCCGCGTATGTTAGTGAATTCCTTGTCAACCTGGCCCAGCAGGGCAATGCTCGGCACGACGTTGGTTTCGACGAATTTTTCAGCAGTGTTTAAAATTGAGGCCTGTTTTAGGGCAATCAGCCCCTGCGCAATAATCATCAGGCAGAAAAACCCGAAGAACAGGGCAGAGCGCGGGGCGAGGTTTAGTTTACGTAACATGATAGAGAGCCTCTTTTTGTGGTTATCTCTATTTCGTCGCACTCATGGTTGCATTAAGTACCGCTCGTCGGAGGTGAGCGGTTAATGGCCTTTTAATCGCATTTAAAATATTACAGAATGTAACAGCGCCCATTTGGCTGCCCCGGCAGCCCACCCATTCCCTATCGCCTTACATCATGCCTCCGTCAGCGGCGGCAGTCGGCGTTTGACCGGGGTTTTCTTGACAATGGCAGTGTTGGTTTCTGCATACGCGTTAAGGCGGTCGAGCAGGGTGTCGAGGTGGTCCATCGTGCGCACGTGCAGGCGCGCGATAAAACAGTCCTCGCCCGTGACCTTGTCGCACTCGGTGAACTCGGGGATCGCCTGGATCTGGCGCTCCACTTCCTGCAACTTGCCCGGCAAAGGCCGAATGCGCACGATCGCTTGCAGCAAGTAGCCGAAATGCCTGGGGTCGATGTCGACGGTGTAGTGCGTCAGCACGCCGCGCTCTTCAAGGCGGCGCAAGCGTTCGCCGACGCTGGGCGATGACAGCCCCGTGAGGCCCGCCAAGGCCTTTAGCGACAAGCGCGAGTCTTGCATCAGAGCCGAGATCAGCTGCTGGTCGATGGTGTCAATCATGCTTTGTGCCTAATAAGAAAAGGTCAAACAACGGGTTTGCCTTGTTTAGTCGCTGGAGCGGTCGACCGCCAGATTGCCATAATTGTGCCTCATCCGAGGAGCATCAATTATGCACAAAGCAGTTCGTCGAGGTTCGTGGGAGATGGTCGCCGCTATGCTGATCTCAGGCACCATTGGCTGGTTCGTGCTGGTGGCGGGTGTGTCGGTGATCGAAGTGGTGTTCTGGCGCTGCGTGATTGGCGCGCTGACGTTGCTGTGGGTGTGTGCGTTGCTGGGTTACTTGCGGCTCGACCTGATCACCTCGACCCAATTCGCCTTGGCGATGCTCAGCGGCGTGGCCATCGTGGGTAATTGGCTGCTGTTGTTTGAATCCTATTCGCGCGCGTCGATTGCCATTAGTACCGCGGTGTACAACGTGCAACCGTTTATGTTGGTGATGCTGGCGGCGGTGTTTCTCGGCGAAAAGATCACGCTGCAAAAACTCACATGGCTGGGCGTTGCGTTCCTGGGCATGTTGGCGATTGTCACCGCCCACGGCGAGCAGCAAAGTGGCGCGGCTGATTACCTGGCCGGTGTGTTGCTGGCGCTGGGCGCGGCATTTTTGTATGCAATTGCAGCGCTGATCATCAAGCGCCTGAAGGACGTGCCGCCGCACTTGATGGCGTTGATCCAGGTGGTCACCGGCGCGGTGCTGCTGGCGCCGTTAGTGCCCTGGAACAGTTTGCCCGCCGCCTCAAATAGCTGGGCGGCGCTGATCACGCTGGGCGTGGTACACACCGGCTTGATGTATGTATTGCTGTACGGTGCGATCCAAAAGCTGCCCACCGCGATTACTGGAGCGCTGTCGTTTATCTACCCGGTTGCGGCTATTTTTGTCGATTGGATTGCCTTCGGCCATCGCCTGGGCTGGCTGCAATGGCTGGGGGTGGCGGCGATTCTGTTGGCGGCTGCGGGGTTGCAGCGGGGCTGGACGCTGCCACGCAGGCCTGCTGTGGCCAGCAGGCCGCTGTGATCAGCGAGCTCGCCATAGCAGGCCCGCTTTTCAGTCAGTGCGGTGCGCGGCTGATGGTCTTGAGCAGATCATCCGGGCTGATGTGCCCCACCACGCTGCCCGGTTGCGGCAACCCAAGGATGTGCCCCTTGATCTTGCCCACCACATGCATCTCGCACGGCTTGCAGTCGAACTTCAAGGTCAGCACTTCGTCGCCATGAATCAACTGCATCGGCGCCACTTTGGTTTTCACGCCGGTCACGCCCTTCGCCTGTTTTGGGCACAGGTTGAACGAGAAACGCAGGCAGTGCTTGGTGATCATCACCGGCACTTCGCCGGTTTCTTCGTGGGCTTCGAAGGCGGCGTCGATCAGCTTCACGCCGTGACGATGGTAAAACTCGCGCGCCTTCTGGTTGTAGACGTTGGCCAGGAACGACAGGTGCGCTTCGGGGTACACCGGCGGCGGCGAAGTCTCGGCCTTGCGCCCACCGCGCGGGTGAGCGGCGATGCGTGCAGCGGTGAGTGCTTCGATCACTTCGCGGCGCAATGCCTTGAGCTGCGAATTGGGGATGAAGAACGCCTGCGGTGCATCCAGCTCGACAGCGGTGGCGTGGTACTCGGTGGTGCCGAGCTGGCCGAGCAGGTCGCGCAAAGTGTCCAGCGCCTGTTCCGGCTTGTTGGCCACGCCGAACGGGCCGGGCAGGGTGACGCTGGCGCTGATACCTTCTTCGCTGGTGGCGGTCACGTGCAACTGGTCTTCGCGCAAGCGAGCGGCCCACGACAAACCGATACGGCGTTCGGCCGAGGTCTTCTGCAGGGCTTGCTGCCAGTTATGGTCGAGGTTGCGGTTCAGCGGGTGGTTGGGGCGCAACTGATGCAGGCCGGCCGGCATCTCATTCGGTTCGACGCGGTAGCGGTAACGCTTTTCGCCGTCTTCTTCGAACTCGCCTTTAGGCTCGGCGATGTTGGCGCGAAAACCCACCACTTCGCGTTTTACCAGCACATTCAGGCCGTCGCCGTTGGACAGCGGCTCATGGGTGACCACTTGCAGGTCGCGTTTGCCGGCTTTTTCTACCACGCCGACCGGCAGGCCGGTAAAGGTCGGGGTATCGAAGGCGCCAATATCGATCTTGCGGTCACTGACAAAGTAGTCAGTGCTGCCACGGTGGAAAGTTTTTTCCGGGTCGGGCAGGAAGAAATGCGCGGTACGCCCGCTGGACGCAGGGGCCAGGTCCGGGCGGTCTTCGAGGATTTCGTCGAGGCGCTGGCGGTAATAGGCGGTGATGTTCTTCACATAGCCCATGTCTTTGTAGCGGCCTTCGATCTTGAACGAACGCACACCGGCATCCACCAGCGCGCGCAGGTTGGCGCTCTGGTTGTTGTCTTTCATCGACAGCAAGTGTTTTTCAAAGGCGACCACGCGGCCCTGGTCATCTTTCAAGGTGTACGGCAGGCGGCACGCCTGCGAGCAGTCGCCACGGTTGGCGCTGCGGCCATTCTGCGCGTGCGAGATATTGCACTGCCCGGAGAACGCCACGCACAAGGCGCCGTGAATAAAGAACTCGATGGCGGCGTCGGTTTCGTCGGCAATCGCACGAATTTCCTGCAGGTTCAGCTCGCGGGCCAATACCAACTGCGAGAAACCGGCCTGGTCGAGAAACTTCGCGCGGCCGAGGGTGCGGATGTCGGTCTGGGTACTCGCGTGCAGCTCAATCGGCGGAATATCCAGTTCCATCACGCCCAGGTCCTGCACGATCAACGCATCAACGCCAGCGTCATACAGCTGATGGATCAGCTTGCGCGCGGGTTCCAGCTCATTGTCATGCAGGATGGTGTTGATGGTGGTGAAGACGCGGGCGTGGTAACGCCGGGCGAATTCGACCAGTTGAGCAATATCGCTCACCTCGTTACACGCATTGTGGCGCGCGCCGAAGCTTGGGCCGCCGATGTAGATGGCGTCGGCGCCATGCAAGATAGCCTCGCGCGCGATGGCGACATCGCGGGCAGGGCTGAGCAATTCCAGGTGATGCTTGGGCAAGGACATAGTTTTTTTAGTCAGGCTTGTCACGGTTGAGGTGCGCATTATGTGGCAGCTGGCGAGCTTTAGCGAGACTGCCAGCGTCGCCGCGCTTTTGTGGGAGCGGGCTTGCTCGCGATGCAGGCAACTCGATACAGCAGGCACACCGGGTAGATGCTATCGCGAGCAAGCCCGCTTGTATGGTTAGACTTGTAGGGGTGGTGGGACTAAAAGCCAGCATCTGACTCTAGCCAGTACAGACCGTGGGAGACTTCGCCCCACCCCTTCACCCAAAACGCCGATAAGGAATGCATCGGCCCT